>JAUILI010000135.1 GCA_030433075.1 Gammaproteobacteria bacterium | reverse complement strand
CCGCACTCAGGGTCAGGGCAAGGAGAGACGCGAGGCAACGCTTCATGGAACCTCCGAGGGAATGAGGGGTACGCGCCCGCGTGGCCGCATCATCGCGCCCCAAGGAAAAAATGCAAGGGGCAGCGCCTTCCCGGACCCGGACGCAGCGCTGCCCGAGCGACTACAATGGGCTTTTGCGAAGACCGGACCCGCTCGACCATGGCCCAGCTCAACGACATTTTGCCCTATCTCGACGTCGAACCCCTGGAGGCTCACCTGTTCCGGGGGCAGAACGACGCCAGCACACCCCATGTCTTCGGGGGCCAGGTCCTGGCCCAGGCCATCAGCGCGGCCTATCACACCGTGGCGGAGGACCGGGCCCTGCACTCGCTGCACAGCTACTTCATTCGCGCGGGAGACTGGAATCGCCCCATCGTTTACGACGTGGAGCGCATTCGCGACGGGAAGAGCTTCACCACCCGCCGGGTGCTGGCGCTTCAGGATGGACGGGCCATCCTCAGCATGGATGCCTCCTTCCAGACCGATGAGGAGGGCCTTGAGCACGCGCGGCAAGCGCCGGCGGTGGCTAAGCCGGAAGACCTTCGCAGCGACTACGACCGCTACATGAAGCTCGCCGAGGCGCACCCGCGCATTGGGCGCTTTGCCTTTCGCTACGAGGCCATCGAAAGCCGGCAGGTGGAGGGCATTCTCATGACCGACCCCCGGCCCTATCCACCCCACAAAAACACCTGGATGAAGACCAACGGGCCCCTGAGCGATCGCCTAAGCCAGCACCAGGCCGTGCTCGCCTATCTGTCGGATATGGATTTCATGAGCACGAGCATGCTGCCCCACGGCCGCTCCCCGGCGGGGAGCGACACCATTCAGGGCGCCAGCCTTGATCATTCCCTCTGGTTCCACCGCCCCTTTCGGGCCGATGAATGGCTGCTGTTCGAGAAGGAATCCCCGAACGCCCATGGCGCCCGGGGCTTCGTGCGAGGGCACTTCTACACCGAGGACGGCACCCTGGTGGCCTCGGCCATGCAGGAGTGCCTGATTCGTCCCCGACCGGACGGCGTGAAGCGGAAGGGCTAGAGGGCTTCGAGCACCGCCTCGGCCTTGCTCACCTCGAACTGCCCCGGCGCTTCCACGGCGAGGTGGGTGATGACGCCATCTTCGGCGATGAGGGCAAAGCGCTGGGAGCGCACGCCAAGGCCGAAGCCGCTGGCGTCCATGGTGAGGTCCAGGGCCTTGGAGAAGCCCGCGTCCCAATCCGACACCATGAGCAGCTCTTCCGCATTCGCGCCCTTGCCCCAGGCGTCCATCACGAAGGCGTCGTTCACGGACAGGCAGGCGATGGCATCCACGCCCTTGTCCTTGATCTTGTCCGCGAGCGCCACGAAGCCCGGCAGGTGCGCCATGGAGCAGGTCGGGGTGAAGGCGCCGGGAACGGCGAAGAGCACCACCTTCTTGCCCGCGAAGAGCTCGTCCGTGGAGAGATCCTGGGGACCTTTCTCACCCATGATCTTCAGGGTCGCGCTCGGAATCTTGTCGCCAACAGCAGCCATGAGGGCCTCCTTAAAGTCTGTAGGGAAAAACCAACCTCGGCGGTAAGCCTAACGCGCGGCGCACCGCGGCGCCTAGCCTAGGGGCCGCCGAAGAGAAACTGCTCCAGCACCGTGTGGTAGAGCCCCACCCCGGCCTTGAAGGCTTCGATATTCACCCGCTCGTTATGGCCATGCACCCCGGAAAGCTCGTCGGCCCCCAGGAGCACCGTGCCAAAGCCATAGGCGGTGATGTCCAGATCCCGGAAGAAGTGGGAATCGGTGAAGCCCGTGGCCATGGCGGGAACGACCCGAGCCTGGGCCAGGGCTTCCGTGAGCGTGTCCTCGATGGCGCCATAGAGCGCCGTTTCCGTGCTGGACACGGCAGCGGTGAAGCCCATAAGCCGGGTCACCTGCATATCCGGATCGTCGATGAGGGTCTCGAGCTGGGCAATAAAGGCGTCCGGGTCCGTATCCGGCAGCAGGCGGCAATCGAGTTCGGCCCAGGCCTGGGAGGGAATGACGTTGATCTTCAGGCTACCGCCCAGGCGCGTTAAGGCACAGGTGTCCCGCAGCAGCGCGTGGGCGCCGGAGCTATCAAGGCGCAAGGCCAAGCGCCCTTCCGCATCGTCGAGCAGGCGATCTGGCTCTTCGTAGTAGGGCCGCAGATGGGGCGGCTTAAGATCGGCCACGGCCTTCATGCCCTCGGCCACCACGGGCAGCAGGCGCGGCGCAAAGCGCTGCTCCGTCACCCGGGCCAGGGCCCGAATCAGATCGTCCGGGGCCGTGCGCGCCCGGGGCGAGGAGCCGTGCCCCCGGGGTCCCCCGCGCCGTCACCCGCAGCCACAGGGGGATCTTCTGCGTGACCTCCACGGAAAAGACCGGGATGGTGCCCTGCACCCGGCCGCCGCCCCCTTCATTCAGCACGAAGCCGACGTCGGCGATGAGATCGGGGCGCTGGCGCACCATCCAGCCCGCGCCGAAGTAGCCCCCGGCTTCCTCATCCGCCGTGGTGGCGAAGAGCACGGGGCGATCCAGGGCCCGACCGCTGCGATGCAGGGCAAGAAAGGCCTCGAGCTGGATCATGGCCAGGCCCTTCGTATCGAGGGCGCCGCGGCCGTAGAGGTAGCCATCCCGCTCCGCGCCAGAGAGGGGCGGCACCACCCAAGCGTTCGCGTCAGCGGGCACGACGTCGGAGTGGTTCAACAGCATCAGCGCCGGCTGATCGCCGCCGGGGAGGCGCGCCACGATGCTCCCTCGCCCGGGGGTGGCCTCAAAGGTTTCGTAGGCGATGCCCTCGGCGTCGAAGATCTTGGCGAGGAAGGCCACGGCGCGGCTTTCGTTCCCCGGGGGATTGATGGTGTCGATGCGCAGGTAGTCCGCCAGCCGCGCCAGCGCGGCGTCGGGATCCGGGCCCGGAGCCGCGAGGGCCGTGGGACCGGTGGCCCCGAGCAGGGTCAGGGCGCAGAACAACAGGGAGCGAAGCATAGAGAGCCTCCGAAGCCGAAGCGCTAGCGCCAGGCGAAGCGCGGTTGGTCAAAGTGAGCGACGCGGGTGACGCGCCCGAAGCACAGCAGTTCTCGAAACTGGTAGATCAGCGCCGCCGTGGGCGCGGCGATATCGCTCCGCCCCACGGGCATGCGCAGCACCGGCGCGCCCCCCGGTTCATGGGGCGGTTCGAGCCGCGGGGCGTCGTCGCGAACAAATTCCCCGAGGGGAATGCGGTGAATGGAGGCCACCTCCGCCGGGCTCGGGGTGAGCTCCGCTGCCGCGCCGCCCCATAGCACCACGGGGGTCATGACAAACCCCGAGCGGGTAGTGAAGTCGTCGAGGCAGCCAAGCACCGCCGAGGCGGGCAGGGCCAGACCCACCTCCTCCTCCAGCTCCCGGAGCGCCGTTTGCTCCGGCGTCTCCCCCGGGTCGAGCCGCCCCCCCGGGAGCGCCCACTGCCCCGCATGGCGCCGAAGGGTCAGGGCCCGGCGCGTCAGCAGCAGGGCCGGCGCGCGGGAGGGCGTGGAGCGGGCTGGGAGCCCGGGCAAATCCGCCCCCACCCCTTCCTCAATGACGGTCAAGGCCACGGCGGCGTGGTGATGATCATCCACGGCGTGCACGGTGCGCGGAAAGGCGGCAACCTGGGCCGCGATGGTCTCGCGCAGCGCGTCGGTCAGGGTGGCCACCGCGCAGGCTTCCGGGCTGTGCAGGGCCGGGGGCTTAATCAAGGATTTTTTTTCGCTCATGGCGGCAGTGTAGCGCGCTTCGTCTTGATCTGGCGCAAGCCCTGGCCTAGGCCCCCGCCCCTTCCCTCGCTACACTGGGGGCTCAAACCCCGCGCTGGAGATTGCCTCGTGAAAGCCCTGAAACACGCGCTCGTTGTGATGGATAAGCCGAAGCACGATCAGATCGCCTTTCAGCGGGCCCTGGCCCTCGGGAAGGCCCTAGAGGCCGCGGGGGACGGGGCGCCGGAGCTTCAGCTGAAGGCCTTCGTCTACAACCAGGCGGTCACGGACAGCAGCCTCGATGTGCGGGACCAAACCACCTTAAAGCGCACGCTCACCCAAACCCGGAAAACCTGGCTCGCCGAGCAGGTGGCGAAGGCCGAGGCCCAGGGCCTGAAGGCCAAGGGGGATGCGGTGTGGACCGAGGCCCTGGCCCGCTGGACCTGCGACGCCGTGGACAGCAGCGCCGTGGACCTGGTGGTGAAGACGGTGCACAAGAGCAAAACCCTCACCCACACCCCGGCGGACTGGACCCTGCTGCGCCAATGCCCGGCGCCGGTACTCCTGTGCACCCGGAAGCGCTGGGCGAAGGCGCCGAAGGTGCTCGTGGCGCTGGATCTCAAGCGGAAGGATCGGAACCACGCCCGGCTGAACAAGAAGGCCATCGAGGCCGGCTGCAAGATCGCCAGCCTCTTCGGCGGGGAAGTGCATCTGGTTTACACCATCACGGTGTCCAGCGTGCTGAGCGATCTCGACATCGTCGATGCCCGGAAGGTGCAGAAGGCCGCTGCCACCCAGGCAAAGGAAGCCATGGAAGCCCTCGCCGCCCCCTACGGCATCCCCAAGGCCAACATGCACCTGCCCCTGGGCAAGGTGGGCCAAGGCGTGAACAACACGGCGGCGAAGCTCAAGGCCGACCTGCTCGTCATGGGCACCACGGGGAAGACGGGGCTCAAGGGCCTTGTGCTGGGGAACGCCGCGGAGAAGGTGCTGACCCGCGCCCAGTGCGACATCCTTGCCCTCAAGCCCTAAAACGCCGCCCCTCGCCTGGGGCCTCGCCCTGGCCGCGGTGCTGCTCTGGTCCACCGTGGCCACGGCCTTCAAGCTGGGGCTTAAAACCCTAAGCCCCATTGAACTTTTGAGCGGCGCCCACGGCGTCGCTGCCCTGACGCTCCTTCTTGGCCTCGCCCTCACGGGGCGCTGGCGCCGCCTTCGAGCCTTTTCCCTTACGGATCACCGCCGCGCCCTGCTCCTCGGGCTGCTGAACCCCTGGC
>JAUILI010000031.1 GCA_030433075.1 Gammaproteobacteria bacterium | reverse complement strand
AATGGCGGCAAAGAAGGTGTGGCGCTTCCCGAAGCGGGAGGACAGGGTCGTGACCAGGGCTATCACTGCAAAGGTTGCCACCGCGGAGAGCGTCCCGGCCCAACCGATGTATTCGGCGGCTCGCGCCTCATCCCCCGCGAAAACGTAGAAGATGATGACGTAGGCCTGAAAGGAAGAAACCAGGATAAAGCCATTGAAGACAAGGAAGGTCGCGCCGCAGAGCAAGAGGAAGGGACGGAAGCGCGGGGTGAGGGCAAAACCACGAAGGAAGCCCCGAATCGCCTCCCCCACCCTGGAGCCCTCCCCGGCCGGAATCTCCGGAGCTCGCTGAAAGCGCTCTCGTAGAAAAATCGCCGGGAGCACCCCAAATACTATCGCCGCGATTCCCACCAAGATGCCAAGCCCCGCAGCCCCTTCAACCACGTTCGGGAAGAGCTCTTCGTTGTACATAAAGGCCAGGAACCAAGGCGCGATCACATAAGCCAGCTGACCCATGGCGTTCTGAACGCCCATGACCCGAGTGCGCTCGTGATAATCAGGGGTGAGCTCATAGCCGAGCGCGACCCAGGGGGTCACAAAGACGGTATAGGCGAGATAAAAGAGAATGGAGCCCAGCAGAAAGAAGGTGAAGTAGAACGATTCGCTCTGCCCCTCCGGGAGCTGCCATAGGAGCGCAAAGATGACCCCCACGGCGAGGGAGCCGGAGAAGATGTAGGGGCGTCGTCGGCCCCAGCGGGACCGGGTATGGTCCGAAAGGTAGCCCATGAGCGGGTCTGTGAGTGCATCCACGAGCCGCGGCAGGGCGCCTAGCAGCCCCACGAGCGCCGGATCCATACCCAGCCCGAGGTTCAGCACGATGGTCATCCCACCGATCGCCGCCGCCAGTAGATTATTCACGAAGGCCCCGGCCCCGTAGGCCAGCTTATGACCCAAGGAGACGCGATCGGCCTCCCCCACCGCCAGCACGCTGTGCGACATGGCACTCCCCTATCTTTTTCTTTGAGCAGAGCAGCCCATGACAACGTTGTCAATTGCCATGCGCCCGTCACGGAGCTGTGCGATTCTCTCTTTCTAATTCACCGCTGGACTGCACCATGACCCCAGATCGCATCATCGCCATTCCCGGCGCCGTCAACCTGCGCGACTTCGGCGGCTACCCAGGTCACCACCAACGCGCCATCCATCGGGGAAAGCTCTTTCGCTCCGGCGCCATGGATCGCCTCGGGGACGACGGCATAGCCCAGTTCAATGCCCTGGGCATTCAAACGATCTGCGATCTTCGGCGCCCCGAGGAACGGGCTCAGGAACCCACGCCGGCGGGCATTCGCGCCGAACGGGTGGAGATCCCCATGGACCCGGGTAGCGCCATCGCCATGCGCGCAGCCCTAGCCAATGAGGACCTCGATGCCCAGGCACGCATCGACTACATGGTAGCCATCAACCACGAACTCGCAACGAACCACCAAGAGGATTACGCCCGGCTCTTTGAAGCCCTACTGCAGACGGAAGACGGGGGTTTTTTGGTGCACTGCGCCGCAGGGAAGGACCGCACGGGGTTTGCGGCCGCGCTGATCCTCCATGCCCTAGGCGTGGATGAGTCGACCATCCTATCGGACTACCTATTCACGAATATGGCCATTGACCTAGAGGGCCATGTGCTTCCGCGCATGCGCCGCTACTACGGCGACCGCCCCCTACCGGAGCTCGAGGCCATCATGGCCATCGCCGGCGTGCGGCCGGAATATCTTCGGGCCGCCTATGGCGCCATTGCCGCCGACTTCGCGTCCGTGGAGCGCTACCTTGAAGACGCGCTGGGCCTAAACCCGGACCGGCGGCACCGCCTCGGACAGCGCTACCTGGCCGCCTAGGGGCAAAAAAAAGCGCCCCGAAGGGCGCTTGTGCTTAATCGTCGAGGAAGCTGCGTAGGTGATCGGAGCGCGTCGGGTGACGCAGCTTGCGGAGCGCCTTGGCTTCGATCTGACGGATCCGCTCCCGGGTCACGTCAAACTGCTTGCCCACCTCTTCGAGGGTGTGGTCCGTGTTCATATCGATGCCAAAGCGCATGCGAAGCACCTTGGCCTCCCGGGCCGTTAGGCCCCCGAGCACGGAGCGAGTGGCTTCCCGCAGCCCTTCGTCCGTCGCCATATCGATGGGGGACCCGGCGGTGACGTCTTCGATGAAATCCCCCAGATGGGAATCTTCGTCGTCCCCGATGGGGGTCTCCATGGAGATGGGCTCCTTGGCAATTTTGAGCACCCGGCGAACCTTGTCCTCGGGCATCTCCATGCGCTCCCCGAGCTCCTCGGGGGTCGGCTCGCGCCCCATCTCCTGCAGCATTTGCCGCGAGATACGGTTGAGCTTATTGATCGTTTCGATCATGTGCACCGGAATACGAATGGTGCGCGCCTGGTCGGCGATGGAACGAGTGATCGCCTGCCGAATCCACCACGTGGCGTAGGTGGAGAACTTGTAGCCGCGGCGATACTCAAACTTATCTACGGCCTTCATGAGGCCGATGTTGCCTTCCTGGATCAGATCGAGGAACTGTAGGCCTCGGTTGGTGTACTTCTTCGCGATGGAAATCACGAGGCGAAGGTTGGCCTCCACCATGTCCTTCTTCGCCCGCCGCGCCTTCGCTTCCCCGAGGGACATAGCGCGGTTGATTTCCTTGATCTGGGCAACGGTCAGCCCCGTCTCCTCGACCACGGCACGCAGGCGACGCTGGGCCCGCCGGAGCTCATCGGCATGGGCCGTCAGGCGCGACGACCAATCCTGCTTGCCGGTAATTTGCTTCTCGAGCCATTTCTCGTCGATTTCCTTGCCCGGGAACTCGGCCAGGAAGACCTTCTTCGGCATGCGGCCACGGCGGATGAGGGTCTGGCTGATGACCTTCTCTTGCTCGCGCACCGCATCAAGGTTGGTGCGGACCCGGCGCACGATCTCATCGAAGTGCTTCGGCGTCAGCTTGAGCGGGGCAAAGCACTCCGCCAGCGCCTCGAGATCCTTGATGGCGGCGTTCCCATCCCGGCCATAGCGCTTTATGTTGCGCTCGGTCTTTTTAAGCTGTTTGCGAATCGCCTCAAA
This sequence comes from Gammaproteobacteria bacterium, assembly GCA_030433075.1. Classification (GTDB taxonomy): domain Bacteria; phylum Pseudomonadota; class Gammaproteobacteria; order Pseudomonadales; family Azotimanducaceae; genus Salivita. Next base: position 25,865 of record JAUILI010000031.1, on the reverse strand, counting down.
GCGCGCCCGCGCCTCTTCCGGATCGGGCCCCGTATTGGTTTCCGTTTCCTCGTCATCGTCGTTATCGCTGTCATTGCGATTTTGGACCTGAGCCGCCGGGGGCACATCGTCCGTGGGATCGAGATAACCGATGAGCACGTCCGTGAGCTTGTCGTCCTCAACCGCCTGGTCGTAGGCGTTGACGATGTACTCCACCGTTCCCGGGAACTGGCTGACAGCCGCCATGACATCGCGAAGCCCTTCCTCGATGCGCTTGGCAATCTCGATCTCCCCTTCCCGGGTGAGCAGTTCCACCGTGCCCATCTCTCGCATGTACATGCGGACCGGATCGGTGGTGCGTCCCACCTCCGTCTCCACCGCGGCCAGGGCGGCGGCGGCCTCCTCGGCGGCGAGTTCGTCAGCGGAGGAATCCCCGGCAGTGAGCAACTCATCGGCATCGGGGGCCTGTTCAAAGACCTTGATGCCCATCTCCGTGATCATGCGAATGATGTCTTCGATCTGATCGGGATCGGAGATGTCCGCAGGTAAGTGATCGTTCACTTCCGCGTAAGTCAGGTAGCCCTGCTCCTTACCTTTGGCGATAAGTTCCTTGAGCTGGGATTGCTGTTGCTGCGTTGCACTCTGAGCGGCCATGGTGCTCCTTCGCGTCAGGGCGTTCGATATCGGCGGGCGAGCCGGACATTATACGATGAAACGGGCCTGAGCCCAACTCCTAAGCGCCCTAAGATGACTGGGGATCAACCCCGGCGGCGGCGCGCTTTAGGGCCAGGAAGGCCTCGAGATCCCCGTCCTGGGCCTGGCCCGTGCGAATCCGCTCAAGGAGGGCCCGGCGCTTTTCCGTCTCCCCTTCGACCTGCAAATGCCCAAGCAGTTCCCCGAACTCCGTGCTTAGGGCACTGCCTTCAAAGGGCAGGGGCGCTGATGCAAGGCTTAGGAGGCGCTCATGGGCATCGGTGCCCACATAGCGCCCGAGCAGCGCCGAGGCCGAAAGGCCAGGGCTCTGCTGGAGAATGGTCAGGAGCTCGGCCAGCAACTGCCCTGCCTCGGAGCGATGCTCGGAAAGGGCCACGAGCGCGCTTTCAGGCACCGCATCGGCAAGATCGGGGCGCCTGAGCAATAGCGCGAGGGCCCGTTCCGCCCGCTCCCGGCGGACCCGGCCCCGAACCGGAGCGGGCTGGGGACGTCGAACCTCAAGCGGCGGATCCCCATCCGGGGGATCCTCAGGGAACGGCCCGTCGGCGTAGGCATCCACCGGCGCGGCTTGTTCCGGCGCCGCCTCAAGGGCGCCCTGGGGCAGCGCCGTTAACTCGGCAAGACGTTGATACATCAACGTTTTGACGAGCTGCCCGGGAATCCTTTCTAGAAGCGGCCGGGCTCGGTGCGCTAACCGGGAGCGATCGTCGAGAAGGGCGAGATCGAGGCCCTCCCCCAGGGTGCGGAACAGGTAGCTCGACAGCGCTTCCGCCTGGGCCACCCGGGCCCGAAAGGCCTCGGCGCCCTCCTTCGCAACGAGGGAGTCCGGATCTTCCCCATCGGGCAGAAACAGCACCCGCACGGAAACGCCGTCGTTCAGCGCATCGAGCGCCAGCTGCGCCGCTTTCCAGGCGGCCCGACGCCCCGCGGCATCGCCGTCGAAGCACAGGACCACCTCCGGCGCGAGGCGGAAGAGCTTTTCCAGGTGGTCGGCGGTGGCCGCCGTACCGAGGGCTGCGCAGGCCTCCGGCACCCCCGCTTGGGAAAGGCCCACCACGTCCATGTAGCCCTCCACCAAGAGGACCCGCTCCGGATCCCGCAGGGCCTGGCGACACTCCCAGAGGCCGTAGAGCTCCCGCCCCTTGTGAAACACGGGAGTTTCCGGGGAATTCAAATACTTAGGCTGACCATCGCCCAGCACTCGCCCGCCGAAGCCAATGGTGCGCCCCCGCCCGTCGCGAATGGGGAAGGTGATGCGATCCCGGAAGCGATCGTAGCTTCCGCCGCTCTCCCGGCTGGCCAGGAGCCCGGCTTCTATCAGCTGCTGCTCAAGGGCTTGCCCACCCCCGAGCGCCTTCAAAAGGTTTTCATAGCCCGGCGGGGCATAGCCGATGCCGAAGCGCTTCGCCGTGGCACCGGTGAGTCCGCGACCTTTCAGATATGCCACGGCCCGGGCGCGCTCCGGGTGCTGACGAAGCTGGAGCTGGAACCACCGATCGGCCCGCTCAAGCACCGCAAAGAGCGCGCTTCGCCGATCGTTTTTCCGCACCACCCCCGCTTCCCGGGGCACCTCCACCCCCGCCATGGACGCCAGGGTCTCCACGGCCTGCACGAACTCCAGACGGTCGTGCTCAAGAAGAAAGGTGAGGGCCGTGCCATGCACGCCACAGCCAAAGCAGTGGTAGAAGCCCTTTTCCGGGACCACATGAAAGGAGGGAGTCTTCTCCCCGTGAAAGGGGCATAAGCCCTTGAATTCCTTGCCCGCCCGCTTTAATTCGAGGCGCGCGCCGATGACCTCAGACACGTCAATGCGGTCGAGGAGATCGTTAATGAATTCTTGAGGAATGCGACCAGCCATTCGGCTCACTCGTGCCCGCGGGGAAAAAGCATAGCATGGGGTTTGAGCGGCGCTGCGCGCCCGAGGCGTCAGCGCACAGGGGCCTAAGCGCTAGGCGGAGAGCTGCGCCTTCACCTTAGCGCTGAGCACGCCCATATCGGCGCGCCCGGCGACCTTAGGCTTCAGCTGCCCCATGACCGCGCCCATCTGCGCCATGGACGTGGCGCCAGCGGCAGCAATGGCCTCGGCCACGAGGGCATCCAGGGCCTCATCGGTAAGGGGCTCGGGAAGGTATTCGCGAATGACGGTAATTTCGAAGGCTTCGACTTCGGCAAGCTCGTCCCGCCCCGCGGCGCGATATTGCGCTTCCGAATCCAAGCGCTGCTTGACCATCTTGTCGAGCACGGAGAGGGCGCGCGCGTCATCGATTTCGATGCGCTCGTCCACCTCAATACGCTTGAATTCCGCCGTCACCAAACGCAAAGCCGCCAGCCGCGCCTTATCTCGGGCGCGCATGGCGTCTTTAACGGCGTCTTTGATTCGCTCTACCAGGGCAGGCACGGGCCGACCCTTAATAGCTCTTTTCGAGCTTCTTGGCTTCGCGCTGGAGTTTCTTCGCGTGGCGCTTCACCGCCGCAGCTTGCTTGCGCTTGCGCTCTGCCGTGGGCTTCTCGTAGTGCTCGCGACGACGCACTTCCGACAGCACACCGGCCTTTTCGCAGGACCGCTTGAAACGACGCAGAGCCACATCGAAGGGCTCGTTTTCTTTTACCTTAACGCTCGGCATAGGACCTAGGGGCCTTCCTGATTAAAGGGCGCGCGATTATAGGAAGGAGAAAGGCTCCCGTCTAGCGCTGCGTGCCCCCACGCGCGACGGGCGCCTTGCTCTGCTAGCATGCCGCTTTCTTCGGTGGGTGAATCCGCTCATGCGCGTGCTTGGCATCGAAAGCTCCTGCGACGAGACGGGCCTCGCGCTCTTTGACACGGAACGCGGACTCGTCGCCGACGCGCTCCATAGCCAGGTCGACCTCCACGCCACCTACGGCGGCGTGGTGCCGGAGCTTGCCAGCCGGGACCACAGCCGTCGTCTTCTGCCGCTCCTCGAAAGCGTGCTGGCCGAGGCCGGCTGGCAGCTCGACGATCTCGATGGCGTGGCCTATACCGCCGGACCCGGGCTCATGGGCGCCTTGCTGGTAGGAGCCACCTTTGGGCGCAGCCTGGCCTTCTCCCTGGGCATTCCCGCCTTGGCGGTTCATCACATGGAAGGGCACCTCCTCGCGCCGCTCCTGGAACCGGACCCGCCCGCCTTTCCCTTTGTGGCGCTCCTGGTGTCCGGCGGCCATACGCTTCTCGTCGATGTAGAAGGGCTCGGGCGCTACACCCTGCTCGGGGAATCCATTGACGATGCCGCGGGGGAAGCCTTCGATAAGACCGCAAAGCTATTGGGCCTGCCCTACCCCGGCGGGCCCCACCTGGCGGCCCTCGCCCAAAGGGCGAATCCCGAGCGGGCCGCTTGCTATCGCTTCCCTCGCCCCATGCTCGACCGCCCGGGCCTCGACTTTTCCTTCTCGGGGCTGAAAACGGCGGTGCTGACCGCCACGCGGCGAGCCGAAGCGGAGGGCACCCTCGATGGGGAGGAGCGGGCAGCCATCGCTGCTGCCTTTGAGGAAGCGGTGGTCGATACGCTGGTGAGGAAAGCGGAGCGGGCCCTGGCTCAGCAGGGGCGCGACCGCCTGGTGATCGCCGGAGGCGTGTCCGCGAACCAGCGGCTTCGGGAAGCGCTGGACGCCCGCCTCTCCCCCCGAGGCGCCCGGGCCTACCTGGCGCGCCCGGCCCTCTGTACTGACAACGGCGCCATGATTGCCTATGCCGGAGCGTGCCGCTTAGAAAGCGGCCAACGCACGGGGCTCGAGATAGGGGCGCGGCCCCGCTGGCCCCTGGCCGAGCTGGAGCCCGCCACCCATGGATGATCGCTTAAGCCTCCGCGGCTTGGCCGTGGAAACCCTCATCGGCGTATACGACTGGGAAAAGACCGTCCCTCAGCGCCTCACCTTCGACCTGACCTTACCCACGGAAGCCGCCCGCGGCGCTCGGGAAGATGCCCTGTCCGACGCTCTCGACTACGGCGCGCTGGCCGACCAGATCCGGGCCTTCTGCGCAGAGGAACACTTTCAGCTCATCGAAACCCTAGCGGAACGGCTGTGCGCCCGACTGCTCGACGCCTTCGATCTACCCTGGCTGGAACTCACGGTGCATAAGCCCGGGGCCATCGCCGCCTGCGACGATATCGCCCTGACCCTTCGGCGCAGCCGGGACGACGCTTAGCCCCTGGCCCCCGGTGGTGCTGGATGCTCCGCAAGCCAGCGCTCCAAAGCTTCCCGCCGAAGGCGCGCCTGCGCAGGGCCCCGCTCCGCAGGGGGCAGGGCCTGAAGCGCCGCCCCCGGCACGTCCACGCAGGCCGGCGCCGCCTGCAGCAGGCTCGCCAGCCACGGCTGGCGCTCCGGGACCCGGAACGCCGCCCAGGCTTGAAGGCTGGCGGCAGCTAGAACGTACTGCGCCTGCTCTGCGACGGAGCCCTGACGGTGTGCCCCCAGGGCAAGGGCTCCAGCGACCAGCGCAGCACCCGACGGCGATCCGGAGGCCAGCCAGGGCGCCGTCGTCGTAAGGCTCTGCGCCAGCTGAATCACTCGCTTCGACGCCCCCTGGGACCGTAGGGCTGCGCCCACGGCCTGGGCTTCAAGGCCCTGGCGGAGCCCCGCTTCACTCCAAAGCACCGCGACCCTAGCGGCATCCAAGCTCGGCGGCACCGAGGCCAGCACCGCAACGGCCTCCGGGGTCTGGGCCAGCAGGGGAAAACACGGGGCGAGGGCTTCGCAACGCTGCAAAACGGAAAAGAAGGCAGGGGCCCCAGGCACCGCCAGCGCCTTCTCAAGCTCACGCCAGCACCGTTCCCGAGAGAGGCTTTCGAGCTCTCCGCTGCGGGCCATGGTGGTCATGAGGGCCTGGGTTTCTGGCGCCAGAGTGAAGCCAAAGGGCGCCAGCTGGGCGGCGAAGCGCGCCACGCGCAGAACCCTTAGGGGATCCTCCTGAAAGGCTGGGGAAACGTGGCGCAGCACGCGACGATGAAGATCTTCAAGCCCCCCATAGGGGTCCATCAGCACCCCGGCCTCATCGACCGCCATGGCATTGATGGTGAGATCCCGACGGGCGAGATCCTCCGCAAGGGTCACGTCAGGGGCGGTGTGAAAGGTGAACCCCTGATGCCCTTCCCGAACCTTGCGCTCGGTGCGGGCGAGGGCATATTCCTCCCCCGTTTCCGGGTGAAGAAAGACGGGGAAATCCCGTCCCACGGGGCGATAGCCCTCTGCCTGAAGGGCTTCTGGCGAACCGCCCAGGACAACCCAATCCCGCTCTCGAATGGGACGGCCCAGGAGCGCATCGCGCACGGCTCCCCCCACCTTGAGGATTCTCATGGGCAAGCCTCTTCCCGGTGAAAGGTGCCGTCGTCTAAACAGTAAAAGCTTAGGGCACCCCCCCACACGCACCCCGTATCGAGGGCCAAGCAGGGGGCCGGAGCCCCCTCCCCGTCCAGCGCCGCCCAGTGCCCGAAAAGCACCCGGCGCGTTGCGAAGTCCCGGTGGAGCCCGTCAAACCAAGGGCGACGCCCCGGCGGCAGGGCCGCCAGGGGGCCCTTGAAGGTCAAATCGAGGCCATCGTCCGCGTCGAGCACCCGCATACGGGTGAAGGCGTTCACCAGCCAGCGAAGCCGGGGGGTCCCGCCAAGGCTCTCAGCCCAGCATCGTGGTTCGTTGCCATACATGGCGGACAGGAAAGCAGGGCCCTCCGGCCCCCGAAGCTGCGACGCCACCTCATCCGCCCCCGCCTGGGCGGCAGCAAGATCAAAGCCCGGGGGAATGCCCGCATGCACCATCACCGCATCATAGGCAGCGTCGTAGTGCAAAAGGGGCCAGGCCCGGAGCCAGGCCGTAAGCCCTTCCCGGTCCTCCGCTTCTAGGATTTCCGTCAGCGTGTCTTTCTTGGATGGACTACGCCCCCCCAGCAGCAAGGCCAGAAGATGCAAGTCATGATTGCCCAGCACGGCCTGCACGGCCCCACCCAGCGCACGAAGAAAGCGTAGCGTCCCGAGGGAGTCGGGACCCCGGTTGACCAAGTCTCCCACCAGCCAGAGCCGGTCCCGAGCAGGATCAAAGGCCAGCGCGTCGAGGCCCCGCTGCAGGGGCTCAAGACAGCCCTGGAGATCTCCCACCACGTAGCTAGCCATGCTTGCTCCGAAGCGCCGCGAGATCGTTCGCCAGGCGGACGAAATCGCTAAGCGTGAGCTGCTCCGGGCGTAGGGACAGATCCCACTGGGTCCCCAGGGCCTCGCGCTCCGGATAGGGCTTAAGCGTGTTCCGGAGCGTCTTTCTGCGCTGCGCAAACACCGCGCGCACCACCTCGGCGAAAAGCTGGGGATCCGTCGGCAGGCCCGCGGGACCAAGGCGCGGCTGGAGACGCACAATGCGCGAATTCACCTTCGGCTCGGGGGTGAAGGCGCTCGGGGGCACGGCAAATAGCGCCTGCACTTCGCAATGAAGCTGAACCATCACCCCAAGACGCCCCCAGGCTTTGCTCCCGGGCGCCGCAGCGAGGCGCTGCACCACCTCGTCCTGAAGCATGAAGTGGGCATCTTGAATCGCCGCTGCATGCTCCAGGGCATGAAAAATGAGCGGCGAAGAGATGTTGTAGGGCAGGTTCCCCACCAGGCGGAGCCGGCGGGCGCCCAGGCGCTCCGCCAGCGCCGTGAAGTCTTGCTTCAGCGCATCCCCTTCGATGAGATCGAGCTCCGGGAAGCGCACCCGAAGCCCCGCGGCCAAATCCCGGTCGAGCTCAATGGCCGTAAGCGCAACGCCCCGAGCCAGCAACGCCGAAGTCAGGGCCCCCTGCCCAGGACCGATCTCCACGAGGGCATCGCCCGGCTGTGGACGGATCGCCTCCACGAGCCGATCGATCACCATGGGATCGCGGAGAAAGTTCTGGGAGAAGCGCTTGCGCGCGCGATGACCCGCGAAGGGGGCGTCACCGCTCACGAGGGGCGTACCGCAAGCATGCGTTCCGCCTCGGCAATCGCAGCGGCAAGGCTGCCGGCGTCCGCCTGCCCCGTGCCCGCAAGGGTAAGGGCGGTGCCGTGATCCACGGAGGTTCGGATGAAGGGCAGGCCGAAGGTGGTGTTGATGGCTTCGCCGAAGCCCTGGGCCTTCAGCACCGGCAAGCCCTGATCGTGATACATCGCCAGCACGCCGTGGACCCCGTCAAGGGCGCTGGGGGTGAAGGCCGTATCCGCCGACACCGGCCCCGTCACCATCCAGCCCCGGGCCCGATAGGCCGCGCAGACCGGCTCAAGCACGTCGATCTCCTCCCGCCCCAGGTGCCCTCCCTCTCCGGCATGAGGGTTCAAGCCAAGAACGACCACGTGAGGCTCGGCGATGCCGTAACGCTGCTGAAGACCGCCATAAAAGCGCTCGAGCTGAGCGCCGAGGCGCTCCCGAGTGATGGCATCGGGCACCGCGCGCAGCGGCAGGTGCGTCGTCACCAAGGCCACCCGGAGCGTGCCCGCCACTAACACCATGAGCACGCCATCAGCCCCGGAGCGCTCGGCAAAAAATTCCGTGTGGCCGGAGAAGGCGATGCCCGAGTCGGCGATGACCCCCTTGTGCACGGGCCCCGTCACCAGCGCATCGGCGGCCCCCGCCAGCATCAGATCTGTGGCCTTCGCTAGGGTTTCGAGCACGTAGGGGGCGTTCTCACCGTTGAGCACCCCCGGCTCCACGGGGGCCCGAAGGGCGACGGGAAGGACCTCCAGCGCCCCCGGGGGCGCCGGCGTCCCCGCCGGATCGAAGCGCTCAATAGAAACGGCTAGGCCAAGCTGCTCAGCGCGCGCGCGCAGCAGTTCGGGATCGGCAACCACGACCCAGCGCGACCGTCGGGGCGTGCCCGCCAGCGCGAGGAGCACGTCGGGTCCAATGCCCGCGGGCTCCCCTGGGGTGATCAGAAGGCAAGCCATGGGGCCTCCTAGATCTTCAGCTCCACGTAGGCTTCCTCACGAATCTCCGTGAGCCAGGCTTCGAGCTCTTCGTCAAAGCGGCGATCGCGAAGAATGCGCATGGCCTGCCGGCGCTTGACCTCTTCCGACATGTCCTGCTCCCGCCGATCCAGCACCTCGAGGATGTGCCAGCCAAACTGGCTCCGGAACGGCTCGGACAAAGCGCCAATCTCCGAGGCATCCATCACCGCCTCGAAAGCCGGGACCATTTGCCCGGGCATGCTCCAACCGAGATCCCCGCCGGAGAGCGCGCTGCCCGGATCGTCGGAGAAGTCCCGGGCCACCTGGGCGAAGTCTTCCCCCGCCAGCAGGCGCTGGTGCAGATCGCGAATAATCATCTCCGCTTCATCGTCGCTGCGGATTTCCGTGGGACGAATGAGGATGTGCCGCGCCTGGGTTTGCTGAACCCGCTGCTGGCTAGCGCCCCGCTTATCTAAGATTTTGACAATATGGAAGCCACTCGCGGAGCGGATCGGATCGAGCACCTCCCCAAGATCGGCCTTCAGCACATCTTCCGCGAACAGGCTCGGGAGCTGGCCAGGCTTTCGCCACCCTAAGTCGCCTCCTTCCAGAGCGCGCTGCCCCGCGGAGTTGGCCACCGCGGCCTGGGCGAAGTCTTCCCCGTCCCGCAGGGAAGCGACGAGCGCCTGGGCCCGCGCTTCGGCCTCGGCCATGGCTTCGGCGGTCGCATCACTGGCCACGGCCAGCAGAATGTGGCCCACCCGAAACTCGTCTTCCGTGGCCGCTCGCCCCACGGGAGAAGCCAGGAAATTCTCAAGCTCCTGGGGCGAGATGTAGATCCGGTCATTCACACGATTCTGCTGCACCCGCGCAATGATCATTTCCTGGCGAATCTGCTCCCGGAACTCCCGGTAGGTCATCCCGTCCCGGGCCAGGAGGGCCTGAAAGCCCTCGATATCTAGGCCATTCTGCCCCGCGATAGCTTCGATGGCGCGGGTGACTTCCTCCTCGGAAATCCGCACGCCGGCGCGCCGACCCATCTGCATTTGCAGGCTGTCGAGCACCAAGCGTTCCATGACCTGGTTAATGATGACGTCCCGAGGCGGCGCGGCCATACCGCTGCTTTCGAGCTGCCGCTCCACGAAGCGCATGCGGCTCACCAACTCCGTCGCGGTGATCACGTCGTCGTTGACGATGGCCACGATGCGATCGAGCTGCTGCGGCGCCGCGCTCGCGAGCCCCGGGAGCAGCAAGAGCCCGGCCCAAAGCAAGGCCTTGGCTGAACGATTAAAGGGAAACAGCGCCATTGACCGGCTCCTCGTATCCGCGAATCCCGTTGGAGAGGATGGAGTCGACCCCGGAATCGAAGCCGGCGAGGCCCTTCATGAGCACATCGAAGAAGACCCCGGACTCCCGGTCCGTATCGTTGGGGTTGATGACGTCGAAGGGCCGCTCAAAGCTTCGGGCCACCACTCGCAAGCGCCAACAGCAGTCGTCGTACTGGAAGCCGCCGAAGGCCTCAATAAGGGAAGACTCTTCGAGGTCGTAGTAGTAGCGGCCAATGAATGCCAGATGGTTGGAAACGGGCCAGGTGAAGGCCGCGTCCGCCTGCTTGATGCCGCCGCCCCGGGTCCGATAGCTCAAATTGAACACCCGACGACCATCGGGACGATAGCGAAGCTGAACCATGCTTTGGTCGCGGACGCTGCTCGGGCTATCCCAAACCCAGAGGGCCCGCGCATCTAGGCCACTACCCAAGCGCAGCACCAGATCGCTCACCCACCCCGAGGCCGAATCATCCACCGGAGCATCATCGCCGAGGGTCACGTTCTGGTCGTCGAAGTAAGCAATACGTCCTACCGTAGCGGTCAGCAGCTCGGCGCCGTTGTTGAGAGACAGGAGCCGAGACGTCAGCGCTGCGGTCACCTGATTGGCGTCGCCAATGCGGTCGATGCCGGCAAAGCGGTTTTCCCGGAAGAGCTGCTCGTGGCCGAAGGTCAGCGCCGTGCTATCAAAAATGGGCAGGGCGCTTTGGTCCTCGTCTTCGATATAGAGATAGTAGAGCCGGGGCTCGAGGGTTTGGAGGAAACGATTGCCCCCAAAGCCCATATCCCGCTCGAAGCGTAGACCCGCATCCAGGCTTGCCGTGGGCAGGCCTCGGTGGGGCGTCTCTTCCTGCCCCGCCAGGCGGTTCGACAGCTTGTAGCTCGTGAGCTGGTAGGCCACTTCGCTGCGCAGGAAGCCCCAGCTCCGCTCAAAGGGCAGCACCAGCCGCGGTGAAATATGGGTTCGCGTGCCCGTAATCGCTTCCGCGGCCTGGGCATCGCTGCGGTCAAAGGTGGCGTATTGCAGATCGTAGCCAAAGATCAGCGGGGTCTTGAGCACGCGGCTACGGAAGGCCGCATCCAGCTGCGGGAGACGACGATAAGCTTCCGGGAGCCCCTCCTCCAGAAGCTGAATATCCTCGGCCCAAAGGCGCACGCGCGTGCCCCCGGCCTGAAGCTTGATTTCCGCCATGCGATCCAGCTGCACCTTAGAGGTGACACCCAGGTCCGTGCCCAGATCGCGGAAGTAGTCCCGGTCGCTGACGGCGGCAAAATCCACCGCCGTGCTTAGGCCCGGCAGCCACACGCCCTCGTGCTTGGCCTGGATCAGCCAGCGATCCGTCGTTTGAAAGATGCCCGGGGGCGCCTCGGCGGCAAGAATTTGTTCCTCGAACTCATCGAAGGACAGCTGACCGTTGTACTGGTTGTCCTCGGGCATAAAGGCAGCCCCAAGCACGTTCTCAGATTTCGCAGAGCGATAGCGAAACTCCCCCTCCCCCAGCACGCCCCGCTCACTCATGTAGCGCGGGGTAAAGGTGGCGTCCATGTTCGGAGCGAGGTTGAAGTAATAGGGGGCGGACACGTCAAAACCGTTGGACCCGGTGGCCCCAACTCGGGGAAAGAGCCAGCCGGACTGGCGCTCATTGCTGACGGGGACCTTGAGATAGGGCGCCCAGAACACCGGCACGTTCCGCACCTTCAGCCGGGCATTGCGAGCCTTGGCAAAGCTTTGCCCCTCAGGGATCTCGATGTGCCCCGCAGCCAACGCCCAGGCGTTGTCGCCGGGGGCGCAGCGTGTGAACTGGGCGTTCTCAATCTCAAGCTTACCGTCGCTGCGGCGGAAGGTTTCCGCGCTGCCCCGGTAGCCCCCGTCATACAACACGAAACGCGCCTGGGTGAGCTCGGCGTCGCCGCTCTCAAGATCCACCTTGGCGTCCGCGCCCCGGACCAAGAGGCCAGGCTCTTCCAAGCTCACCCCTTCCTCCAAGGCGAGGCGCCGCGCCACGGCGTCATAATGCGCCGCCCCGGCGAAAACTCGCCGCGCCCCCTGCTCGAGCTGCACGGCGCCGGACAGTTCCGCGGCGTCGCCCAGGGTGTAGCTGGCCTCGTCCGCCGTCAGCCCAATGACCGCAGTCTTGGGATCGAGGGCGAGCACGTCTTCCGGCCATGCATAGGGCTGATAGGCGCCACCGCACCAGGGCTCCAGCGTCTCCGCGACCTCCGTCGGGAGGGCGCGCCGGGGCACCCAGTTGAGCTCCGCCTGGGCGTAGCTTTGCCCGCCCTGAGGAATGACCTGGCCGCGCTTGGCCTCCTCGCGCCGCTGGGAAGGGGGCTTTTTATAGATCGGCGCCCGCGCCATGGCCGGGAAGGGTCCCGGGGGCAGCTCCGCCGCTTCGCAGGCCCAGCTGCCGTCCTCCGCCTTTCCGCAGCGCCATTGGCCCTTGCTCGTGTCCACGGCACCGACGCCGGCACTTCCCAGGAGGGCTAGGGCCGCAAGAGCCAGGGCAGAGCGGTGCGCACGTTTCATCATGGGGACAGCGTTCTCGTCGGCTTATTACCAGTCGGGGTGAATCATACGGGACCCACCGAGGGGCTGCTATGATGCCGGCTTGTCTATTTCGGGAGCCGCGCCGTGCCCCCAGGCGTCCCCAGCGCAAGCGCATGGGTCAAAGAGGCCCTACCCCTGCTCGGGCAGCGGTGCTCGGACACCCTGATCAGCCTCGGGCTTGAGGCCAGCGGCCGCGCCTTTCATCGCCTCCCCGAAACCCAGCCCGGGCTGTTGCTCATGGAGACCCCAGCAAGCGACACCACTCTTCCCGCTTTTATTCAGCTCAGCGGCTGGGGCAAGGCTAACGACGTGCCCCTGCCCGACGTGGTCCTCGCCGACCTAAACAGCCATCGCCTGCTGGTGGAAGATCTCGGCCCGGATACCCTCCATTCCGCCATGGCCAAGGACCCCACCGCCCCCTGGGGAATGCGCGCCTTTGAAACCCTTCTGCGCTGGCAGCATGCGGCCCGCCTCGCGCCGCCGGAGGGTGCACCGCACTACGATGACGAGCGCTTAAGCCTCGAACGCGGCATCTTCGGCCCCTGGTTTTGCGAGGGGCTTCTAGACCTCACCCCGCCCGAGGGGCTTCTCGAAGCCAGCGCGGACGTTCTCGAGGCGCCCTTCCACCGGGCACCGCAAACGCTGGTGCATCTTGATTGGCATGGGCGAAATCTGATCCCCCAGGGCGACGGCACCGTGGCCATCGTGGATTTTCAGGATGCGCGCTGGGGCCCCCTCCCCTACGACCTGGTGTCCTTTTGCTGGGATGCCTACGCTGCCTGGACCCCCGAGGACTACGCCCCCTGGCTGGCCTTTTATCAAAGTCGTGCCCAGGCCCTGGGGCTTTGGCCCGAGGGCTACGACGCAGATTTCAAGGGGGATTTCTTCGCCTGCGGCCTCCAGCGAAGCTTAAAGGTGCTCGGGATCTTCGCCCGGCTATGGCTGCGCGATGGGCGCCCCACCCATCTGCCCTACCTGGCGCCCGTGCTTCGGCGCCTTGAATGGGCCCTGGGGGAATGGGGCCTTGCGCCGGCCCTCTCCGCTTGGGTGACGGCAACCCTGAGGCCTCGCTTTGACGCCTGGAGCCAGGCCCATCCCTCGGGGGCTGGAAACCCATGAGCGCGCCTCAAAGTGCCATGGTCCTCGCCGCCGGCCTCGGTAGCCGACTGGCACCGCTCACGGACCACTGCCCCAAGCCCCTCCTCGAGGTGGGCGGGCGCAGCCTGCTGGCGCGCGCCCTCGATGAGCTCGCCAAAACCGCCGTCACCCAGGTGGTGATCAACCTTCATCATTTGGGATCGCAAATTGAGGCCTACCTTGAAGCCCAAGCGCCCTGGCCCTTTTCCATCACCTTCAGCCGGGAGCCGGAACGGCTGGAGACGGCCGGAGGAATCATCAAAGCCCTGCCGGCGCTGACCTCCCCTTTTTACGTGCTGGCGGGGGATGTGCTTTGCGACTTGCCCCTGAACACCCTAAGCCTTCCCCCTGGGGCCACGGCGCAGTTGGCCATGGTGCCGAACCCCCCGTGGCACCCCGCAGGAGATTTCTGTCTAGATGCCGCTGGGCGGCTGAACCGGACCCAAGGCCCGCGCCTCACCTACAGCGGCACGGGCCTGTTCTCCAAAGCGTTCTTTGATGGCATCGATCCTGGCCCCCGGCCCCTGCGCCCCCTCTTCGAGCGGGCCTTGGACGCGGGCACGCTTCATGGCCTGCGCCACGATGGATTGTGGGACAACGTAGGCACGCCGGAGACCCTCGCAGCCGCCCGCGCCCGCTTTCCTTAGGCGCGCTGTCCCCCCTAGGGGCCCGTCAGTTAAACTGCGCGCATTCAAATGGGGAGCATGTTCATGGCCGATTTTCGCATCGCACCGTCCATTCTTTCGGCGGATTTCGCGCGCCTGGGCGAGGAGGTCGAAGCGGTCCTCGAGGCCGGCGCCGATTGGGTGCATTTCGACGTGATGGATAACCACTACGTTCCCAACCTGACCGTGGGCCCCATGGTCTGCAAGGCCTTGCGCAATTACGGCATCACGGCGGACATCGACGTCCACCTCATGGTGTCCCCCGTAGACCGCCTCATCGGCGACTTTCTCGAGGCCGGGGCCAGCTGGATCACCTTTCACCCGGAAGCCAGCCAGCATCCCCATCGCACCCTTGAGATGATTAAGGCCGGAGGCGCGAAGGCGGGACTGGTGCTGAACCCCGGCACGCCCCTTTCCGCTCTCGACTGGCTGCTTGAGAGCTGCGACATGGTGCTGCTCATGAGCGTCAACCCGGGCTTTGGCGGGCAGCGCTTCATTCCCAGCACTATCGATAAGGTCCGGGCGCTCCGGGCGCTCATGGACCAAAGCGATCGCCCCCTGCGCCTTGAGGTGGACGGGGGCGTGGGGCCAGGAAACATTGCGGAGATCGCCGCCGCGGGCGCCGACACCTTTGTGGCCGGCTCGGCTATCTTTGGCGGCGACGACTACCGGCAAACCGTTGGCGCCCTTCGTCAGGCCCTCGCCACGGTGTCATGAGCCTTTACCAGGCCTACCTTTTTGATCTTGATGGGACGCTCGTGGATAGCGCCCCGGATCTACACGCGACCCTTAATGTCATCCTCGAGGAAGAGGGCTTGGCGCCCGTGACCCTGGATGCCGTGCGCGCCTTCATCGGCGAGGGCGCCCGGCGCCTCCTCGAGCGCAGCCTTGAAGCCCAGGGCCAGCCCACAGCGCCGGCGCGCCTTGACCGCCTGCTGGAGCGCTACCTGACCTACTACGGCAGCCACATCGCCGATCACTCCCAGGCCTACCCCGGCGTCCGGGAAACCCTCGCCGCGCTTCAGGCCGCCGGGGCGGGCCTGGCCGTAGTCACCAATAAGTTTGAGCACCTTGCTCACCAGGTGCTCGAGGCGCTTGAGCTCAGCCCTTTCTTCCCCGTGGTGCTCGGGGGCGACTCCCTCCCCGAGCGCAAACCCAGCGCCGCGCCCCTCTTGGAGGCCTGCGCCCGCCTCGCCGCGGCTCCGGAAGCCACGCTCATGGTGGGCGATTCCCGCACCGATATCGCCGCGGCCCGGGCCGCAAAAATTTCCGTGCTCTGCGTTCCATACGGGTACAATCACGGCGAGCCTATTGAAGCGGCGGGCGCCGACGGGATCATTCCCGATCTCTCCGCCCTCTTGGAACGTTCATGAACACACGAGGATCACACACCGTGGCACTGCGTCGAGGGCGATGGCGAAGCTGAGGAACCCCCTTGCTTTCCCATCCCATCGTTAAGGAATTGCCGCGCATGAACGTTGACGAGTTTCACCGCCTGGCTAGCCAGGGCTACAACCGCATCCCCCTTACGCTAGAGGTCCCCGCGGACCTCGAAACCCCCCTATCGGTCTATCTCAAGCTGGCTCGGGGGCCCTACTCTTACCTGCTGGAGTCCTCCCAGGGCGGAGAGAAGTGGGGACGCTACTCCATCATCGGTCTACCTGCGGCCACCCGCCTGGTGGTTCGCCGGGAGAAGATCGAGGTCTGGCAGCACGACGAGATCATCGAAACGGCGGAAAGCGACGACCCCCTCGGTTTCGTTGAGCGCTTCAAGGACCGCTACCGCGTGCCCCGGCTCCCCGAGCTGCCCCGCTTCAGCGGCGGCCTCGTGGGCTACTTCGGTTACGACACGGTCCGCTATAGCGAGCGCAAGCTGAGGCACAGCGCGCCGCCGGACCACCTCGACACCCCCGACGTGCTCCTCATGGTGTCCAACGACGTCATCGTCTTCGACAATCTGAAGGGCCGCATGACGCTCATCAGCCACGCGAACCCCCACGAGGACGGCAGCTTTGAGGCAAACCGCGCCCGCCTGGGCGCCCTGGCCGCGAAGCTCAGCGACCCCCTCCCCGCGGAGGCCACCGCACCGCCGATCGGCGGGGTTGCCCCGGACGAAAGTGATTTCGCCTCGAGCTTTGGCCAGGACGCTTTCAAGGCCGCCGTGGAGAAGATCAAGGACTACACGGCAGCCGGAGACGTCATGCAGGTGGTGCTGGCCCAGCGCATGTCCGTGCCCTTCGATGCCCCGCCCATCAATCTCTATCGGGCCCTGCGCAGCCTGAATCCCTCGCCCTACATGGTGTTCATGGACCTCGGCGACTTCCAGCTGGTATCGAGTTCGCCGGAAATCCTGGCGCGGGTGGAGGACCGGGTGATTACCAATCGCCCCCTCGCCGGCACCCGCCCCCGGGGCGCTACGGCGGAGCAGGATGAAGCCCTCGAGCGCGAGCTCCTCGCCGACCCCAAGGAAATCGCCGAGCACCTCATGCTGATCGATCTGGGGCGCAACGACGTGGGCCGGGTCGCGGAAATCGGGTCCGTCACCCTCACGGAGCAGATGGTCGTGGAACGCTACTCCCACGTGATGCACATCTCCTCCAATGTGCAGGGCCGGCTACGGGCCGAGTTCAGCGCCCTCGACGTGCTGCGGGCGACGCTTCCCGTGGGCACGCTCTCCGGGGCTCCGAAAATTCGCGCCATGGAAATCATCGATGAACTCGAGCCCACGCGCCGTGGGGTTTACGGAGGCGCCCTGGGCTACATCGCCTGGAACGGCAACATGGATACGGCCATTGCCATTCGCACCGCGGTGCTCAAGGACAACACCCTCTTCATTCAGGCCGGGGGGGGCATCGTCGCCGACTCCGTGCCGGAAAACGAATGGCAGGAAAGCCTCAATAAGGGCCGGGCAATGTTTCGGGCCGCGGCCCTGGCCGCCAAGGGCCTTCACCTCGGCGACGGGGAGGCGAGCGCATGATTCTGCTCATCGATAACTACGACTCCTTCACCTACAACGTTTACCAGTACCTTGGGGAGCTCGGGGCCGAGCTTTCCGTGGTGCGCAACGACGAGATCACGGTGGCGCAAATCGAGCGCCTGGCGCCGGAAAAAATCGTCATCTCCCCCGGGCCCTGCACGCCCAACGAGGCGGGCATTTCCCTGGAGGTGATCACGCGCTTCGCCGGCGAAATTCCCCTGCTGGGCATTTGCCTTGGGCATCAAGCCATCGGGCAAGCCTTCGGCGGAGAGGTCCGCCGGGCGCGCGCGGTCATGCACGGCAAAACCTCCCCCATCCATCATGAAGGCAAGGGGGTTTTCCGGGGCCTGCCCCAGCCGATGACAGCCACCCGCTACCATTCCTTGATCGTCGGCTGGGATACCCTGCCCGACTGCCTCGAGGTCACGGCCTGGACCGAAACCCCCGAAGGCGAGAAGGACGAGATCATGGGGCTGCGCCATCGCACGCTACCCGTGGAGGGGGTGCAATTTCATCCCGAGTCGATCTTCTCTCCCCAGGGCAAAACCCTGCTAGAGAATTTCCTCGAGGGGAGGCTGGGCTCATGAGCCACCCCATCACGGAAGACCTAGACCGCCTGGCCCGGGGAGAGACCCTCTCTCAGGAGAACGCCCGGGACCTCATGCTCGCCATCATGGGCGGCGAGGCCAGCGAAGCCCAAATTGCGGCGGTGCTCATGGCGCTGCGCTTGCGCGGGGAAACGGTCGCGGAAATTTCCGGGGCCGCCGAGGCCATGCGGTCCCTCGCCACCGCCGTCCCCACGCCCTTTGAGGATCTCATCGACACCTGCGGTACCGGCGGCACGGGGCACAAGCTCTTCAACGTCTCCACCGCTTCGGCCTTCGTCGCCGCCGAGGGCGGCGCCCGGGTGGCGAAGCACGGCAATCGGGGCATGACCAGCGCCAGCGGCTCGGCGGACGTACTCGAAGCGGCCGGGGTTCGCCTCGACCTTTCCCCCGAGGCCGTGGCCCAGTGCATCCAAGAGCTCGGCGTCGGCTTTATGTTTGCCCAGCGCCACCACAGTGCGATGCGCTTTGTGGGCCCGGTGCGCCAAGCCCTGAAGATCCGCACCCTCTTTAACATCCTCGGCCCCCTGACGAACCCCGCTGGCGCCAAGCGCCAGGTCCTGGGGGTCTTCGACCATCGGTGGCGCGCGCCCCTGGCGGAGGTGCTCCAACGCCTGGGCAGCCAGCACGTTCTGGTGGTTCACGCCGACAACGGTCTCGACGAATTTAGCCCCGCGGGCCCCACGGCCTACACGGAGCTAAAGGACGGAAAAATCACGGAGCAGCGCGTCAGCCCCGCCGATTTTGCCTTACCCGAGACGCCGCTTGCCGAGCTCCGCGCCGCCGGCCCGGCGGAAAGCCTCGCGCTCATTCGCGACGCCCTCACGGGCACCGGCGCCGGGGCCCCCATGGTGGCGATGAATGCCGGCGCGGCGCTGTACGTGGCCGGACACGCCGATTCCCTCGGCGATGGCGTCAAGAAAGCCCAGGCCATCCTTGCCTCGGGCCGGGCCCTCGCGCGCCTCGAGACCTTCGCCGAGCGCACGCAGGCGCTTGCCGGGAGCCAATCATGAGCGATGTGCTTTCAAAGATCCTCGCGCGGAAGCGGGAAGAAGTTCAGGCCCGCTCCCAGGCCCTACCTCTGGCGACCCTGGAAAAGCGCTGTGCAGAAGCCCCGGCGCCCCGGGGCTTCTATAACGCCCTCGTCGCGGCCCGACGCACCGGGGGGGCGGGGGTGATCGCGGAGATCAAAAAGGCCTCCCCCAGCAAAGGCGTCATTCGCGAGGACTTCGACCCCGCCGCCCACGCTCAAAGCTATGCCCAGGGCGGGGCCAGCTGCCTGTCCGTGCTCACGGACCGAGACTTTTTCCAGGGGCAGGAAGGGGATCTGCTGGCCGCCCGAAGCGCCTGCACCCTACCCGTGCTCAGAAAGGACTTCACCATTGATCCCTGGCAGCTGTACGAAGCTCGGGATTTGGGCGCGGACTGCGTGCTATTGATCGTCGCGGCGCTCGATCAGCCCACCCTGAAAGCGCTCCACGAGGAAGCGCGCTCCCTCGCCTTGGATGTGCTGGTGGAAGTGCACGATGCCGAGGAGCTCGACCGCGCCCTGGAGCTTCAGCCCCAACTTTTAGGGATCAATAACCGCAACCTTCATACCTTCGAGACGCGACTGGAGACTAGCCTCACCCTTCGGGCCCGGATCCCCGCAGGCAGCGAGGCCATCCTGGTCACGGAAAGCGGCATCCAAACGCGGGAGGACGTGCAGCGCATGCTCGCCGCGGACCTTCACGCTTTCCTCATCGGGGAAACCTTTATGCGGGCACCGGACCCCGGCGCCGCGCTGCACAGCCTTTTTCGCCCTTAGGGCCAGCACGCAAGGAGCCAGCACATGGAAGGAACGGTGACCTGGGTTGATGGCGTCCGCTTCGTCGGAACGGCCAGCAGCGGCCACTCCGTCGTGATGGATGGTCCGGAAAGCGCCGGCGGCCAGAATGCAGGCCTACGCCCCATGGAGCTCATGCTGCTGGGCGTGGGCGGCTGTTCCAGCTTCGATGTGGTGCAAATTCTGCGAAAGGCTCGAGCGGAGGTGGAAAGCTGCGTTGCCGAACTCTCGGCCCAGCGCGCCGACGCCGTCCCCGCGGTCTTTGAAAGCGTGCATCTGCACTTCAAGGTGCGAGGGCAAGGCCTTAAGGATGGGCAGGTCGCCCGGGCCGTGGCGCTGTCGGCTGAGAAGTACTGTTCTGCATCCCTCATGCTGGCCGCCGGGGGCGTGAAAATCACCCATAGCCATGAAATCGTTGAAGCGGGCGCCGAAGAGGAGCGTTCTTCATGACCCTACCGCCTCGTCCTGCCCATGCCGGACTCCGGCACGTCGCCCTGTACATCGAGCCCTTTGAAGCCTGCCTGCATTTCTACTGCGAGGTGCTGGGCTTTGCCGTGGAATGGCAGCCCGACGAGGACAACGCCTTTCTCTGCTCGGGCATCGACAATCTTGCCCTGCACCGACGCTCGGGCACGCCCAGCGAGGCTCAGCGCTTGGATCACATCGGCTTGATCATTGATGACGAGGGCGACGTCGAGCGGTGGCATGCTTACCTACTAGCGCATGGCGTGACGATTGCCCAGGGTCCGAAGAAGCACCGCGATGGCGCTCGCAGCCTCTACTGCTACGACCCCGCCGGCACCCTCGTGCAGCTTATCTACCACCCGCCCCTATCTAAGGGCCCGGCCCTGCCCTAAAGGCGGTAGGTGGTCTCCGTCATCAGCTTGGCGGAGGCTGCCATGAGGGCGCGCACGGGCGCCGGGAAGGGCGTTCCCCCCAGATCCAGCGCCGCTTCTCCGTGCTCGGCTTCATCCACCCGCATCTGCTCGATGATGGCGCGGCTGCGGTGGTCGTCTTCCGGTAGGGTCCGCTGGTGATCCTCCAGGTGGGCCACCACCCGGTCTTCCGTGGCATGCACGAAGCCCAGGCTCACGCGATCGCCTAAAAGCCCCGTCACCGCACCCATGGCAAAGGAGGCGCTATAAAATAGGGGGTTGAAGACGCTTGGCCGGGCGTGAAGCTCCCGGAGCCGTTCTTCGCACCAGGAAAGATGATCCTCTTCCTCTGCCGCGGCGTGGCGGAGCGCTCGGCGCACGTGGGCAGCCTTGGCCACCATGGCCTGCCCTTCGTAAAGGGCTTGGGCACACACTTCCCCCGTATGGTTAACGCGCATGAGCCCCGCCGCATGGCGCCGGGCGTCATCATCGAGGTGCGCTGGGGGCAGCTCCTTGGCCGGAGACGGGCGCCGCGCAGGCACGGGGCCCGCGACGGTTCGTAGCAGCCGATCGGCTCGGCCAATCATCGTGTCGAGAAAGTTCACGGCGCCTCGGTCTCCTTTAGCCTGCGCTCCCGCGGGCGGTCCTCGTTGCGTTCAAGCACGCGTACATCATACCCCGCCCCGATCAAAAGGAAGGCCGCTAGGCGACTGCGCCGCCCCCCGTCGCAAAAGGTGAGTAAGGTCCCCTCCCGGGGAAGCTCAGCCATGCGCTCGCGAAGGGCGCGAAGGGGAATGCATATGCTATGGGGAAAGGGGTCATGGGCGTGCTCCGCTTCGGACCGTACGTCGACGATGGTGACCCTAAGCCCCAGGGACCGGAAGCTATCTAGGTCCGATGCCTGCACCCGGCTCAACACCGGTTCCTCTACCAAGCCTCGGAACGCGTCCTTCTCGAGGCGCCGAAGCCTGCCATCGGTGGCCATGGTGATGGTGGCGTTCCGAGCCGCACCGCTGATCAAAGCGTCCTCCCCGAAGGTATCGCCGGCTTTGAGCGTCGCGAGGGCGTCGGGGACCCCTGCGCGGGTAACGATGCAGGTGCCCTGCTGAACCACGTAAAAATAGTCGCCCGCATCCCCTTCCCGAATCACGGCCTCGTTGGCGCGGAAGCTGACGGGCTCGAAGGCCGCAAACAGCGCCTGAAGCTGCGCCGGCGCCACCATGGAAAACACCGGCGAGGCGAGGAGCCCAGCCATCCAATCCCCCGCCTCCTCCCGGGCCTCCGACAGCTCGGAAACCACCGTTTCCCCCGCCTGGCCCCAGGTCAGGGCGAGATCGAGCGCATCCCGGGAAATCTTTGCCAATACGCAGGGGGCCGTGGCCACGGCCGCAAAGCGATGGGGCGACGCCTCGTCCAAGGGAAAGGCTGCTTCTGCGGTACCCGCTTGGATGGGCTTGACGCTGTACTGCGCATCCGCCAAATCAACGGCGCCGGAGAGGAGAAAAAGGAGCGCGTCCTCTCGCTCTCCCCGGCGAAACAGCACCCGCCCCGGAGGAACGGCCAAGCGCTCCACGGCATCGAGAAGCGATGCCAAGGCTGCTTCGGGAAGTCCCTCCATGGGTGCTAGGCGCCGTAGGGCGCCAAGCTCTTCGTCCGATAAGCCTGCCATGCATGGGCCCTCAGGCCTTAGAAACTGTATCTAAAGCCCGCTTCAATGGAATAGCGATCGTTGGTGAACACGACGATATTCGAATCCACCTCGGAGTAAACCCCTTCGAGGGAAAATTCACCGCCCTTCCACAATGGCACGCGTACCCCGGCGGTGGCCGTGAGCATGGTGTCGTCCCGCACCACGGCAAACACCGGCTGCGTATCATCATAGTTGGTCTTCTGCGCACCGAGGCGCAGATAAGGCTGGTAGCGCTGCCCGGGCACCTGAAGGCCGTAGAAAAACCCATGGAACTTTCGGCCATTGTGCTTGCCGATGCCGCTGTGCTCCGTCGGCTCAAGGGCCTGATAGAGCGTTAAGGAATGAATGGCCCGCTCCGTGGGATGCAAGACGGTGGCAGACATCAGCAGCTGATTCGTATCCAGCTCGCCCCCGTTCTCAAAGCGAATGCGCGTCCCCGCCGCGGAGAGGGACAAGAGCCAGCCCTTGGCCAGCTCCCGATCCATGCCCACGGACAAACCATAGGCTCGCTGGAAGACCTCGGAGTCGAGGCGAACCGTTTGGGTTCGAGCGCCCCAGCGCACCGTGCCAAAGTCATACTGGGTGGTGTAGGTCGCATCGAGGCCCAGGGAGCCCAGATCGAAGGCATCCGTACTAAGGTTGTTCTTCAGGTTCGCCACGGCTCGGAAGTCCAAGGTGCGACGCTTATCCAAGGGCTCGCGCCAGGAGGCGCCCACTTCCCAGCGCGTGAACTCATCGCTTTGGGCTCGGCCATCCCCCAGCAGGTCGAAGGTACCGAGGGGTGTGGTGATGGCCTCGGCTTCCGTCGCTGAGTTCACGTTGGTGTCATAGCCGCCCCGAAGCTGGCCCCAGCCACTGATCTGACGCCGCTTCGCGAGCTGCGCCGCGTCCATCTGGGCCAAGAAGCGGGCAATATTCTCCTGCACGTTGGGCGGCGGACTGCGATCCAATACCCGCTGAAACTCCGCCCGGGCCGCCACAAAATTCTCGTTCAGAAAATGCGCTCGAGCCAGCTCCAGGCGCAGCCGCAAAATATCGGGGCGGAGAAATACGACCCGCTCAAGCGCAAAGATCGCATCCTCGTAGTGGCCGCTTTCGATCGCCGCGAGCCCGTAGTTAAAGTCGAACTCCGGATCCCCCTCCCAATTAAACTCTGCTGCGCGCCCGAGCTCATAGGCCTGCTCAAACTGCCCCTGGGCATAGAGGGTTTTGATCGTTTCCGTGGGATTACCCCCAAGGCCGGCGCCCTGGGCCAAGATCGTCGCACCGGACAAAAGTAGCCCTGCAGCGGTTAGGGCGAGGCGCCTAGAAAAATCCTTCATCACTGAGCCCCCACCTGATTCATAAGGAACACGCCTTGAAGGCTTTCAAGGGTCCCCGTTGTCGCTCCTTGAGCCTCAAGGGTCAGTCCCCCAAGGAACCGTTCAGCCCCGGCCCCGGTAACAAAGCCGGCCAAGGCGCTACGGCTCAGATCCGCGGTCATGGCTTCCAGCGTTGAATCCCGAGTCACGGTCAAATCTAAAAGGTTGAATTGCGCGAGCGCACCCCGAGCCTGCCCCTCAAAGGTGCCTTGCCAGGCCAGGAGCTGGCCCTGCGCGGTGGCGCCGGGATCGTCATAGGCGAGGGTTAAGGTGCCTCCGCTGATGAGCCCCGTCTGGAAATCGAGGGTAAAACCGATATCCACCGTATTCATGGAAAGCGCCGCGGGGGCGGAAGGCCCGAAGCCGCCCGTGCCCAGCTCGCCATAACGGGCAAAGAGCACCTCCGAAAGGGAAGCAGTTTGATACGCCACCGTTCCCGTCACGGGCAGATTGGCCGTCGGGGTCGGCACCCCGGAGGCATAGAGCACCTGATCGATAATGGGGCCGAGGTTCGAATCCTGAGGGGCATCCTGCGCGAGGGCGGCATCCCAGATGCCCCAATCCACATCAAATTCACCGCTGGCATCCAGGGACAGCGTCTGCACCGAGGTCCCGGTGCCGCTACCGCGAAGGACGACATCGAAGGGCTGCTGGAGGAAGTCCGGGCGCTCAATACCGGCGCCGCTGGCGCGATCGATCTGTGCGTTGGCGCCGAGCACAAAGGCGCTGTCTGACAGCAAGTTGTCAATATTGGAGCCTCGACCAAGGAGAAGCCCCTCGAGGGCCGGAGCATAGCCCGGGTGCTGGGTACCCGCGGCGTCATAGGTGCGTTGCACGAAGGTCCCCGGCGTTTGCGCATCCGGCTGCTCGAAAGCGACGAGCGGAAAGAGCGCCATACCAAAGCGCGGCTTGTCGCCAGCGGTCTGGCTTGCGCTGATCGCCGTGCCGGTCCAACGCGCCCAGTCGAAGTTGGTGAGGCGCTGCTCCAGGCGCACCGCGGGGTCCCCGGTATCGGCACGAGCGCTCAGAAGGGCGTAGAAGAGCGGGGCCAGGAACGACCCATCATCACTGAGCAGCCCGGCGCCGCCCCGGAACTCAAAGCCATCAAGCTCGGTGCCCGTGAAGAAGCCCTGCAGCTCGCTTTGGGCGATCGAGAGGGGCGTGGACGTCGTGCTGAACACCTCATCGATGGTGAGGGACGCAAAGCCCTGGGGCAGGGAGAAATCACTCTGCGCGGGCAGGGTTCCCGAGAAGCCCAGATCGACGACGGCCGTCCCGCTGGGCGAGCCGGGATCGAGGAGAGACAGGGACAGCCTCCCCTCGCTGAGGGTTCCCGTGAAATAGTCAACGTTGAAGGAGAACCAAACGTCCTCAAGGGTTGCATTGCCAAGGGTCAGCACCCCAAGGGAACCCGGCGTCAGCTGTCCAGCGAAGGTGCCGTAAGGCTCGGGACCGCTAAAGGGCAGAGCCGCCAGCGGAGCGCGCTGGAACAACAGCGACTCCACCGGTGCCGGCGGATCGATGAGCCCCCCGGTGCTATCCACCAGCAGAGGCTTGGATGCAAAGGGTGTGGTCGCCCCCCAAACGCCGAGTTCCAGCGCCGTATCTCCGGGGGCGTTTCCAGCCAGGCTGCCATCAAAGGTGAGCGCCTCAAAGGGGGCATCCCCGCGGCGGTAGAACTGCTCGATGGCGTTGCTACCGTAAAAGCCCGGGTCGGAAACCAGTAGGGGCTGGCCATTGGCGGTGGGCACCACCAGCACGGGATCGCCGACCCCCTCATCGGTGCTGATCCCCTGGATCAGGAATCCGCCGGGATTCAAGGGGTCCAGATTCGCTGCCCCCCCGGGCGCTTCACAGCAGGCAAGGGCCACAAAGCCCCAAAGCGGATCGCTTCCCTGCACAAAACCTAAGGCGCCCGTTTCAACCGCACTGAGCGAAAGATCCTGCGGCTTGGAGCGGCCCAGGCCGGCGAACAGAAGATCGCCGAGGAAGGCGTCGCTCCCATTACGGACCACGAGCTCAAAGGCCGAGAGGAATTCTGCGCCCCCTTGGCTATCGTCTCGGTTCACCAGGCTCAAGATGGACGCAGAGGGATCGAAGAGGGCGTCGATGGCGCTCTCTACCGGCACTTGGTAAAGCACGTCGTCGGCATCAAAGAAGCTGCCACCCTCGAACACCATGTCCGTGGCCACGGAGCCCCCCTGATTCCCCACCGTTCCCGAGAAGAACACGGTCAAACCATCTCCCGGGTTATCTGTGGGCAAGC
>JAUILI010000030.1 GCA_030433075.1 Gammaproteobacteria bacterium | reverse complement strand
AAAGGGATCGACATTACGCCAAAACACTTCCAGAAGGTCTGCGTAGGACACCTCGGCAGGATCAAAGCGCACCTTTAGGGCCTCCACGTGCCCCGTATTGCCCCGGGTCACCTGGCGATAGGTCGGATTCACCACCGTGCCGCCGGTGTAGCCCGAGGTGGTTTCGAGTACCCCCGGCACACCATCAAAGGCCTCTTCCACGCACCAAAAGCATCCAGCGGCAAAGATTGCCGTGTCCTCCTCCGCCCGAAGGGCCGCTGCTGACGACAGCAACACCAAGGGAAAGAGGCCCAAGAGCCATCGCTTCATGCTTACCTCCCACACTAATGCCCGTGCCCGTAGGGCCTTAGAAGCCCGCAAGGCCCAGACTAACGCGCCCGCGCCTCCTTGGGGCGCATCGGGGCCGCCGATAACAGCAAGATGCTTTAACCTTTGCTATCAATGCAATCAATGATTAATCTTTCATCATTGCAATAAAACGAGATAAACCATGGCAAGCATGACCATTCGCCAGCTAGATGATGTTTTGAAGCAACGCCTACGCGTTCGAGCGGCCATGCACGGCCGTTCCATGGAGGATGAGGCCCGCGACATTCTGCGCACTGCTCTTGCGCGCGACGAGACCTTGGAACAGTCCCTCATTGAGTCCATTCGCGCTCGCGTCGCACCACTTGGCGGCGTCGACCTTGAACTACCCACTCGGGAACCCCTCCGTCCCGCGCTCGAGCTAGAGGGATGATCATCCTTGATACCAATGTGCTGTCGGAGTGCCTTCGGCCTGCCCCGGCCCCCGGCGTACTAACGTGGATGGCCGCGCAGCCAAGGGAGTCGCTATTCACCACCACCGTGGTCGAAGCGGAGATTCTCTATGGAGTGAGCTTACTGGACGAGGGCGCACGCAAGGCTGCCCTAGCCCAGGCGGTGGGAGAAATCTTTTCGAAGGACTTCGCCGGCCGGGTGATCCCCTTCGACCGCGACTGCGCTAAGGCCTTTGCCACCGTCGCCGCCCATTGCAAATCGCTGGGGCAGCCCATCAGTCAGTTCGACGCGATGATTGCGGCGGCAGCCCGCTCCCGCGGAGCCAGCCTAGCTACGCGCAACATCCGGGATTTTGTTCACTGCGACATCGATCTGATCAACCCCTGGAGCCAGTGAAGCTAGGTCACCGCCGGGCCCCAGACTAACGCGCCCGCGCCTCCTTGGGGCAAACTACCCCCATCAATCACGGCAGCAAACGGCTGCCCCGGGGGAGACACCGCAATGAACGCACCCATGGACGACATCACCGTCATCGAAATCACCAACTGGATGGCCGCGCCCAGCTGCGGCGCCATGCTTGCGGACCTGGGTGCCAAGGTGATCAAGATCGAGCCCTTCGGCGGCGACCCCATGCGCGGCATGGGCCGCCCCCCGAAAATCGACGAGGGCCCGGCGAAGGACTACGACTACGGCTTCGACGTCGATAACCGGGGCAAGGCCTCCATCGCCATCGACCTCACCCAACCGGCGGGGCAGGAACTAGTGCGGGAGCTCGTAGACGGCGCCCAGATTTTCCTCTGCAACCTCCTCCCCACGCGGCAAAAGAAGTACGGCCTCGACCCCGAAACCCTGCTCGCCCGGAACAAGAGCCTGGTCCACGCCACCCTGACGGGCTACGGCACGGACGGCCCGGAAGCCTCCCGCCCGGGCTACGACGTCACGGCGTTCTTCGGTCGCTCCGGCCTCTACGACGCCATGCGGGAAGGGCCCGACGGCTTCGTCCCCATGGCCCGCCCGGCTCAGGGTGACCACACCACGGGCCTCGCCCTCTTCGGCGCCATCATGGCGGGGCTGCGCATGGCGGAGAAAACCGGTGAGGGCCAGGTGGTAGAAACCTCCCTCTTCGAAACCGCCGTGTGGACCCAGGCTACGGACTACGCCATCACCGCCGTGGACCAGGCGCCGGTGCGCCGACGCATGCGCAACCAGCAGATCACGGCCACGGCGAACCGCTATCCCTGCGGGGACGGCAAGTGGATCGTCATCAACAATCCGGAACAGGCCGCCTGGCCCCGCTTCTGCAAGGCCATCGGCCAGGAAGCATGGCTCGAGAAGGAAGAATGGATCGACCAGCGCAGCCGCTTCTACGCCATGGCCGACGTGGTCGCCGCCATCGACGAAGTGCTGGCCACGAAGAGCCGGGACGAATGGGGCGCGATCTTCGACGCCGCAGGACTAATCTGGGGGCCCGTGCTGAGCCTCGATGAGGTGTCCAAGGACCCGCAAGCCGAGGCCATCGGCCTATTCCCCACCATCGAAAGCGAAGTCGCCGGCAGCTACCGCACCGTGCGCATCCCCATGCGCATGCCCACGGCAAAGATTGGGCCCAAGGGGCCCGCCCCCGCCGTTGGCGCCCACACCGCAGCGGTGCTCGAGGGTCTCGGGCGCAGCGCCCAGGACGTGGACGCGCTCATCGCCGCCGGCATCGTCAAAGGAGAGGACGCATGAAAAGCATGAAGCTTGGACTCCAACTCGGCTACTGGGGCACGAACCCGCCGCAAAATCTCATCGAGACGGTGAAAACCGCCGAGAACCTCGGCTACGACTCGGTCTGGACCGCCGAGGCCTACGGCTCCGACGCCCTGACGCCCCTGGCCTGGGTCGGCGCCCACACCTCGAAGATTCGCCTGGGTACGGCGGTATGCCAGCTGTCCGCGCGCACGCCCACGGCCATGGCCATGGCGGCGCTCACCCTCGATCACCTGTCTCAAGGCCGCTTCATGCTCGGCCTCGGCGTCTCCGGGCCCCAGGTGGTGGAGGGCTGGTACGGCCGCCCCTTCGCTAAGCCCCTGGCTCGCACCCGGGAATACGTCTCCATCATCAAGAAGGTGCTCGCCCGGGAAGAGCCCGTCACCAACGACGGCGAGCACTACCCCCTCCCCTACACGGGCGAAGGCGCCTGGGGCCTGGGCAAGCCCCTGAAGCCCATCACCCACCCGCTCCGCGCCGACGTGCCCATCTTCATCGGCGCCGAAGGCCCGAAGAACGTCGCCCAAACGGCGGAGATCGCCGACGGCTGGCTGCCCCTCTACTACTCCCCCTTCCGCAACGAGGTCTACAGCGACGCCATCAAGCAAGCGCGCTCCAACTTCGAAGTGGCCCAGGGCATCGTGGTGAACATCACGGACGACAAGGAAAAGGGTCTGCTGCCGGTGAAGGGCATGCTAGCGCTCTACGTCGGCGGCATGGGCGCCAAGGATCGCAACTTCCACAAGGAGCTCATCAGCCGCTTTGGCTTCGAAGCGGAAGCCCAGAAAATCCAGGACCTGTACCTGGCGGGGAAAAAGGAAGAGGCCATGATGGCCGTGCCCGATCAGCTGGCCGATGAAATCTCCCTCGTGGGAACTAAGGAGGAAATCCGCGATCGTCTCCAGGCCTGGAAGGAAACGCCCGTGACCTCCCTACTCGTGAGCGCCCGCTCCCAGGCGGAGCTGACGACCCTCGCGGAGCTCGTGCTGGACGCCTAAGCCACGGGGGCTTAGGCCGCCGGCGCCTGCCGCCCCAGGTAAGCGCGCAGGGCGTCGCTTACGACGGTATTGAGATTCGTGCCCTGCTGCGCGGCATAAAGCATGGCTTGCCGATGGAGCTCGGGACCCGGGCGGACGTTGAAGCTTCCCTTACAGGGGCGCTCCGGAGCCCGCCCTGCCGCCTCGCAAGTCGCCAGGTAATCGTCCACCGCCTCATGGAAAGCCCGCTTCAGGCCTTTGCCATCTACCGCCTCATAGCTCACCAGATCGCGGATGAATTCAAGGCGACCGTGCAGAATCTCATCCTCGCTGCAGTATTCCACGGACCCGAGGTAACCTCGGTATTCGAGCAAGGCGCTCATAGCAAACCGTCCTCCTCAAGCTTGGTCAAAAGCTGCTGAATCACGTAACGCTTTACCAAATTACTTGGATGAGGTCGGTGAAATGAGAGCACAGACCCGTCCTGATGGATAAAGCGTTGCCTGGAACCGCTGCTGTGACCGGAAGCCACCTCCCGATACCCGATGATCCGAAGGAATCCAACCAACTCGTCCCAAGTGAGATCCTTTGGCTTCCCCTTCAACCGGCGAAGGAGCTTTTCCTTTTGGGTCATGCGCATTGATTCCATTCGATGAATAGTTTGGGTCGCCAACATCGCTATTGCAACTACTGCCAGTTGCAAAATCGCCCGATGTATTCCTTGACCATCATCAAGGCGCAGCCGCGGGAAAGGCAGTGGAATACGCTTAAGGCTTCAGCGGAAAAGGGATGCTCCATGACGACATCGACGGTTCAGCGGCACGGCCTCTCCATCGGCATCGAGCGCATCAACGATGCGCTCTTCATCGTGCTGAAGGCGGTGGGCAAGCTCACCCACGAAGATTATGAAGTGATCACGCCCCTCCTCGACTCGGCCCTGGGGGAGGTCACCCACCCCAAGGTGAAGGCGCTCATCGACGGCACCGAAATGCAAGGCTGGGAACTGCGCGCCGCCTGGGATGACTTCAAGATCGGCCTGCGCCACGGCAACGAGTTCGAGAAAATCGCCATCTACGGCAACAAGGGCTGGCAGGAGATCACCGCCAAGGTAGGTGGATGGTTTCTGTCTGGGGAAGTGCGTTACTTCGAGGATCGGGCCGAGGCCCTCGCCTGGCTGGAAGCCTAGGCCGTAGACCCTAGGCCACGGCCTTTGGCGCCAGCGCCAGGCCCTTGAAGGCCAGCTCCTGGGCCAGGCGCGCGCGAACCCGGTCGATTTCGGCGCTCTGCCGTTCCTGGGTCCAGCCTAGGGCTTCGCCCATGAGCTCCGCTGCCGGTGCGAGCAGGCGATCCCGCTCCTCCGGAGCGAACCAGGCCGCCCGAAGCCGCCGGTAGATGAGATCTTCCAGCCGCTGCGGGGTTTCCTCGGCGAGCGCCCAGCGCACCTCTCCCTCCAGCACGACACCCCCCGCCAGCGGCGCAGCGCCCCGGGCGAGCACCGAACTGCTGTCTTCGCCGTAAAGTCTTGCCAGCCGCTCCGCAGCCCCCGGAGGGAGATTGCTTTCCTTCGGCAGCCGGGCCACCAAGGTAGGAATGGGCGCCCCAGCCCCGGGCAGCGCCGTGGGCCCGGGCGCAGGCGCTAGGGTGAGATCGGTCGCCCCTTCCACCGCCTCGAGCACGCTTTCCGCCATCTTTCGAAAGCCCGTGAGCTTGCCTCCGGCCACGGTCACGAGACCGCCTCGCCCCACCCAAACCTCATCCTTCCGGGAGGTGGCCTTGGCGCTCTTCCCCGCCTCGGCGATGAGGGGCCGCACCCCGGCCCAGGCACCTACCACGGCCTCCGGGGTCAGCGCCGCGTCGGTGTAGTAGCGCTTTAGGGGCTCGAGCAGATAGGTGGCTTCTTCCCGAAGAATCTCGGGCCAGAGAGGATCGGCGCCGTCATAGCTGGTATCCGTGGTGCCCACAAAAACCGTATCGAGGTAAGGCACGGTGAAGATCAGCCGCTTGTCTTGCGTTTCCAAAAAGCTGAGGTGCTGCACGGGCAGGGCCTTCCGGGGCAGTACAATGTGCACCCCCTTCGATAAATGAAGGGCTTTCTTCGCCGGCGCCGGATCTTCCGCCGCGAGCTGCTCCACCCAGGGCCCGGCAGCATTCACCACGGCCCGAGCCCGAATGGCAAAGCGCTCCCCGGTAAGGGCGCAGGCCACCTCCGCGCCAGTCACCCGCCCCCCCTGCGCGGTCCAAAGCAACTTCTCAGCCTTCACATAATTGGCAAGCGCCGCGCCGCCCTCCGCAGCGGCCCGCAATACGGCCAGCACCAGGCGCGCATCGTCCGTGAGGTACTCGCGATAGGCGCAGGCCATGGGAAAGGCCTTGCGATTCAGCCGGGGCTCCTCGGCTGCCAGCTCTGCTTCGCCCCAAATTTGGTGCCGGTCCTGCGGTGCAACAGCGCCCAAGCGCTCATAAAGCGCGACGCCCGTGCGGTATTTCCAAAGCGCTGGACGGCTGGCCACGGGAAGCATCATCCACCGCGGCTCCGCCAGGTGCGGCGCCATGGCGTAAACCGCCTTGCGCTCCCGCGCGGCCTCGCGCACGAGGGCGAAATCGCCCATGGCCAGGTAACGCAAACCGCCATGAATGAGCTTGGTGGAGCGGCTAGAGGTGCCGGCGGCGAAGTCCTCGCCGTCGATGAGCGCGACGCTTAGGCCCCTGAGCGCTGCTTCCCGCGCCACCCCCGCTCCGGTAATGCCCCCGCCGATCACCAGCAGATCAAAGCGCTCGCTGCCCAAGCGCTGAAGCTGGGCCGAGCGGTCCTTGCTGGCGAGGGGCGTGGTCACGGGGCACTCCTTTTGTAGTTTTGCGAGTATGCCTGCCCTCTATGAATCACCCATGAAGGGCTGACGAACGGCCTTGCGGCCCTGGCGCACAAGGGTCTGCGCTTTTTCCCAGGGGCCTGGGGAGAGCCCTTTTGGGCTAAATTCTAGGTAGATACTTGGCGTGAATTCAGGTGGGTTTTAGGTAGCCAACAGGCTCTCCAGGGCGCATAAAAGTGGGTATTCAAGGGCCATATAGCCCTATATTAATCACCTATGTGGGTTTTTAAAGCCGCCTTTTTCGCGTTCATGTAGATACACAGAACATGGATCAGCTGCGCGCAAAGCCGCGTCATTGCTGGCCCGGCCACCACCCGATCCCACGTCGATGTAGATACCTAGAAATTCGCCCAAAGGGGCTTTCCCCGGCGCCGCCCCGAGAATCCACCTTAGGGCCGATAGCGCAGGGTCGCGAAGAGCGAGAAGTCCGAGGCGCTCCCGGGCCGGAGGTCCTCACTGAAGCCGAAATCCACGGCGAAGGCCCCCGAGGAACGCCAGCGGAGACCAAGCAGACCCTGGACGCTCCAGCCCCCGAGGGGCGTCAAGGGCGCATCGAGTAGCGCCGAATGCCCATCCAGCTGCCCGAGCAAAGACCAACGGGGGCTCAAGGGCCAGGCGAGGGCCAGGGAGCCAAAGCCCGCAAGATCCTTACGCTTGAAGGGGTCGAAATCCGCAGCGGTGCCCGCCAGCACGCCCCCCTGAAGGGTCAGCGCCAGCGGTCCGAGGGGCCGGGCCAGGGCGAGGGCCAAGCTGCCCTCCCAGGCACCGCTCCCCCAAAGTTCGGAAGCGGCCCCCGTGGGGAGCTCCAACTGGGCCCGCAGGGTCAGCACGGAGACGCCGTCATCGACCAAGGTTCGCGCAAGCCCGAGCTGCACATCGCCGAGGCTCGAGCGCCGCTGGTCCACAGCGAAGGCCGAAGCCCCCGCCTCAGAAGCGAAAAGAGAAACAGCCCCGGTGGGCGCTCGATCGCGCCCTCCCTCGGGAAGGCCCCAAAGGTTGTGCCAGCCGTCGATGGGCTGATCGAGCACGCCGCCCCCACGCGTCCCAAAGGGCACGGTGAGAGATGCCGCCCAGCCCGGGGCGAGGCCCCGCTCGAGGCGCAGGGTGCCCGCGAGGCTCTCCCCGTCCAGGCGAACGAAAGCATCGCCCCGCTGGTTGGTGGTGAAATCGCTGGCCCAATCAAGCGCTAAGTCGGAGGCGATGGCACCGGGCGCCGGCAGCACCGCACTGGCCGCCCGCGGCAGGCCTAGGGTCGCACTTACCGGGGAGGTGTTCCGCCACAGCACGGGACCAAGCCCGTCAACGCCGCCGGAAGCCGCAGCCGCAGCCGCAGCCGCAGCCGCAAAAGAAGCCCCCGAAGCGAACACCCCAACCGCAACAGCCAGGACCCGGGCCCAGAGGCCGCCACGAAGAAACACGGCCAAAGACCCTAGTTCACCGCGCGATCGCGCCCGGCCCAGAAAGGCGCACGCAGATCGGTCTTGAGGATTTTGCCCGGGCCACTCTTGGGCAATTCGTCCTCGGAAAAGCTAATGGAGCGCGGCACCTTGAAGCCCGCGATGCGCGCCTTGCAATGGGCGACGAGATCGGCCTCGGAAACCGATTGCCCGGCCTTCCGCACCACCACGGCGTGCACCGCTTCCCCCCACTGCTCGCTCGGGATGCCGATCACCGCACATTCCTGCACCGCGGGATGGCTGTAGAGCGCGTCCTCCACCTCCGCGGAGTACACGTTCTCGCCCCCGGAGACGATCATGTCCTTCAGGCGATCGACGATGAAGAGAAAGCCGTCTTCGTCGAAGTAACCCGCATCGCCGGTGTGCATGTAGCCCCCGCGAAGGGCCTCGGCGGTGAGTTCGGGCTGCTGCCAATAGCCCTGCATGACCATGGGGCCGCGGACGCAAATTTCCCCGATCTGCCCCGGGGGCACCGGGGTGTCGTCGGGGCCAAGCACCACCACGTCGGCGTTATAGGCGGGCTGGCCAGCGGAGGCGGTCTTCCCCGCCTTCGGGCCATCAAAGACGTGATACTCGGGCGTGAGCACGGTGGCCACGGGCGACAGTTCGGTCATGCCGTAGGACTGAAGGAAGCGCACCCCCGGGAGCTTCGCCATGGCCTCGCGAAGGAGCGCCTCGGGCATGGGTGACGCGCCATAGGTCAGGAGCTTCAGCGCCGACAGATCCGTGGTCGAAAGGGCCGGCTCACGCACCAGCCGCGCCAGCATGGTCGGCACGATAATGGTGACGGTCACCCCTTCCGCTTCCAGGGTCTTCAGGAAGGGGCCCGGCTCGAAGCGGGGAATCACTACGTGGCGGCCGCCGGCAAGGGTCGTGGAGAAGATGCGCGCACCGCCGGCGACGTGGAACATGGGGGAGACGTGCAGGTGCACGCTATCGTCCCGAATGTCCATGTTGAGCATGGCCGTGAGGGAGTTCGCAAGTATGTTGTTGTGGCTGAGCATCACGCCCTTGGAGCGCCCCGTCGTGCCCCCGGTGTAGAACAGGCAGGCGAGGTCGTCCTTCCCCGCGCCCTGATCGGCGAGGCGTGGTGCCTCGGCCACGGTATCGAAACTTTCCCAGCCTTCCGGGGCTAAGCCCGCATCGGCAAAGAGGCAATGGGTCAAACCGCAGGCGTCCCGCAGCGCGGCCACCCGAGGGGCGTGATCTCCATCGGCGCAGACCACCTTCGTGCCCGAATCCTCGAGGGCATAGGCCAGCTCGGGCCCGGCCCAGCGCGTATTCAGGGGCACGGCCACGGCGCCGGCCCAGAAGCAGGCATAGAAGAACTCGACGTAGCGCGCGCTATTGTGGGAGACCATGGCCACCCGATCCCCCGGCGCGACGCCCCGAGCGGCGAGACCACCCGCGAGCCGGGCGACCCGATCCTCAAAGGCGGACCAGCTGAGACGATAGTCCCCCTCGACCAGGGCCAGGCGGTCCCCCTGAAGCTGGGCGGAACGGCGGAGGGTCTGGGCGAGGTACATAGGGCATCCTTACGTAGGGGAACGGGCCAAGGGGCAGCGCCGGATTCTCAAAGGCGAGGGCAGAAACTGCAAGGGCGCGAGGCCTTTGGCGGACAAGGCGAAGCGCAAGATTCGGGTCGCCTAGCCCCAGGGGCCCGCCTATGCTGAGGCCTCAAACATCAGGAGCGCGCCCATGGATTCAACCTTTGCCCTCATGCAGGAAGCCATGGCCCTCCTCGATGCGGCGCAGGCCCGGCGCGACAGCCTTAGCCTCGAGGAACTCGCTGGCGCCCTCGGGCTCAGCCCAAGCCACTTTCAGCGCACCTTTAGCCGCTGGGTGGGGGTGTCCCCCAAGCGCTATCTCCAGTATCTCCAGCTCGATCACGCAAAGGCCCTGTTGAAGGACCACAGCGTGCTGGACACCACCCTCGCCCTGGGGCTCTCGAGCCCCAGTCGGCTCCACGATCTCTTTCTGCGCTGGGAAGCCATGGCCCCCGGCGCGGCGGCCCAGGGGGGCGCGGGGCTCAGCATCGCCTGGGGCACCTTCGAAAGCCCCTTCGGCCCCGTGGTCGCGGCCGGAACGAGCCAAGGCCTCTGCGGCCTTGCCTTTACCGCCGAGCTCGGGGAACAGGGGGCCCGCTTTGACCTCAAGCGGCGCTGGCCCGAGGCCACCTGGGAGGAACGGCCCGACGCGCTGAGAAGCTGGGTGGACAACGCCTTTGCCCGGCGCGGGGCGGTGCCCCTAGCCGTGGCCGGAGGGCCCTTCGACCTCAAGGTGTGGCAAGCGCTCATCGCTATCCCCGAGGGGTCCGTCGCCACCTACTCCCACATCGCCGAAGCCATCGGCAATCCGAAGGCCGTGCGCGCCGTGGGCAGCGCCGTGGGACGCAATCCCCTGGCGTGGCTCATTCCCTGCCATCGGGTGCTGCGCCGCGATGGCGCCCTCGGCGGCTACCACTGGGGCCTGCCCGTGAAGCGTGGGCTCCTGGCCTGGGAGAGCGCCCGCCGCGATAGCGCAGCGGCGGCGGCCCCAGAAGCCCTGGCCTAGCCCGGACCTAGGCCGTGCTCTTCACCTGACCGCCGTCCACCACCCAGGTGGCGCCGGTGACGAAGGCCGCCCGCGAGGAGGTCAGGAAAGCCACCACGTCGGCGATTTCCCGCACCGTGCCAAAGCGTTTTAAGGCCACCTCCCGGTCGATCCAGCGCTGCCAGGCGTCCGGGCGGGCCGCCACGTTCCGCTCCCAGGAGCCCCCGGGGAACAGGATGTTGCCTGGCGCCACGGAGTTCACCCGTACGGCGGGGCCCACTTCCTTGGCCAGATTGGCGACAAAGTGATTCAGCCCCGCCTTGGCAATGCCGTAGCTGTGGGGCGCGCCGAGGGCGTTCACCCCGGCGATAGAAGAAATCACCGTAAGGCTCGTGCCCTCCCGACCCTGCAGGTGGCGCATGGCCTCCCGAGCCAGACGCACCGTTCCCGTGAGGTTCTGCTCTAGGGCGTAGGCGAGGTCATCGTCGTTGACGTCCCAGCCAGGCTTCAGCCCCCCGCCGCCAACATTGGCAATCACTGCATCCACCCCGCCGAAGGCCGCCTCCATGGCGGCAAAGGCGCCGGTGATGCCGTCCGTGGCGGTCATGTCCGCCGCATGCTGGGCCACCCGATCCCCGTGCTGCGCTGCAAAGGCCTCGAAGGCCGCCTGCAGAGGCCCCGGGCTTCGCCCCGTAAGGAGCACCTTCGCTCCCTCCTCCAGCAGCGCCTCCGCAATACCCTGCCCAATGCCCTGGCTGGCGCCCGCCACCAGCACCCGCGTGCCCGAAAGTCCTAGATCCATAGCCTTCCCCTCTTCCGTTCCTTAAGCTCAGGCCCGAGCATGCCATCCCCAGGGAGCGCCGTGACCTTCACCGATGATCTTTCCCTCTTAAGCCGCCTCCTGGGCCACCCCGTGGTGAGCCTCGAGCGGGAGCGCGCGCCCATGATGGACCTGGAACGGATCACCGCTGTGGTGCTGGCCCCGGACCGGGCCATTCCCCTACCGCCCAACAACGTCCTAAGGAATCTGGGGGAAGTGGCCGAGCTGCGCGCCCTGCTCGAGGGGTGGTCCCGGCAAGAAGCGGAAACGCTCAAGGGACGGGTACGGGCGCGGGACCTCGAGGCTTCCCCGGAAGCCCTCGAAGCCGAAATGCTGGCGATCGCCCAGGGGTTATAGATCGGGGCGCGCTTCCGGCGGCGCATCCCCGCGGTCGGCCAAAAAGCTTTCGGGGAGCGATTCCGTGGTGTCGTAGAAGCGCCGAAGCCAGAGGTCCATCCCCGGGCGATCGGGAGCGCCGCCAGCGCTCGCCTCATCGGTGGCGACCGGCGCGTCTTGGTTCTCGTGCGTGTTGGGGTTTGCCATGGCGAGGATCCCTCCGTAGCAACATCGGCCCGCACAGCCTAGTTTCGCCAACGCGGATTGCAAGCCCCTAGAAGCGCCGCTGGGGATGGCGATAGGTCACGGAGAAATAGCCATAGGCCGGATCGCCCTGTCCTGAAGCATTCGGCGCCTGGCGCATGAAGCGCCCGTGCTTAAAGAGCGCGATACCGCCGTCGAGGGTCCAGCGCGGGGCCGGCCGCCAGACCAGGCGTGCATCGAGCTGCGTACCCACATCGTCACCGCTTTCGCCGGCGGGGTCGCGCACCCCAGAGCCGATCTGCGCATCCCGCGGGGCATCGAGCCAAACGGCGCGCAGGGTCGCCTGGGCCGTTAGCGTAACGGTGGGCTTCGCCTCCAGGCGCAGCGCCGGGGACAGGAAATTGCCCCGGAGCACGTGGGTGAAGAGGCTCGTAGGCCCGAGATCGCCCCGCACGGGCCCGAAGAGCGCATCAAAACGGCCCCAGCGCTGATCCGTGGGGTCGTCATCGCCACTCGCGTAATCGAGGAGGGCCGCCACCCGCGGCGTCCAGGCGCCTTCCCCGGTCACGCCGAGGGCCCCGTGGAAGAACTCGGCCCGGGCATCGAGGACGGCTCCGTCCTCCGCCGCCGCCGTGGCCCGCACCTGCCCCCACTGTAGGGCCGCCTCCAGCTCCCCATCCCAGGCCCCGGGCGCGGGGGCTCGAAGCCACCGGCCCCCGAGCGTTTGCAGGCGGCGATTGCGCGTAGCAAGACCGTCATCCCGCTCCCGGAGCACGAAGCCATAGGCCTCCAGCTGATCGTCGGCGTCGGAACGGGTCGTGAGGTAAGCCCCGAGCACCCGAACCCCGGCGTGCTCTTCGTCGAGGTCCCACTCGTTATCGCGCACCGCTTCGAAGTCGTTTGGAAGGCGCTGCTGGGGGCTTAGGGCAAAGAGCTCAAGACGCCGCTCGCCCCGGGTCAGGGTGGCCAGGGCGCCGGTAAACGCATTCGGCGTATTGCGATAGCCGTTGCGGCCGAGCAGGCGTCCGGCCCCTAGCGTGGGGGCAAGGCGCCCGAGGCGGAGACTCAGCGTCTGATCGCCGGGAACGGCGCCGTCCCAGCCCACATAGGCCGTAAGGGGCTCGAAGGCATCAATGAGATTGCCATTGGCACTGCTGCGGGGCGCGAGATCGTAGGCGCGCGCATCGAGGATCTCGCCACCCAGGCGAAAGGCCCCGCGCGCGTACTCGGCAGCGAGGCGCGTGCGCAGCACCACGCCGTGATCGCTGCTGCCAAGACCCGGACGAAATTGGTTATGGAGCCCTTCGAAGCGCGTGCGATGGGAGAAGCCGACGGAGAGACCGTCCTCCGCGACCGCGGCCGCCGGCGCGATGAGCGCCCCCAGGGCAAACCCCAGGACGGCGGGAAACGCCGCCCGACCCCTTAACAATACCGCCATGCCATCCCTCCCGAGCCAAGGCTGCGCACCCTAGGGAAGGGGCGCAGCCAAGGCAAGAGGTCCGCGCCTAGGCGAGGCCCGCCACGGCCTTTTGCAAGGCTGCGAGGCGCGTGGGGAAGAAGGCGTCCGCGTCGATGGCGGCGTCGGCCCCCAGTTCCCGGAGCGTGCTCCGCCCCGCGTCGTTCAGGCCGGCGACGTAGAGGTCCTGCCCCGCGTCCTTGGCATCCGTCGCCACCGTTTCCACGGCCCGGGCCGCCGACACATCGAGGAAGGGCACGTCGGAAAAGTCGAGGACAACCGCCCGCTGGTGGGGCTCCACGGTCTCCCGCACGTGGTGGCCAAGGTCAGCGGCAGCGGCAAAGCTCATGGGGCCGGTGAAGGCCATGATGGAGATGCGGCCCCCGGCCTGCTCCAGGACGGCCCGCTCTTCCTCGGACTCCACGGAGAAGTTCTGCTCCCGGAGGCGCTTCACCTGCGCATCCGCCAGCTGCTGAATGAACGCCAGCGCCGCAAGGAAGACCCCCACGAAGACCGCGGTCATGAGATCGACGAATACGGTCATGAGTAGCACCAGCATCATGAGCGCGAGGTCGATGCGCGGACCGCGATGGCTCCGCTTCAGGTAGGTCCAATCGATGATATCGAAGCCCACCTTGAAGAGAATGCCCGCCAGCACCGCGTGGGGGATCTGCTCCGCCAGGGGCCCAAGGGCCAGGACGATGGCCAGCAGCACCAGGCTGTGCAGCATGCCCGACAGGCGCGTGCGGCCCCCCGTGCGAATGTTGACCACGGTGCGCATGGTGGCCCCGGCGCCGGGAATGCCGCCGATGAACCCGGCGACGGCGTTACCGATGCCCTGCCCCAGGAGCTCCTTGTTGGAGTCGTGGCGCGTGCGCGTCATGTTGTCCGCCACGAGGGAGGTGAGCAGGGAGTCGATGGCCCCGAGCACAGCGAGGATTACCGCCGCCTTCAGCACAATGGGGGATGCCAGGGCACTCAGCGCCGGCATGGTGAGGTCCGGCAGCCCAGAGGGGATATCCCCGATCACCGGGGCGCCGGGGAACTGAACGCTGATGATCGTGCCGATGATGAGCGCAGCCAAGGGGCCGGGGAGATACTTGGCCACGGAGGGGGGCCAGAAAAATACGATCAAAAGGGAGAGGGCCCCGAGGAGCGCTGCCATGCCGTTGATGTTGGCCAGGGCCTCGGGAACGGCCAGGAGGGCGTTCACCGTGCCCGGAGGCGCCTCGCCCCCCACGATGCGGGAGGCCTGGAGGATGATGATGATGCAGCCGATGCCGCTCATGAAGCCGGAAACCACGGGATAGGGCACCAGGCGAATGTAGGTTCCCAGGCGCAGGACACCCAGGAGCACCTGGATCGCCCCGGCGAGCACCACGGCGGTAAAGATCAGCGCCGGCTGATCCGCAAAGGTGGCCGCAAGGCCCGCAAAGACCACCACCATGGGCCCGGTGGGGCCGGACACGTTGGTGGGCGTGCCCCCGAAGGCGGCGGCAAAGAAGCCCACGGCAATGGCGCCGTAGAGCCCCGCGATGGGGCCCACGCCGGAGGCGACCCCGAAGGCCAGGGCCAGGGGCAGGGCCACCACGGCAGCGGTCAGGCCGCCAAAAATGTCTCCGCGCAAGTGCTGCGTGTTCATGCCTCAGGCTCCAGGTCAGAGAGGTCGTAGCGATAAATGGGGTCGAGGTGATCGTCCGGACCCATGGTGGCGAGCTGCTTCAAGATGCCGTCCTTCAGCCCGTAGACCCAGCCGTGCAGCAGGGGCCGCTGCTCCCGCTTCCAGGCGGCCTGGATAATGGAGGTTTTCGCCAGGTTCATCACCTGTTCCTGCACATTCAGCTCCACCATGCGGTCTGCGCGGGCATCGTAATCTTCGATGGCATCCAGCTCTTCCCGATGCAGCCGATAGTTGTCCTTGATATTGCGCAGCCACTTATTGATGAGGCCGATGTTCTGCGGCGTGAGTGCCGCCTTCACGCCCCCGCAGCTGTAGTGACCGCAGACGATGACGTGCTTCACCTTCAGCACATTCACGGCGAACTCAAGCACGGACAGCAAATTGAGGTCCGTGTTCACCACCATGTTCGCGACGTTGCGGTGCACAAAGATTTCCCCGGGGTTGGAGTTCGTGATGTCCTCCGCCGGAACCCGGCTGTCGCTGCAGCCGATCCAGAGGAATTCCGGGGACTGGCCCTCCGCCATGCGCTCGAAGTAGGCGGGATTGCGCTCCACCATCTCCTGCGCCCAGGCCTTGTTTTCCAGTAGCAGTTTCTCGTAGCTCTTCATGCCAGTGCCTCTCGGAAGTAGGGATTATTGCTTGTGGGCGACCGCTTAATTTCCACCGTGATGCCTCGAGCCCGGGCGTTGGCCTGGAAATGCTCGAGGGTTTCGATGATGTCTTGGTCAATGAAGGAGGCCCGGGTGCCGTCGATGATCACGAAGGCCCCGTCGGGCAGCTTGGCCAGGGCCTCCCGGAGCGCCGCGCGGTTAAAGAAGCTGCAGTCCTTGGCGAAGCGGACGATGACGTTGGTGCCATCCTGGAACACCACAAAGGCCCGCTTGAAGTTGCCCGCGATGACGCCGGCGATGCCCACCGCCAGGCCGACCAGCACCCCTTCCAGCAAATCCGTCAGCAGGATCGCGAGCACGGTGGCGAAGAAGGGCGCCCACTGGGTCGGGCCCTTCGCGATGAGGCTCTGGTAGAGGCTCGGGGGCGTCAGCTTAAGGGCAATGACGATAAGCACGGCAGCCAGGGACGCCAGGGGAATGAGATTCAAAAGCCCCGGCAAAAACAGCACGAGGAGCAGGAGCAGGGCCCCATGGATCATCGTGGCACGCTTGCTTTGGGCCCCGGCGCTGATATTGGCCGTGGTACGCACCACCACGGAGGTGATGGGCAAGCCCCCAACAACGCCGGACAGCACGTTCCCGGCCCCCTGGGCCAAGAGCTCCCGGTTAGGCGGGGCCACCCGCTTCTGGGGATCGAGCCGGTCCGCGGCGTCCAGCGCCAGCAGCGACTCAAGGCTCGCCACCACGGCGATGGTCACGGCGAGGATCCACACTTCGGGATGGGTGAAGCCCGCGGGGTCCGGATGCATGAGCGCACTGAGGAAGGCCCCCGCATCCCCCGCCGGCAGGGTCACGAGGTGCTCCCCGGAGAGGACCCAGCTCGGCGCCAGGGCCGGCAGCACCAGGCTGTTTAGCACCACGGCTGCGAGCACAGCCACCAGGGGGCCGGGCAAGAAGGCGAGCACACGGCGGGCCTTCAGCGCCGGCTGCTCCCAAAGCACGAGCAAGACCAGGCTCACCACCGCCGTCAGCACCGCGCCGGGCACGGCGTTCTGCGCCGCATGGAGGATGGCCGTGAAGGTGTTGTCCCCGTCCATCTGCAGGAAGGAGAAGTCCCCTTCGGGATCCACGTCGTAGCCGAGGGCGTGGGGAATCTGCTTGAGGAGCAAAATCACCCCGATGGCGGCCAGCAGCCCCTGCACCACGGAGGACGGGAAGAAGTGCCCTAGCACCCCTACCCGGAGGGCGCCCAGGGCCATCTGCATCATCCCCGCCAGCACCACGGCGCAGAGGAACAGATGGAAATCCCCGAGGCTCCCAATGCCGCTGAGCACCACCACGGTGAGTCCGGCGGCGGGGCCGGACACGGAGACCTGGGACCCGGAGAGGGCCCCGACCACGACGCCCCCGATTACCCCGGCGATGATGCCCGCGTGCAGGGGCGCCCCGGACGCCAGGGCAATGCCGAGGCACAGGGGCAAGGCCACCAGAGTGACCACGAGCCCGGCCTGAAAATCAGCCAACCCCGCGCTCCCGCTCCGGGGCACGTTCGATTCCTGAGTCATTACCGACTCCTTTTAGTGAAAGCAATTGATCACTCCTCGCACGCTGGGTTGACCAAACCCAACGACGGCGCGAGAAGGCCACGCCCCGCTGACCCGGGGCGGCGATCTTCGTGTTCTTCCTGCCCTGGCTAGGGTGACCGGTGCGCCAGGGGTGGGGAGGCGGGACCCTAGGCCGCCGCCTCCGCCGTGGCACGGGCCCAGCGGTAATCCGCCTTCCCGTTGGGTGCGCGTTGCACCTGAGGAACCGCCACAAAGGCCTTGGGCACCTTGTAGCCGGCAAGCTGCGCGCGCACAAAGGCCCGCAGCGTTTCATCATCTAATTCCGCGCCAGCTCCGGTGAGGGCGTAGACCGCCACCACCCGATTGCCCAGGCGCTCATCCGGAAGGCCCACCACCAGGCAGTCGGCGACGGCCTCGTGGCGCTTCACCGCCTCCTCCACCTCTTCCGTGTAGACCTTCTCGCCCCCGGTGTTGATGCACTGGGACCCGCGGCCAAGCAGCGTAATCGTGCCATCCGCTTCGACCCGGGCGAAATCGCCGGGGAAGCTGTAGCGCACGCCGTTTACGGTTCGGAAGGTGCGGGCGGACTTCTCTGGATCCTTGTAATAGCCCAGGGGCACGAGCCCCGCCGTGGCCACGAGGCCCACCTCGTCGCTGCCTGGCGTGACCTCCCGGTCA
Organism: Gammaproteobacteria bacterium; assembly: GCA_030433075.1. GTDB lineage: Bacteria > Pseudomonadota > Gammaproteobacteria > Pseudomonadales > Azotimanducaceae > Salivita. The sequence continues at coordinate 11,452 of JAUILI010000030.1, read as the reverse complement.
TCCTCCGTGAAAACCTTCACGTTCTCCCCGAGGGCAAAGCGAGCGGTGGTGGCCGGGGCGTCCCGGGTGGCCACGGAAGAGCCCATGGACCCTTCCGTGGAGCCCATGGCGTCGTAAAGCATGAAGTCCTTGTGGCGATGGAGCCCGGCCTTGACCTCCTGGGACCACATCACCCCGGAGGAGCTGATGAGCGCCAGGCGGTTTAAGTCATAGGGCGTGCCGGCGGCCTCCGCCGCATCGAGCGCCGCCACCATAGGGCGGGCGAAGGCATCGCCGACGATGGTGAGGTCCGTCACCCCTTCCGCAGCGACGGTCTTAAACAGCACGTCCGGGTCGAATTGGGCCGTCCGCTGGGTCACCACGCAGCCCCCGCAGAGCAGGGGGATGATGGTGCCAATCCACATGCCCGTGCCATGCATCTGGGGGCAGGCCGGGAGGCTCACGGGGGCCGCGCCAGCGCCGTGGAGCGCCTGGGCCTTGGCGACCAGGTCCTCCAGGCTTTCCGCGGGCTCGAGGCCCCGAATGGCGAGCCCGCCGGCGGCCATGGCCGCGCAGAAGGCGCCGTTTTCATACATCACGCCCTTGGGCATGCCCGTGGTGCCGCCGGTGTAGAGCATGTAGACGTCATCAGCGGGGCGCGGGGCCCAAGTCCCCGAGGCCGCCTCGGCGAGGGCCGCTTCAAGGGCCACGGCGCCCGCCAGCAGGGGCGCCTCCGTGCCATCGTCCACCTGGAGGTAAAGCTTCACCCCGGGCAGGCGGGGCCGAATCTCTTCGATGCGATCGGCGAAGCGGCTGTGGAACAGCACGGCCTCGGCGTCGGAGTTCTCGAGCAGATAAACGAGCTCGTCGGCCTGATAGCGGTAGTTCACGTTGATGGGACAGGCGCCCAGCTTGAAGGCGCCGAAGTGCGCCTCCGTGTATTCGTTACAGTTGAGGAGGTAGAGCCCAAGCTTGGAGCCAGGCCCCAGGCCCGCAGCTGCCAGCACAGTCGCGAGGCGTCCCGCGCGGTCATCGAATTCCGTCCAGCTGCGCGTTTGCCCCTCGCAGGACAGGGCCGGCGCGTCCCCAAGGGCTTGCGCCAACGCCGTCCAGGCATTGCCAAAGTGAAATTCCATCGCTCCCAAGCCTCCCCGCTCGTGTGGAGCTTTGACCATAGCAAGGGTCTTTCGCGCCTTGTACTGGTTCGCTGACTCGCCACTTTGGGAAAAGTTCCACGCGATCGGAAAAAAGCTGCGCTATGCTCAGAAAAAACCTGGGAGGAGGAAGCATGAGTTTAAAGGTCATTGGCGCCGGTTTCGGGCGCACGGGCACCCTATCGCTAAAGATGGCCCTGGAGCAGCTGGGCTTTGGCCCCTGCTATCACATGGTGGAGGTCTTCAAGCATCGGGATCATATACCCCGCTGGATCGCCGCCCATGAGGGGGCGGACACGGACTGGGCGGACCTCTTCTCCGGCTACGCCGCCACCGTGGACTGGCCCTCCTGCAACCTCTGGCAGGCCCAGCTCGCCGCCTTCCCGGAGGCGAAGATCCTCCTTTCCCGCCGGGACCCGAAGGCCTGGTACCGCTCGGTTATGAGCACCATCTACCCCTCGAGCGTCGCGGCAAAAAACAGCGACGATCCCGGCCAGGCGGCCTTTGGCGCCTTCGCCCATAAGGTGATCTGGGATCGGGTCTTCGGGGGCGACATGGAGGACGAAGCCCGGGTCTGCGAGATCTTCGAAGCCCACAACGCCGCGGTCATGAACGCCGCCCCGAAGGATCGGCTCCTGGTCTTTGAAGCCAGCGACGGCTGGGGCCCGCTTTGCGAGTTTTTGGAGGTGCCGGTGCCCGACACCCCCTACCCCCGGAGCAACTCCACGGAGGAGTTCCAGAAGCACCAGCGCCCGCCAGCCTAAACCGCCAGAAAGGTCGCCAGGAGCAGCGGCGTCACCGCGAGGGCCAGCAAGGTCTGGCCCGTAATGACCGCTGCCGTGGCAGGCCCATCGCCCCCCAGCTGCTGGGCCAGGATGTAGGCCGAGGTGGCCGTGGGGACGCAAAACAGCATCAGCAGCACCCCCTGGAGCGGCGCCGGTACGGCAAGGGCCGCCGCAAGCCCCAGGGCCAGGGCCGGCTTCACCGCAAACTGCACCACGCTGCTCGCCACCAGGGGCTGAAGCTCCGTGGCCTGCCGGGGCGCCCGAAGCGCCGCCCCCACGGCCAAAAGCCCCAGGGGCAGGGCCGCACTGCCCAGCAACGCCAAGGCGTCGGCCACGGCGCTGGGGAGGGCCTGGGGCTGGGCCGCCAGCACGCCCCCAAGGAGGCAGGCGAGAATCAGAGGGTTGGTTCCCAGGGCCTTGAACACGCCGCCTAAGGTCGGCGCCGTCTTCCCCGCGCCCCAGCGGGCAAAGGCCAGCACGCAGAGCACATTAATCAGCACGATCATCACCGCTGCCAGCCAAGCCAGGGGCGCGAGGGCTTCCGGCCCGAGCAGCCCCTCGGCCATGGCGAAGGAGAGGTAGGTGTTAAAGCGCACCCCGCCCTGGAAGAGGGCCGTGTAGATCGGGCCGGTCAGGCGACGAAAAGCGGGGCGCAATACGAGGAGCAGGCCCGCCACGGCGAGCACGGTGATCACGGTCACCGCCGCGGCCACGGCTAGCCCTGACGGCACCCCCTGGGCGCTAATGCGGGAAACGAGCAGCGCCGGGAACAGCACAAAGTAGGTGAGGCGCTCCACCGGGGGCCAGCTGCTATCGGGGGCGAGGCCGCTCCGCCGGAGCCCATAGCCCAAAGCGATGAGCAGCACCACCGGAGCAAGGGCCGTGAGCACAACGGTCATGGGGCGTCCTAGGGCTGAGCCGGGAGCGCGCGAGTATAGCCCCGCCCGCTTGCGCCGCCGACCCAGGGGCGCCACCCTGAGCCCTTCTTCGGCCCTTAAGGATTGCGCCATGGTTGCCCTTCGCGCCCTCGTGCTTGCCACCGCCACCGCTGCCCTATTCGGCTGCGGCCTCGGAGCTTCCAGCCCTTCTCCGGCAGACCGGGCCCCGGGGCGCCTTCCAAAGGCAGAAGCGGCGATGGCCAGCGTGGCCGGCGCGGAGGCGGAAAGCCGCGCCATTGCCGAGGCGATTCTCGGCGCCAGCGACCCGGTGCTCGCCGCCACCCAGGCGGGGCAAGGGCTATGGGCCGCGGCCCGGGCCTACGCCGCCGCCAGCCTCGATGACCGCCCCCTTTACTGGCTTCGCCTCGCCACAACCACGCACCTTAAGGCCGACTGCGGTGCCAACTGCCCTTCCGTGCTCGAGGCCTTTGACCGGGCCAGCCGCGGCGACGGGGACCTGGCCTTTTCCGAGGACCCGACCGCGCTGCGCATTTTGGTGACGGGCTTCGATCCCTTCTCCCTCGACCGGAACATTGACCAAAGTAACCCCTCCGGCGTTGGCGCCCTGCGCCTCGACGGAACGCGCTGGACCCTCGCGGGGCGCCCCGTGGAAGTGGAGGCCCTGCTCTTCCCCGTGCGCTTCGACGCCTTCGACGCCGGCACCGTGGAAGCGCGCCTCGCCCCCCTTTTGAAAAGCGGGACGCTGGCCCTTTTGGCCACGGTCAGCATGGGACGGGACCACTTCGACCTCGAGCGCTTCCCGGGGCGACGCCGCTCCTCCGAAGCGCCGGACAACGCCGGGGTCCTCACGGGGGCCAGCGCAGCGAAGCCCCTCGTGCCCCGGCTGGGCGACGCCCCCCTAGAAGGACCGGAGTTCGTAGAGTTTTCCCTTCCCGTGGCGGCGCTCCAGGGCGGCGCTGGGCCCTATGAGATTCGCGATAACCGGCGCGTGGCCACCCTCGAGCGGGGCACCTTCGACGCGGCAAGCCTCACCGAACTGGACGGTCTAACGGCGGTGCGAGGGGGCGGGGGCGGCTACCTTTCGAACGAGATCAGCTATCGCACCGTGCGCCTGGCCCAGGCCCTGGGTAGCGAGACGGCCGTGGGGCACATCCATACGCCGCGGCTCGAGGGCTTCGACGAAGAAACCCTCCGCGCCATTACGGACCAGCTGAGTGCGATGGTAGAGAACGCTGCCCGGGAGCTGGCTAGGGCGCCGTAACCCGAATGTCGGCGAGGGCGCCGGTCTCGAGGGCCTCGGCGCCGGCGGGGAAGTCGTTCTCCTCGAGGATGTAGGCAAGGATCGCAGCGTACTCCTCGCCCCAGAGGCCTCCGGGATTATCCTGGGGCATGAGGCCGCTGATGATGCCGTAGGGCTGATCGAGCGTAAGACCCTCCCACTCCTTCAGCTTCCCATCGAAGTACTTCTTGGGGTGATGGCAGTTCTTGCAATGCTGGGCGAAGAGCTTCTTACCGTCCTTCGCCTGCGCCTCGGAAAACACTCCATCCTCTAGGCTGCGCTCCGCCAGGGCCCCGGCGCTCAAGGCGAGCCCCAGAACCCCCAGAATCGTGCCGTGCAGCCCTCGCACCCTTCTCATTGCCTCACTCCCTATGCGAAAAAAAGGCGGCGACCCCGAAAGATCGCCGCCCTCTTTAGCGTTGACCCTTAGTGGTGGTCGTCGCTGTGGTCTTCATCGGACGGCAGGGCGAGCGCCGTCAGCTTCGAGCCCGTCTGCAGCACGATGTACTGCCGGCCCTCATGCATGTAGGTCATCATGCCGTAGCGGCTGCGCTCGGGCACTTCCACCCGGCCCAATTCCTTCCCCGTCGCCTTGTCCACGGCGAAGAGCATGGGCGTGCCATCCCCGGCGGTGGAGGCGTACATGAGCATGCTCGGGGTGACGGTCATGGGGGCCACGGTACCCGAGCCGCCGTTCGGAAGATCCATGTCCTTCAGGGCCGGATGGTTCCGAATGCGATCGGACATTTCCCCCACGGGGATGTACCAGAGGTGCTCCCCGGTGTTCATGTCGATAGCCGTGATGCGGCTAAAGGGCGGCTTGAAGAGGGGCAGGCCGTCGGGCATGCGCACCCCCATGTTCCGAAGCACGGCGTAGTCAGCGATGGTCGTGCCCGTGGGCATGTCGATCAGCTCATCGCGCTCCGCGCCCGGGGCCATAATCCGCGTGGTGCAGGCCTTCCGGGAGGTGACGAAGAGCACCCCGGTGGTCGGGTCTGCGGCGGCGGGGCCGTCAATGTTCACGCCCCCGATATCCCCGGGGCACCAGAGGGACCCTAGCTTGCCCATGTCGTTATCCCGGTGCAGGGGCGGGGTAAAGAGGGGCCCGATATGGAACTGATCCACGAGATCGATGGCCTTTTGGCGCAGCTCCGGGGTGAAGTCGATGAGGTCATCGTGGGTGAGGCCCTGGATATCGTAGGGTGCGGGCTTCGTCGGGAAGGGCTGGGTGGCCGCGAGCTTCTCTCCGGGGATAAGCCCCGCAGGCACGGGCCGCTCCTCGATGGGCCAGAGGGGCTCCCCGGTTTCCCGGTTAAAGGCGTAGGCAAAGGACTGCTTCGTCACCTGCACGATGGCGGGGACGGTCTTGCCGTCCTGCTGCACGTCCAGCAGCACGGGCGCCGTGGGGGTGTCGTAGTTCCAGATGTCGTGGTGGACCATCTGGAAGTGCCACACCCGCTGGCCCGTCTTCACATCCAGCGCGATGAGGCTGGTGCTAAAGAGGTTGTTCCCCGGGCGGAAGCCGCCGTAGAAATCTACCGTAGCGCCGTTGGTGGGAATGTAGACGATGCCCCGCTCCTGATCCGCGGACAGAGGCGCCCAGGAGGACACGTCGCCGGTCCATTTCCAGGCATCGTTTTCCCAGGTGTCGTGACCGAACTGCCCGGGCCCGGGAATGACGTCGAATTTCCAGAGGAACTCCCCGGTTTTCGCGTGGTAGGCGAGGATGTCGCCGGGGATGTTCTCGATGCGGGACTGGTTATAGCCCTGCTCCGCGGAGTTCCCCACCACCACCACGTCCCCCACCACGATGGGCGGCGAGGAGGAGGTGATGTAGCCCTTCTCGAGGGGCACACCGTAGTAGGGATCGTATTCGTGGCCGAGGTCCGCGAGCATGTCCACGACCCCCGTTTCCGGGAAGCCTTCCACGGGGACGGGCTTGCCGAAGCCCTTCAGGGGCTCGCCGGTTTTCGCATCCAGGGCCGTGAGGAAGAAGCCCGGGGACGCGATGTAGATCACGCCCTTGCCGTCCACCTCGGCGTAGGCCACGCCCTTCCCGTAGTCCTTCCGCATGGAGTACTCGTAGCGGAAGGTGTGGGGCTCGCGGTAGGACCAGAGGGTCTCGCCGCTCTTCGGATCAATCGCCACCACATGGCGCCGGGGCCCGGCGACGGTGTAGAGAATGCCGTCCACGTAGGTCGGCGTGGAGCGTCCGCTTTGAGCGTTGAAGCTCGCGCCGTCCCACACCCAGGCTTCTTCGATGTCCGCCAGGTTCGACGGGTTAATTTGATCCGCCGGGGTGGAGCGCGTGTGCGCCGAATCCCCGCCGATAAAGGTCCAGGCGCCGTTCTCCGTGCCCGGGGACGCGAGGGCCTGAGCCCCCATGATCAGTCCCGCGGCGAGTCCGAGGCCCCAGCGGCGCGTCGTCTCTCCGCGCCCGTTGCGTCCGATCTGCATGGTGTTCCCCTCACCTAAAGGTATGCGCCCCATTCTAAGCATGGATCGAGAGACGATGAAATCGTTACGCTTGGCAAACAAAAGTCGCACGGACGTTCCGCCATGGCCCCCTCCCACCCCGACGCGAGCTCCGAGGCCTTGCCCAGCGCCTTCCCCGGCTTGGCGCTCCTGGGCCCGGAGGCCTGCGCGCAGGCCCTGCCCTACCCGGCCCTCATCCGCGCCCTCGCCGATGGCTTTGCGGCGGGGACCGTGGCCAGCGCGCCCCGCCAGCACGTGGGCGCCGGGCCGGGCCGGGAGGCGCTGCTGGGTTTGGCCTGGCAGGACGGCGGCGTCCTGGGCCTGAAGGCCTTGACCCTCTTCCCCGGGAACCCCGCTCAGGGCCGGCCCCAGATCCAGGGCCTCTACACCCTGTTCGACGGCGAGACCGGCGCCCCCCGGGCCATCCTCGATGCCGGGACCCTCACGGAACGGCGCACGGCCGCCACCTCGGCCCTCGCCGCCCAGCACCTGGCCCGGAGCGATGCCGCCCACCTGCTGGTGCTGGGCACGGGGCGCCTGGCCCGAGCCTTACCCGAGGCCTACCTAGCGGTGCGCCCCCTGACCCGGGTGACCGTCTGGGGCCGGCGCAGGGACGCCGTGGCCGAAACGGTGCGGGACCTACGGGAGCGCTTCCCCGCCCTGGCCATCGACGGCGCCTCAGACCTTCAAGCCGCCGTGGGCGCCTGCGATATCGTCACCAGCGCCCTGCCCAGCGAAACCCCCGTGCTCTCCAGCGCCTGGCTTCGCCCCGGCCAGCACGTCGATCTGATCGGCAGCTACCGCCCCACCATGGCGGAGATCGACGGCGGCGCCCTGCGCCGAGCCAGCGTATTTGTCGACACCGAAGCCGGCGCCTGGGCAGAAGCGGGGGAGCTGATCCAAGCCGAGGCCACGGGACAATTTTCCCGGGCCGAGGTGGCAGGCACCCTGAGCGATCTCGCAGGGGGGCGTCATCCCGGACGGCAAAGTCCCGAGGAGATCACTCTCTTTAAGGCCGCCGGAAGCGCCGCCGCGGACTATTTCGCCGCGGCCCTGGCCCTTGCGTCTGCGGCGCCCTAGCCCTGGGGCGCTGCCGGGCCTAGCCCGTGGGATTCACGAGGCCGCTTTGCACCACCTGCGCCACCAAGCCGTCGTCATCGAAGAACTGGCCGCTCATCACGGCCCGGCCACCCAGATCGGCGTAGTTATCCACCAGGAGCGCCAAGGGACCTGGGGCAGGCTCGCGGAGAATGTGCAGGGAAATATCGGCGTTGATATAGCCGTAGTTACGCCCGTCCACCACCACCCGCCGCTGACTCATCCCGTTGGCAAAATCCGCCAACGCCGCCAGATGGGTCATGGGGGTGAGGGGCTGCTCCGGCGTTAGGGTCAGCGGTAGGGAGAGCCAAGCAGCACCCCGACCGCCCCCCACGGCGCCGTCAAAGCCTTCCGCCAGGAGGTGGTGATGGAGCCCGTCCCCCGGCGGCAGCTTGCGCCCCACCCGGCTGGCGACGATCTCCGCGAGCGTTTCCACCACGGCGCCCGCGCCCCGGGGCAGGGGGCACGGAGTAGAGGTGACGGCCCCCTCAGGGAGGGGCGAGGGCGCGCTGAAGAGGCCCAGGGCCCGGGCGCAGGGGACGCCTTCGGCGCTTAGGGTCATCTCCGCCAGGGCGAGGCGCTTGCCCTTGCGCAGCACCGTCCCGGCGAGCGCCAGGGGCGCCAAGGGTACGGGGCGGAACATATCGAGGGTGAGCCGGGCCAGGGGAAAGGGTACGGCAACCAAGTCCGTCAGGGCCTGCGTGAGCAACGCCGCCGGCGCTCCGCCGTGGAGCGACTCGCCCCAGGGCCCGCGGGCCGGTTCCTGCGGAAGGTAATGATCTCCGTCCCGGTGAAAGATGGCCTTCATGCGTCCCTTGCTCCCCTGCCCAGCCGCTAAAGCGGGAAAGCATAGCGCCCTCCCCGCGCTGGTGCTCTTCCAAGAGAATTCATACACTCAGGCCCGTCATCACATACCGGAGGGGAGCCCATGGATTTCAAAGATTCACCGCAGGAAGCCGAATTTCGCGCCGAGGTCCGGAAGTTCCTCGACGCCCATGCGCCCCTTCGCACCAGCAGCACGGAATCCGCCTACGCCGAGGCGAAAACGGACGCGGACCGGGTCGCCATCGCCAAGCGCTGGCAGGCCCTCCTCGCGGAGCACGGCTGGGCCTGCATCGCCTGGCCGAAGGCCTTTGGCGGCCGGGATGCGACCCCCATCGAAAGCGTGATCTGGAACCAGGAAGTCTCCCGCTACGTGACCCCCGATGGGCTCTTCATCATCGGCCAGGGCATGTGCGCCCCCACCCTCATGGCCTATGGCAACGACGCCCACAAGGCCGAGCACCTGCCAAAGATCGCCTCCGGGGAAGAGGTCTGGTGCCAGCTGTTCTCCGAGCCCGTGGCCGGCTCCGATTTGGCGGGCATCAAAACCCGCGCGGTGCGCGACGGCGACAAGTGGATCATCAACGGCCAAAAGGTCTGGACCTCCGGGGCCCACTACTCGGATTTCGGCCTGCTCATTACGCGCACGGACCCGAGCCAGCCCAAGCACAAGGGCCTCACCATGTTCTTCCTGGACATGAAAACGCCGGGGGTCGAGGTGCGCCCCATCAAGCAGATCAACGGCAACCAGGATTTCAACGAGGTTTACTTCACGGACGTGGTGATCCCCGATAGCCAGCGCCTCGGCGGCGAAGGGGACGGCTGGAAGGTGGCCCTGGTGACCCTCATGAACGAGCGCCTCGCCGTCGGCGGCGGTCTCTCGAATTCCGTCATGGACGTCTTCAAGGCCTCCCAAACGCAGGAATACGGCGACGAACTCGCCATCGAAGACCATGCCGTACGGGACCGCCTCGCGGACTGGTACTGCCGGGAATCGGGGCTGAAGTTCACGAGCTACCGCATGATCACGGCCCTCTCCCGGGGTCAGGACCCGGGCCCAGAAGCCTCCATCAGCAAGGTGGTGGTGGCCGCCAACAACAATCAAAGCGCGAACTTCGCCCTGGATATGCAGGACTATGGCGGCATCTTGGACGACGACGCCCTCTCCGGCTTCGGCAACCAGTTCCAGCGCCAGTTCCTGCGCTCCCCGGCGAATCGCATCGAGGGGGGCTCGGACGAGATCCTCCGCAACATCATCGCCGAGCGCGTACTGGGCATGCCCGCGGATATGCGCCCAGATAAAAACGTGCCCTTCGCGGAAATCCCCCAGGGCAAGGGCTAAGGCCTCCGTGAGCACCCCGGAACGCGCGGCCTGGCGGGCCACCCTCGACGAGGCCCTGGCTCGCTACCACGCGCTGCCGCGAGCCGGCGGTGACGCCTGGCAGATTCTTGAAGGCAAGCTCGCCACGGCCCTGGCGCGCCAGCAGGCGGTTGAGGCGCGGCTGGCCCTCGCCGATGACACCGCGCTGCATGAAGATCTGATCGCCGTCGGCGCCCGCCTTTCCGAGGACCAAAAGCGCCGGGCAAAGGCACGCCTCTCCGCCGAGGCCTTCGCCGCCCTCCTCGCGGCCCAGGGCGAGCGCGCCCCCGGCGGTTCGAGCTTTGATCTCCGCGCCGGCCCGGCCATCGACCTCAAGATTCAGGTGAACCGCGACTCCCCCTGGCCCTTCGAGCGCTGGCGCATGACGCCGGAGTTCGCCGCCTACGAGATGAACGGGGACCGGGTGTTCTACCGAGGCCTCTGGCTCCAGCCCGGGGATTTGCTGCTGCCGAACGTCAACTTGGACGGCAACTTCGTCTACAGCGCCCTCTCGGACCCCAAGGGCTTCTGCCCCCATTCGGCGATCTTCGCCCTCTTGGAACACGAGGGGCAGCGCTTTCCGGCGGTGGTGGAAACCTACGAAAAGGGCCTTCGGGCCGTGCCCCTGTGCGTCTTTCTGAACGATCGCTACATCAGCTACGCCGAGGTCTACCGGCATCGGGAGCTGCTCGACGGCGCCCCGGCAGAGGCCTCCGCCCTCGCCCATGACGCCCTCGCGGAGGCCCGGGGCTACAACTTCAATACCGTCGACGACGACCGGGCCTACCTGTGCTGCACCAGCCAGGCGCGGCAGTTCTACCAGCGCCTGGGCCTCGCCGATCTTAAAGCGGTGGGCCGGGTGGCCCAGCCGGGCATCCGGGCGAACTTCGAGGCCATGAAGTACCCCCACCTCGATGCCTTTTTCACCCCTATCGATTTCATCCGCAGCGACCGCTTCGTCTTCCAGGGCAGCATCGACAACCAGCAGCCCGAACGACTCATCACCCGGGAGCTCGTGGAACGCCGCTTCCGGGAGCGCTTCGCCGCCGGGGGCCTTGCCTGGGATCGCGTACCGCTCATGGTGAAGGGCATGCACTACGGCATTAAGCAGATGCGCAAGGAAACGGCGGTCGGCCGGCTCATCTCCAAGGTCATGGGCTTCACGCCGGTGAACCTGCCCAAGGGCCCGGATCGGGTGCTGGCCATCGTGGAACCGCTCGAAGCGGAGCTGGGCCGCGCCGTGCGGCGCCTCATGCCCGAGGTGCGACTGAAGCTTCAGGAAACCCAGGACTTTTCCCTACGCAGCTGGCTCGAGGATCCGACCCTCCGCCGGCGCGTGGATGATCTTTTGCCCCTGCGCTGGCTCGGTGACGGCGGCTTGGCCGGGGGCTGCACGGACGCCGGGAGCGGCGTAGACTCACCCGCAGTTTAATTCACACGAATGAGGGAGACGGACGTGGCTGCACGGGAAGCTTGGATTATTGATACGGCGCGGACGCCCCGGGGCATTGGCAAGCAGGGCAAGGGCGCGCTGGCGCACCTGCACCCCCAACACCTCGGCGCAACGGTGCTGAAGGCCCTCGAGGCCCGGAATAACCTGA
>JAUILI010000134.1 GCA_030433075.1 Gammaproteobacteria bacterium | reverse complement strand
CGGGCTCCACGCGAGCACGGTGATTGGGACCTATAACATCTCCAAGGCCGCTGATTTTCAAATGGTGCGGAACCTGTCCGCGGAATATGGCCCCAAGGGCATTCGGGTTAACGCCATTGCCCCGGGCCTGATTCGCACGGACTTCGCCCGAGCCCTGTGGGAAAACCCGGAAACGCTGAAGCGGGTTACGGCCACCGTGCCCCTTCGGCGCATCGGCGAGCCGGAGGAGCTGGCCGGGGTGGCGGTGTTCCTGGCGTCGAAGGCCGGTAGCTACGCCACGGGGCAGAACTGGGTGGTGGACGGCGGTTCCACCATCGTCTAACCCCGCTCATGCTGAGCTATCAGCACGCCTACCACGCAGGGAACCACGCGGACCTGCTGAAGCACCTCGTGTTGCGCGAGGTGCTCGCTTACTTGACGAAAAAGCCCGCCCCGGTCACCTACGTGGACAGCCACGCCGGGGAGGGGGCCTACGATCTCACGGGTCCCCTCGCCCAGCGCCTCCGGGAATTTGAGGGGGGCGTGGGCGCCGCGCTCCGAGCTGCGCCGAAGGCGCCGGCGCCGGTGCGGGCCTTCCTCGACGAGGTGCGAGCCCTGCCGGGCAATGAGGGGGGGGCCTTAAGGACCTTGCTCGGGTCCCCGGGGTGGGCGCAGCGCTGGCTGCGTGAACAGGACCGACTCTTTCTTTTTGAGCAGCATCCCCAGGCTTTTCCCGCCCTTCAGGCGGCGCTAGGGGAGGATCCTCGGGTGACGGCGCGAAAGGGCGATGGCTTTGCCGGAGCCCTGTCCATTCTCCGGCCGCCGACCAAGCGGGCCCTTTGGCTCTTAGACCCCGCCTACGAACGGCGAGAGGAGGACCAGGAGGTGATCCGCCGGGTGCGCCAGGTGAGCCGCCAGCTTCCGGGCGCCGTGGTGGCCATTTGGTATCCCGTGGTGGAGCGGGCCCGTACCGAGGCGCTCCTGGAGGGCGTGCTTGAGGCGACGGCAGCGCCGCTGTTGAAGTTGGAGTTGTCCATTGCCCCCGATCACCCGGGGCGCGGTATGACCGGTAGCGGCATGTTGGTGGCCAATCCCCCCTATACCCTGGCGGAATCCTTCGCTGAGGTCTTGCCCTGGCTTATGGATACGCTTGCGCCGGACCACGGTGCGGGAACGCTACGCTGGCTTCGGCCGGCGCCCTAGGGAGGGGGTGATGGGTAAGCGAGAACGGGGGGTTTTGTCCCATTGGAATGACGGCCGGGGCTTCGGCTTCATTCAGCCCGAGGGCAGCGCCCCGGAGGACGCGCTGTTTGTGCACGTGCGCGCGTTCCCGGACCGCCGTGCCCTGCCCGTGGGGATGGACCTCACCTTCGAGCGCGGCACGGACCCCCGGGGCCGGCCCTGCGCCCTGGCCGTGCGCCCCCGGGAATCGCTCCGCCGCGTGCTCTGGCGCAGCCTATTCCGGCTGCAAGCCCAGGCGGCGGCGCTGGCCTTCATGGCGCTTCTTGGCCTGGGCTTTTGGGCCTCCGTGGTGCCGGCCTTTCTAGTGCTGGCTTATCTGGTGTTCAGCCATCTCACCTATGGGGTTTACCTTTGGGATAAGGCCGGGGCCATCCGCGGCGCCTGGCGCGCCGACCCCCGCTTGCTCTACGCCCTCGCGTTTCTCGGGGGCTGGCCCGGTGCGCTGATCGCCCAGGACCGCCTTCGGCACCTGACCAAGAACGACCGCTTTCGCCGTTTTTTCTGGCTCGCCACCACCTTTAATGTGCTGACGGCGTGCTGGTTCCTCACCCCTGACGGACGCTTCTGGAGCGAAGCGATCCCGCTGGTGCTTCAGCGCCTCTTCGGGGCCTAGGCGCGGTGCGCTATGCTTCGTCCCACACACGGGGGAGCAGCCATGAGTGATCTCAATATTCGCGCCGGGCGGGCGGAAGATCTCGACGCCATGTTGGCCCTTTTGCCGCGGCTAGCCGATTTTCCCTTGCCGCCGGGGCGGGCACCGGAAGATACCTACCAGGGCGATGGGAAAACGCTGAAGGCCTGGGCCAAGGGCGAGGAGCCCCAATGCCGGGTTACGGTCGCCGAAGACGGGGCCGGGCTGCTGGGCTTTACCCTCGTGCGGCTGCAGCCGGAATTTATGAGCGGCCAACCCAGTGCGCATCTTGAGGTGATCATCATTGATCCCCGGGCCGATGGCACGGGCCTGGGTAAGCAGCTTCTAGAGCGCGCCGAAGCCCTGGTGGTGGCCGAAGGGGCCCAGTCCATGACGCTCCACGTCTTCGCTAACAATGCGCGGGCCCGTTCCGTCTACGACCGCTTTGGTTATAGCGGTGAGCTGCTTCGCTACGTGAAGCGCTTCCCCGCCTAAGGCGTCGCCTAGGCCCGGGCGTCCCGCTGGCGCGGTGGCAGCACCGTCGCCCCGAGGAGGGTAAAGGCCACGGGTCCGCCCCCGGGGCCTAGGGGCACGGGAAGGGTAAAGACGTCCTCCCCGTGGCGAAGGCGGTCTGCGCCTAGGCGCTGGCCCTCAAAGCGGGGGCAGCCCAGGGGCGCCGGGGCCCCCGCAGGGAGGGCGCGCACGTCCTGCGGATCGATCAGCGCCGCCGCGGGGCCTGCCCGGTCCGCATCCCGGAGGAAGGGCGCCGCCTTGACCCTCAGCGTCTGTCCCCCATAGGAAAATTCCAGCGTGCCCCCGACTTCCTGAAGCGTTCCGCTGACCAGCGTCGGTGCCCCGGCCCCGCCAAGGGCCTGCGCCAGGGGCTGAGCGCGCCCCGTGCTGACGCCATCCTCCTCGTTGAGGGGCAACAGGTGATCGCAGAGGCTCACCGCCTCCTCAAGGCGATGGGTGGCCAGCACGAGGGTGAGGCCGTGGCGTTCCACCACCTCATCAATGAGCGCCAGGGCCGCTTCGCGCCGGGCCGGGTCCAAATTCGCAAAGGGTTCATCCAGCAGCAGCCAGGCGGGCGCGGCCAAGAGGGCCCGCCCCAGGGCCACCCGCTGGGCTTCGCCGCCGGAGAGCTGGTGGGCGCGCCGGGGCAGGACGGGGGCGAGATCAAGGCGTGCCACGACCTCTTCGAAGCGCACCGGTGGGGGTGCGAGGGGCCGGGCGAAGCGCAGGTTCTCCGCAGCGGTGAGGTGGGGAAAAAGGAGGGGCCGCTGGAACACCATGCCCAGCTGTCGCGCCTCCGGGGCCAGAGCCGTCTTCCCCGTGGCTAGAGGGCGATCTCCAAGGTGCACGGTCCCGTGGGCCTGGCGTTCGAAGCCCGCGAGGGCCGATAGGAGCGTGCTTTTCCCGACCCCTGAGGGGCCCATGAGGGCGAGGCGCTGGCAAGGCTCTGGGGCCTCGGCCCGAAGGGAAAACGCGCCTTTCCTGAGCGCGAGGGAAAAGCGGAGCATCAGCGAAGGCTCCCAAGGGTTTGGCCGGTCCTCGCGCGCAGCTGCCGGGCGGCGCCCTCTCCCAGTAGCAGTCCGGCGAGGGCGAGGGCGATGGCCAGGGCGACCAGGCGCCCGGCGGCGGTTTCGCCCCCGGGGGTTTGGAGCGCGCTATAGATGGCCAGGGGCAGGGTTTGCGTTTCCCCGGGGATGTTGGCCGCAAAGGTCATGATCGCCCCGAATTCTCCCAGGGCCGCGGCGAAGGCCGTAATGGCGCCGGCAAGGAGGCCCGGTAGGGCGAGGGGGAAGGTCACCCGGCGGAAGCGCGCCCAGGGGGACAGGCCCAGGCTTTGCGCGGCTCGGTATAGCCCCGGGTCGATGGCTTCGAGGGCCAGGCGGAGGGCGCGAACCTGGAAGGGAAAGGTCACCACCGCAGCGGCCAGCGCCGCACCGGTCCAATGGAACACCAGACGCAGGCCCAGCACGTCCTTCAACCACCCGCCTAGGGGTGCCTGGGTGCCCAGGGTGATCAGAAGCAGATAGCCCACCACCACCGGGGGCAGTACCAGGGGTAGATGCACCAGCGCATCGAGGAGGAGCGTGCCCCGGCCGCCCCGGGCCAGGCGCGTGGCCACGAGCAGGGCGAGGGGCAGGCTTCCTAGCACCGCCACCGCGGCCACCTTGAGGGACAGGAGGGTCGCGAGGATTTCCACTTCGCCCATCATGATGGGGGGGGGCTCGCCAGGAGGGTGAAGCCCGCGGCCTCCCAGGCTGCCCGGGCGCGCGGGCTGCGGAGGAAGGCTTCAAAGGCTAAGGCGTCCCCTTGCTGGGGCGCATCCAGAAGCCGACCCAGGGGGTAGATGATGGGGGGATGAGCCTCGGCGGGGAGGATTGCGAGGGCCTCTAGCGCGGGGAGAACGCGGGCGTCGCTGGCGTAGCCAAGGCCCAGGGGCGCCTCGCCCCGGGCGACCCAGGCGAGGGCCGTGCGAACGCTATCTGCGGGCAGGAGCCGGCCCTTGAGCGCCGGAAGGAGCCCGTAATAGGTGAGGGCGGCTTGCCCATAGCGCCCCGCGGGCACGTGCTGGGGATCGCCCAGGGCCAGGCGGCCGCCTTCTCCGAGGCGCTCTGGAAGCGAGCGGAGGCAGGAGTCGGGCGCGTCGCAGGGGGGCTGGGTCCCCTTGCGCGCCAGCAGGGCAAGGCGATTCCCGAGTAGGGGCGTGCTGCTGAGGGGGCGCGCTGCCCCAAGGTATGCCATCCACCGTTCATCGGCGCTGAGAAACAGCTGAGCTTCGGCCCCGGCGCTCAGTTGCCGGGCGAGGGTGGAGCTGGCCGCGAAGACCAGCCGCGGGGCCCGATGGCCTTCGGCGGCGTAGGCTGCGGCCTGGCTTTCCAGGGCCTCCCGGAGGGAGGCCGCGGCAAACACGGTGATCGCCCCTTCCGCGCGGAGCCCCGGGGCCAGGAGGCTCAGGGCTAACAGAAGCAGAAGGGCGCGGCGTTGGCGACGAAAGAAGAGAGCAGTGGTCATGCCGCGATCATCCCAAAGCCAAGGCGGGGACGGAAGCGCGGCACCGCCGGTGTTCAGGGTGCGCGGGCGGGCTCGACCCCTTCCCCGAGGTCTTCGATGGTCGAGGCCTGGGCCAGCTCCTCGCCCAGCCGCGCCTCGGCGCTGGCCCGGGGCTTGGAGAAGCGCGCCAGAGCCAGGTAGGCCACGGGGGTGAGGTACAGGGTGAAGAAGGTGGCCAGGCCCAGCCCGCCGAAGACCACCCAG
>JAUILI010000029.1 GCA_030433075.1 Gammaproteobacteria bacterium | reverse complement strand
AGCTCGAGCACCTCGCCCGTGCCCGTCACCACGCGGAGCCCCGCCACCCACTGGCGCGTCATGCCGTAGCGAATGACCTTGATGCCGCCCGCATTCGTGGCCACCGAGCCCCCGAGCTGGGCGCTGCCCGCGGAGGCAAAGTCCACGGGGTAGTAGAGGCCCTCGGCCTCGGCTCGGGCGGCCACCTCAGCCACCACCACCCCGGGCTGGCAGCGCAGCAGGCGCCCCGCGGGATCGAAGCCCAGCACCTTATTCATGCGATCAAAGGAGACCACCACCTCCCCCGCCGGGGCCACGGCGCCGCCGGAGAGCCCCGTGCGCCCCCCCGAGGGCACCAGCTTAAAGCCGTGGGTTCGGGCCAGCGCAACGAGGGTTTGGACCTCGTCTTCCGTCTCCGGGAATACCACGGCGCTGGGCGCCACGGTGAAGCTTCGGGTCCAGTCCCGGCCCCAGTGGGCGAGATCCTCGGGGGCCGTGCTAAAGCGTTCGCCGAAGGCCTCAGCAAGGGCTCCAGCCCCGGCGGTCGGGAGGGCGGGGGAAGGCGCTGTAGCGGTGGTCATGGTCGGCTCTCCGGCCTATGCGCAGAAGGCCGCTATGCTACCATGGACGGCTTCTCTCCCCCCTCGTGAGATCCCCCATGGCCGCCCCCGTCACGTCCCTCTCGAAGGACAAGATTCGTATTCTATTGCTGGAAGGCATTCATGCCTCCGCCGTCGATAACCTCGCCCGCGCGGGCTACCACAACATCGAGCAGCTCAAGGGCGCGCTAGACCGCGACACGCTCCTCGAAAAGGTGAGCCAGGCGCACATGGTCGGGATTCGCTCACGCACCCAGCTCGACGCCGAGGTGCTCAAGGCGGCACGGCGCCTCATGGCCATTGGCTGCTTTTGCATCGGCACCAATCAGGTCGACCTCAAGGCGGCCCTGAACCTTGGCATTCCGGTCTTCAACGCGCCCTTCTCCAATACCCGCTCCGTGGCCGAGCTTGTGCTCGCCGAGGCCATCCTGCTCCTTCGCGGGGTTCCGGAGAAAAGCCACCGGGCCCACGAGGGCGGCTGGCTAAAAAGCGCGACGGACAGCTTCGAACTTCGGGGGAAAACCCTCGGCATCATCGGCTACGGCAACATTGGGGCGCAGCTGGGGGTGATGGCGGAAGCCCTCGGCATGCGCGTGTGCTTTTACGACGTGGTGCGCAAGCTGAAGCTCGGGAACGCCGAGCAGATCGACGATCTAGGCGCGCTCCTCGCCCAGGCTGACGTGGTCAGCTGCCACGTGCCGGCGGCGAAAACCACGGAAGGGCTGATCGACGCCGCGGCGATCGATCGCATGAAGCCCAAGGCGGTCCTGATCAACGCCTCCCGGGGCAAGGTCGTGGACCTCGACGCCCTGGCGAGCCGGCTGAAGGCAGGGCATCTGCTAGGCGCCGCCATCGACGTCTTTCCCGTGGAGCCGAAAAGCAACGACGACCCCTTCGAATCCCCCCTGCAGGGGCTGCGCAACGTCATCCTCACGCCCCACATCGGCGGCAGCACCATGGAAGCGCAGGAGAACATCGGCGCAGAGGTGTCGGAGAAGCTCGCGCTCTACAGCGACAACGGCTCCACCGTGGGCTCGGTGAACTTTCCCGAAGTAGCCCTGCCCCAGCACGAGGGCTCGCACCGGCTCCTGCACATTCACCGCAACGTGCCCGGGGTGATGTCCGGCATCAACGCTGTCTTCTCGGAGAACGGCCTGAATATCTCGGCGCAGACGCTGCAAACCAATCCCGAAATCGGCTACGTGGTCATCGACACGGATGCGGAGCATAGCGAGCAGGCCCTGGCGGGCCTACGCGCTGTCCCCGGAACCATCAAAACCCGGGTGCTGTTCTAGGCGCGCTTAGGCCAGCACCGGGTCCAGGCTGCCCGCACGGTAGCGATCGCTCATGGCGTCGAAGGACAGGGGGGTGATCTTGCTGGCCTGCCCAGCGGTGCCGAAGGCTTCGTAGCGAGCCTCCACAATCGCCCGCATGGCAGTCATGGTTTCCTTCAGAAACTTCCGCGGGTCGAACTCTGCGGGGTTTTCCGCCAGGAAGCGGCGCGTGGCGCCGGTGGAGGCCAGGCGCAGGTCCGTGTCGATGTTCACCTTGCGCACGCCGTGGCGAATCCCTTCCTGAATTTCCTCCACGGGCACGCCGTAGGTCTCCGGGATTTCTCCACCGAAGCGATTAATCACTTCGAGCCACTCCTGGGGCACGGAGGAGGAGCCGTGCATCACCAAGTGGGTGCTGGGGATGCGGGCGTGGATGGCCTTAATCCGGTCGATGGCGAGGATGTCGCCGGTGGGCGGCCGGGAGAACTTGTAGGCGCCATGGCTGGTGCCGATGGCGATGGCGAGCGCGTCCACCTTGGTGGCGGCCACGAAGGCCGCGGCCTCCTCCGGATCCGTCAGCAGCATGTCGTGGCTGAGCGTACCTTCGGCGCCCACGCCGTCCTCTTCCCCAGCCGTGCCCGTTTCCAGGGACCCCAGGCAGCCGAGCTCCCCCTCCACGGACACGCCGCAGGCGTGGGCCATGGCCGACACCTGCGCCGTCACCGCCACGTTGTAGTCGTAATCGGCCGGGGTCTTCTGATCTTCCTTCAGCGAGCCATCCATCATCACGGAGCTAAAGCCCAGCTGGATGGACTGCTGGCAGGCCGCCGGGGAGGCTCCGTGATCCTGGTGCATGCACACGGGAATGTGGGGGAACTCCTCCACCGCGGCCAAAATGAGGTGGCGAAGGAAATTGGGGCCCGCGTACTTCCGGGCGCCGGCGGAGGCCTGAACAATCACCGGGCTGTCCGTTGCCGCCGCGCCTTCCATAATCGCGCGCATCTGCTCGAGGTTATTCACGTTAAACGCCGGGACGCCGTAACCGTGTTCCGCGGCATGATCGAGGAGCTGTCGCAGGGTAATTAGGGCCATGGGAAGAAACTCCGCTTCCAGGTGGGTTTGGGGTCAGTCTACCTTGGGTTCCGCCTTAGGAGCACGGGGACCGCGCCGCCAGCCCGAGTGGGCATCGAGGGCGCTGCGGTAGGGGCTCAGGCGGTTGGCATCATAAGGCTTAAGATCCACAGGCCGGGTGCCCAGAACGGTCCAGCCCTGGGGATCCGGGGCCAGGGCCACGGCCTTAAACTGCACGCCCTTCGCCGCGGCCTCTCGGGCCTTCTCGGCAAAGCGCGGGTCGTGGAGGTCGCTGGGACGCAGGCTTTTCGCATCGTCGCGCTGAATGACAAAGAGCACGGTGGCCTTCGCACCGGAGGCCACCACGTCCATGAGGGCCTCCAAATGTTCCGAGGCCCGCACGCTCACGGAATCGGGAAAGTAGGCCCGCCCATCGGGGTAGACCAGGTGGCAATTCTTCACTTCCACGAGGTGGGGGCCCGAGGCCGTCTCCAGCCAAAAATCGATGCGGGAGCGCTCTCCGTAGGGCACCTCGGCACGCAGGCTGCGAAAGCGTTTGAGCCCCGGGACCACCCCTGCCAGAAGCAGCTGCTCCGCAAGCCAATTGGGCACCACGGTGTTCGCGCCAACGATCCGGCCATCGGCCTCAAGCAGCTCTAGCGTATAGCGAAGTTTGCGCTTACTTTCTTCTGGAACTTTGGAAACCCAGGCTTTGGCACCGGGAATCACCAAGCCCTCCATGCGCCCGGGATTCACGCAGTGGGCGCGAATGGGGGTGCCGTCAGCAAGGGTCAGTTCGGCGATAAAGCGATCGAAGCGCGCCGTGAAGCGCGCCTCCAGCAGCGGCGCCCGGGGCTGCAGCAGATAGGGCGCCGCCGCTTCGCTCATGCGTCGGCGCGGGCGCTAAGGGCCGCCACGGCGGGCAGGGTTTTGCCTTCCACGAACTCGAGAAAGGCGCCGCCCCCGGTGGAGATGTAGCCCAGCTGATCGGCGATGGCGAACTGATCGATCGCCGCGAGGGTGTCGCCGCCCCCAGCGATGGAGAAGGCGGAACTGGCGGCGATGGCCCGGGCCAGGGCTTCCGTCCCGGCGCTAAAGGCCGGGAATTCGAAGACCCCCACGGGACCGTTCCAGAGCACCGTCCCCGCCTGGGCAATGAGCTCGCCGTAGGCCGCGGCGGTGGCCGGACCAATATCGAGGATCATTTCATCGTCCGCCACCTGATCCACGGCGCACACCCGGTGGGGCGCATCGGCCGCAAAACCCTTGGCCACGACCACATCCTCGGGCACAGGGATGGCCACCTTCTTCGCCAGTTCCGCCGCTGCGCTCACGAGCTCCGGCTCGAGGAGGGAGGCGCCCACGCTGTGCCCTGCGGCAGCGATGAAGGCGTTGGCGATGCCGCCACCGACGATCACCTGATCAGCGACCTCCGCCAGGCGCTCCAACACGGTCAGCTTGGTGGACACCTTGGAGCCGCCGACGATCGCCACCAGAGGGCGCGCCGGGGTATGGAGGGCCTGCCCCAGGGCATCGAGTTCGGCGCAAAGGAGGGGGCCCGCGCACACCTGGGCGGCGTGGCGCATCACCCCATGGGTGCTGGCTTGGGCGCGGTGGGCCGTGCCAAAGGCATCCATCACAAAGATGTCGCAAAGCCCCGCAAGGCGCGCAGCGAGGGCATCGTCATCGGCCTTCTCGCCGACTTCCCAGCGAATGTTTTCCAAAAGCGCCACGGACCCCGGGGCCGGAGGCTCGGCCTCGGCGGCGGCCAGGGAAGGCAAGAGGGGCACGGGCTGGCCGAGCAGCGCCTCTAAGCGGGCCGCCACCGGCGCCAGGGAAAAGGCGGGCTCCTCGGCGGCGCTAGCGCCTTCCGTGGGCCGGCCCAGATGCGAGCACAGAAGAACCGAGGCCCCGGCCGCCAGCGCCGCCTGAATGGACGGCAGGGCCGCCCGAAGCCGCGCATCGCTTCGCACCGCGCCGTCTTCCACGGGAACGTTTAGGTCCTCGCGCATGAGGACCCGGCGCCCGGCCAGATCCAGTTCGGTCATGCGATTGAAGGCCAGGGCCATGGGGCGCGTCTCCTAGGCGTTGAGCAGGGCCAGGGCCTCTGCGGTCACGTTTTCCGGGGTAAAGCCGTAGGCCGCCAGGACCTCGTCTCCCGGGCCAGAGGCACCGAATTGATCGACGCCCAGCACCTGGCCCCGAGCCCCCGCCAGGCGCCACCAGGGCGCCGGATGAGCGGCTTCAATAATGAGGCGCGGCACGTCCGGGGGCAGGAGCGCTGCCTGGGCTTCCGCATCGGCTGCCAAGAAACGCTCTACACAGGGCATGGAGACCACGCGTACGCGCCGGCCCTGGGCCCGGAGCGCCGCCGCTGCGGCCTGGGCGAGGGACACCTCCGATCCCGTGGCCACGAGGACCAGCTCCGGAGCCTCGTCGTCCTCGAGGGCATAGGCGCCCTGGGCGATGGCCGCCACCTGGGCGCTGTCCCGGCTCGGCACGGGAAGACCCTGGCGGGACAAGATCAGCGCCGAGGGGCCGTCGGCCCGGGCCAGGGCTTCACGCCAGGCGATGGCTGTCTCCACCGTATCGCAGGGACGCCAGGTTTCGAGGCCCGGGGTCATGCGCAAGGTCGCCAGCTGCTCCACGGGCTGGTGCGTGGGGCCGTCCTCGCCCACGGCCAGGGAATCGTGGCTGTAGACGAAAATATTCTGCACCCCCATGAGCGCCGCGAGCCGCACCGCATTCCGGGCGTAGTCCATAAAGGTGAGGAAGGTGGCGGAGTAGGGCAAAAGGCCTCCGTGCAGGGCCATGCCATTGCACGCGGCGGTCATGGCGAACTCGCGCACGCCCCAGGAGAAGTAGTTGGCATCGGCGTTCTCAGCGCTGAGCACCCGAGCGCCGTCGAAGCGGCTGCCATTGGAGCCCGACAGATCGGCCGAGCCTCCGAAGAGGGAGGGGAGGCCCGCAGCGATGACGTCTAAGGCTGCCTTCGAGCCCTGCCGCGTCGCCAGCGCCTTGCCTTCCGCCTGCGCGGCTTCGGCAAAGGCCGTGAGAGCGGACAGCACCGCCTCGGGCACGGTCCCTAGGGCGGCCTCAAACGCGGCGTGTTCCTCGGGAAAGGCCTCCGCGTAGCGCGCCTTCAAATCGCACCAGGCCGCGTAGGCCTCGGCGCCCCGAGCGCGCCCATCCCAGCTGCCGCGCACGTCCTCAGGAATCTCGAAGGGGGCGGCGGTCCAGCCAAGGGCTGCGCGGGTGGCGGCGATTTCCTCGTCCCCAAGGGGCGACCCGTGCACCGATGCCGTACCGGCCTTCGCCGGGGAGCCAAAGCCAATCTGCGTATTGCAGACGAGCAGCGCCGGACGATCGCTCGCTCGCGCCGCGGCAAGCGCCGCCGCGATGGCGTCCCCATCATGGCCATCAATCGCGTCCCAAACATCCCAGCCCGCGGCGCGGAAGCGCCCCGGCACGTCTTCCGTGAACCAGCCGTCAATCTTCCCATCGATGCTGATGCCGTTGGCGTCATAGAGGCAGATCAGCTTCCCCAGGCCGAGGGTACCGGCGAGGGAAATGGCTTCCTGGGAGATGCCCTCCATGAGGCAGCCATCGCCGAGGAAGACGTAGGTGTGGTGGTCGACGAGGGGGAAGTCCGGGCGATTAAAGCGGGCTGCCAGCACCTTCTCGGCCAGGGCCATGCCCACGGCCATGGCCACGCCCTGGCCCAGGGGCCCGGTGGTGGTTTCCACCCCGGGGAGTTCGCCGTATTCCGGGTGCCCCGCCGTGGGGGCATGGAGCTGGCGGAAGTTCTTCAGATCTTCCGTGCTCACCTCATAGCCGGAGAGATGCAAAAGCCCATAAAGCAGCATGGAGGCATGGCCGTTGGACAGCACGAAGCGGTCCCGGTCGAACCAGCTGGGCACCTCCGGGTGATGCTTAAGGGGGCCGCACCAGAGGGCTTCGGCCATATCCGCCATGCCCATGGGGGCCCCGGGGTGGCCACTGTTGGCGCGCTGTACCGCATCCATAGCCAAAACGCGGAGCGCGTCGGCGCGGGTTCGACGGGTCATCATGGGGCAGGTCTCCGGACCAGGGGGGCGCAGGGCGCGTAGTTTCCCAGCCCCATGGGGGATGCGCAACGGCGACGCGTTCATGCAGCGCCCTCACGGAGACTTGTGAAAGACTCAAGGCGACCGGGAGGCGCCTTGCATAGCATGGCTGTCCACATTTTGACCTTGCGCCGCGGGCGGTCCCCTAGGGCACCGGGACGGGGTAAGCGCATCCGTTAAGGGGGCTCTCCATGGCCGAGTATCAACTGTTCACCTCTGAATCCGTCAGCGAGGGCCATCCCGACAAGATGGCCGACCAAATCTCCGACGCCATCCTCGATGAGATGCTGCGCATCTCTCCCGACGCCCGAGTCGCCGTGGAAACGCTGGTGAAGACCGGCATGGTGGTCCTGGCCGGGGAAATCCGCCTGCCCCCGGGCAGCGCCGTGGACTATGAAGGCATCGTCCGCCGCACCGTCGCGGAGATCGGCTACACCTCCAGCGAAATGGGCTTTGACGCGGAAACCTGCGCCGTCATCAACGCCATCGGCGCCCAGTCGGCCGATATCGCCATGGGCGTGGACGAGGCCGCGGACCACGAACAAGGGGCAGGCGACCAGGGGCTGATGTTCGGCTACGCCACGGACGAGACGGACGTGCTCATGCCCGCGCCCATCACCTACAGCCATCGCCTCGTCGCGCGGCAGGCGGAAGTGCGGAAGAACGGCACCCTACCCTGGCTGCGCCCGGACGCGAAAAGCCAGCTGAGCTTCTCCTACGACGCCGAGGGCCGCCCCCAAAGCGTGGACGCCATCGTCCTCTCCACCCAGCACGATCCCTCCATCAGCTTGGAAGACCTCCGGGAAGCGGTGATGGAAGAAATCATCAAGCCCGTGGTGCCCGCGGAGTGGATGACGGCGCAGACGAAGGTTTACATCAATCCCACGGGGAACTTCGTGATCGGTGGGCCCGTGGGCGACTGCGGCCTGACGGGGCGGAAAATCATCGTGGACACCTACGGCGGCATGGCCCGCCACGGCGGCGGCGCCTTCTCCGGCAAGGATCCCTCCAAGGTGGACCGGAGCGCCGCTTACGCTGGGCGCTACGTCGCGAAGAACATCGTGGCCGCGGGCCTGGCGAAGCGCTGCGAGATCCAGGTCTCCTATGCCATTGGCGTCGCCGAGCCGACGTCCATCTCCATCAACACCTTTGGCACGGGCACGGTGGACGACGCCACCATCGCCGCCCTGGTCCGTGAGCACTTCGATCTGCGCCCGAAGGGCCTCATCGCCATGCTCGACTTGAAGCGCCCCATCTACCGGGCCACCGCGGCCTACGGCCACTTCGGCCGGGAAGAGGACGCCTTCACCTGGGAACGCACGGACAAGGCCGAGGCCCTGCGCGCCGCGCGCTAAGCTCATGGCTACGCCCCTGCCCCTATCCTTCGAGTTCTTCCCGCCGAAAACGCCGGCGGGGGTACGAAAGCTGGCCGCGGTGCGCGATCGCCTCGCGGCCCGGGGGCCCGAGTACGTCTCCGTCACCTACGGCGCCGGGGGCAGCACTCGGGAAGGCACGCTGAGCACGGTGGAGTCCATGGTGGCGGCGGGGCTAGACGTGGCCCCACACCTGTCCATGGGCAGCGATGCCCCGGACACGGTGCGGACGCTCATCGACCGCTACCGCGATCTCGGCATTCGGCGCATCGTGGCCCTCCGCGGCGACATCCCCTCGGGCATGGGCACGGGGCGCCTTCACTACGCCGTGGAACTGGTGCGCCTGCTTCGGGAACACGCGGGGAATCACTTCCATATCGAGGTGGCGGCCTATCCGGAAATCCATCCCGACGCCCCCTCAGCAGACGCCGATCTGCGCTTTTTTGCGGAAAAGTGCGCTGCCGGCGCGGATAGCGCTTTGACCCAGTACTTCTATAACGCCGATGCCTACTTCGACTTCTGCGATCGGGTCTCGGCGCTGGGCGTGACCACGCCCATCATTCCCGGAATCATGCCCATCACCAACAGCACAGGGCTACGCCGATTCTCCCGGGCCTGCGGCGCAGAACTCCCTCGCTGGCTCGATCGCCGCCTCGACAGCTACGAGGAAGGCTCCCCGGACTTCCTGGCCTTTGGTCTCGATGTGGTCACCGCCCTGTGCGAACGGCTGATCGCCGGCGGCGCCCCGGGCCTTCATCTCTACACCATGAATCAAGCGGAAGCCCCCGAGGCCCTTCTCAACCGCCTCGGGCGCTAACCATGCGCACGCCCCGGCTGTACTGGCCCGCGCCCCTGCCCACGGGCACCGTTCCCCTCCCTGACGCCGCCGCCCGGCATCTTTTGAAGGTGCTTCGCCGCCGCGACGGCGATCCCGTGGAGCTATTCGATGGCGCGGGCTGGGTAGCCGAAGCCACCCTATGCGACGTCTCGCCTAAGGGCGGCCAGCTGACCGTGGGCGATGCGCGGCAGGATCAGCGGAGCGAACCACCCCTCCACCTCCACCTCGGCCTGCCCCTACTCCGCGGCGAACGGCTCGATGTGGCGCTGCAGAAGGCCTGCGAGCTTGGGGTATCGGAAATCACTTTGCTGCAAACCCAGCGCACGGAGGTGAAGTTTGATCCCGGCGCCCGGGGGGCACGGCGCCTGGCCCACGCCGAAGGCGTGCTGGTGCACGCAGCGCAGCAAAGCGGCCGCACGGTGCTTCCGAAGCTTCACGCCCCCCAACCCCTCGAGCAGTTCGCCGCCGAGCGCCCCGAGACGCTGAAGGTCGTCCTTGATCCAGAAGGCGCGTCGCTGGCGGCCTCGGAGAGCGAGAAACCCCGGTCTGTGGTGCTGGTGACGGGCCCGGAGGGGGGACTTAGCGATGCGGAGTGCGAGAAGCTCGCGCGCCAGGGCTTTGTCCGCTGGCGCCTGGGGCCGCGCATCCTACGCGCGGAAACGGCGCCCCTAGCCGCCCTCGCGACCCTGTCCGCCCGCTTCGGCGACTTCTGAGCCCTCCCCCTTCGGAAGCACCCAATGCAGCGCGTTCCCCTGGGCGGTCACCGCCAGCGCACCCTTCGGTGCCTGGGCGCCGGCGCCGAGGGGATAGGCTAGGAGCACCGGCGCTTCGCCATTGCCGTCCGCAGCCGTTCCCGGAGGCTCAAGCCTGACCGCTGCTCGCGTCAGGCGAAGCACGGTCCAGGGCAGGGTCCGCCCGCCATGGGCGCCCTTGGCCCGAAGCGTCGCGCCGTCGAGGGAGAGCCCCTCCGCAGGCCCTAGCCCCTCGCGTTCTGCCTCCGCAAGGGCGACGGTAACGGACCGTTCGACCGCCGCCAGGGGCGCCGCCAATACCACCGGGTGGCCCAGGGCACGCTCCAAGGCCTCGGCGTCAAACCACAGCAGCGGATTCAGCGCTTCGCGAAGCTGTTCAAGGCGCCGTCGAAGGGCCGGCGTGGCCTGGGAGGACTCCGCTTCGAGGGCAGTCAAGGCCGCCAGCAGGGCGCCATCATCGCCGAGAACGGCAACCGCAGAGGGCAAGGCCGCCCTAGTGTCTAGGGTGAGGTCTAAGGTGGTGTCTAAGGCGGAGTCCGGGGCGGGGGATGGCTCTGGCCGGACATTAGGCGACCCCATGGGCTCGGGGAGGGGCGCCGGCGGGGCCTCAAAACCCGAGGCCCAGAGGTCAATTTCCTCAATCAGGGCCGAGAAGAGCGCATCCTCAAGCACCGCCCGGGGCTCCGCGAACACCTCCAGGAGCTCGGGCACGCGCGCATCGAGAGCGCCGGGAGCCGGAAGCACCCCGCTACGCCGCTGGGCCACCAAGTTACCCAGGGCCCAGGCCCACTCCCAGCGCTGCTGAGCCGCGGCATCCCCCTGGGGCTGCGCGGACAGGGCGGCGAGCTGCTCTTGCGCCGCCCCCAAGGCCTGATCCTCTCCCGGGGTGGTGCGCAGCGCCTGCGCCAACGTCCAAAGGGTGGGCACGTTCGGCGCCGCGGCAGGGCCGGTGGGTTCCTCTGGAGCGCGAGCCGCGGCGGGCATAAGACCCTGAACCAGGGCCTCCACGCCCCCCTCCGGCACATAGGCCGGCAGGGCGCGGGCCTCGAAAAAGGCTTCATCCAATCGGCGCAGGCCGGGAAGCACGGTGGCGGGCTCGGCGTCCGCCGCGTCCAGCAAGGCGCTAGCCGCCCCTGCCCAAAAGGCCGGCCCTGCGCCCTCCGCGAAGCAGCCCTGCACCTGCGTAGCCACGAAGAGGTTTGGGAGCAAAGCGCCCCACAGGGCCGGGGTCGCCGTGATCAGGCTAAAGGCCCGACGATAGATTCGATGGGGCGTTCCCGCGTCAAGATGCCCGAGGGCGAGGGCCTCGAGCGCTTCCTGCCGCGCGGGGCGATCCGCGAGGGCGGCGGCTTGCCACGTCGCCGCCGCTTCCCCAAGGGCTTCCAGGTCAGGCCCCGCTTGGAGCGCAGCGAGCGCCAGGCACGCCCAGGGCCGAGCGTCGTCGCCCGCCCGCGCAGCGGCGAGCGCTTCCGCGCTGGCCCGGCGAAAATCCAGGGTGGGGGAAACCAAGGACCTAGGCCTCTTCGGTGCTGCGGGAACGGGGGGCAAGATCTTTCTCAAACCCCTTCAAGGCGGCCTGCCCCGCCGCCAGCGCCGCCTCAAAGCCTTCTAGGGCCACGGGGGCGGGGGCGTCCCCCTCGACCTCTCGAACGGTGGCGGCCACCTCGGCGAGGGCCTTGGGCGTCTCCTCGAGCACGGCGGCCAGTCCCTCCAGGGGGGATCCGAGGGCAGCGAGCTGGTCGGAAAGGGTGGCCTGCTGTTCCCCAAGGGCCACCATCGGTTCGGCAAAGGCGGCTTGCTCCGCGGCAAGGGCCGCGCTGCGCTGGGCCAGCGTATCCGTGGCGAGCGCCAGCGTGTCCCGAAGGGCCGGCAAGGCCTCGAGCGCCTGATCGCAGGCCTCCGCCACGGCCGCGCCGCCCTCGAACCCTGCGGCCTCCTCCGCCAGCGTATCGAGGGCCTGATTCAGCTGCTGATCCAGCTGCCCAAGACCCTCCTGAAGTTGGGCAAAAAGCGCAGCTAGGCCCGCGCCCTGAGCGACGATGGCCTCCGCGGGACGCACCAGAGCTTCGCGATAACCGGCCCCCTCGGCGGCCACGCGCTGGCTGCTTTGGAGGGTCGTTGCCGCGGTGGCGCAGGCTCCTTCCGCAGTGCGCAGCGAGGCCATCAAACGTTGCAGCTCGCCGTCCACCGTCGCCAATGCCGCCGTGGATGCCTCCCGCGCCGCGGCGTTGGCCGCGTGCTGCGCGGCGAGGGCCGTGCGAAGCGCCTCGGCTTCCTCAAGCAAGCGGCCCAGCTGCTGGGCCTGGGCGTCCCGCTGGCGCAGCAGCCGCTCGAGGCTCGCCCCCAGGCCTTGCAGGCTGGGGGGGAGGGGCAGGGACTCAAGGGATATCGCAAGCGTCGATTCTGCACGCCCAACCTTTCCCTGCAGCACCGCTATGGCCTGCCGAAGAGCTTCCCCCGCCGCTGCTTCCTCAGCGATGGCCTGCTGCGTGCTGCGCAGCAGCAGCGCCCCAAGCAGGAGCGCCAGCGCCAGGGCCCCCGCCGCCCAGCGCAACACCGCCGGGGCCGATTGCCCCGATCCCAGCACCAGGGCAGCCGCTACGGTCCCCCCGGCGAGCACCAGCGCCACCATAAAGAGCCGCCACCAAAGCCGTTGTTGCCGCGTTGCCCGTTCAACCATGGGTCGGGAGATCTCCGATAAAGGGATTAAAGGCGGGGTCTTCGAGGAGCGTCGCCAAGGAAACGGCTGAGCCGTCGGGGTCGGGAAGGGGGGCCCAGCCCAGCACCCGCTCCGCGGCCAGGGCAAGCTGCCCGCCGGCCAACAGCAGGAGCGTGCGCGGCCGTCCCGGGCGCCCCCAGAGATAGGCGCCGGGGGCGCGGACGCACCAGGGCCGGCCCGCCGCCAGCGCAAACCCTAGGCACCAGGGATAGGTGCCCTCGGATCGCAGCCAAGCCTTCGGCGCGGCCAGACCGAGCAGCGCGCTGCGGGGGATCAGCGCCCGCGCCGTCCCCGGGGCCCAGCGCACCACGAGGGCCGCTCCCTTGCTCCACCGCAGGGGGCCCGCTACGCTCGCCGGCATTCTCTCCCTGGGTGCGCTCACCATGATCGACCTCGCTATTGTTATGGACCCCGTCGCGGGGCTTTCGAAGAAAAAAGACTCCACCCTGGCCATGTGCCTGGCCGCCCAGGCCCGAGGCTGGACGGTCTACAGCATCACGCAGGACGGGCTGTATTTCGCCGAGGGGCAGGTATTGGCCCTGGCGACGCCCCTGACCGTGGATCTTTCCGCGGATCCCTTCTGGCACCTCGGGGAAACGGTCACCCGCCCCCTCGCCAGCTTCAGCGGTGTGCTGATGCGCAAGGATCCGCCCTTCGACATGGAGTATATCTACACCACCTACCTGTTAGAACGCGCGGAGGCCGCGGGGGTCCCGGTGTTCAATCGTCCGGCGAGCCTTCGGGACTGCAACGAGAAGTTCTTCACCACGGCCTTCTCCGAGTTCACCCCGCCGCTCATCGTCAGCAAGCGCGCCCAGCAGCTTCGAGCCTTCGCCGAGGCCGAAGGGGACGTGGTCATGAAGCCCTTAGACGGCATGGGGGGTGCCTCCATCTTCCGCCTAAAGCCGGGAGACTCGAACCTGTCCGTGGTGATCGAGACCCTCACCGCCGGGGGCACGCAGCAAATCATGGCCCAGCGCTATCTGCCGGAGATCAAGGATGGGGATAAGCGGATCCTCATGATCGAAGGTAAGCCGGTGCCCTACGCCCTGGCGCGCATTCCCGCCGCCGGAGAGAGCCGGGGCAACCTCGCTGCCGGCGGCCGGGGCGAAGCCCGGCCCCTCACCGATCGGGACCGGGAAATTGCCGCGGCCGTGGGGCCCGAGCTGGTCCGCCGGGGCCTGAGCTTCGTGGGCATGGACGTGATCGGCACCCACCTCACGGAGGTGAACGTCACCTGCCCCACCTGCATTCGCGAGCTCGACGCCCAGTGCGGCCTAGACATCGCCGGGGATTTTCTCGACGCCATCACCGAGCGGCTAAAGCCCGTCGCTTAGGGAGAGACCGTGGCGATCCTCGCGTCTCCCCGAGATCGCCTCGGCGCCGCCTTTGGAGCGGCGCTCCTCTGCCACGGGGCGCTGCTTTGGGTCGAACGCACCCCACCCCGGACGCCGGAGCCTGCGGCCCCGGCCAGCTTCACCATCGGGTTGACTGCACCGCTCCAGCCGCTGCCCGTGGCGACGCCTGCCATGGAAACCCCGCCGCCGGCACAGGAGGCCCCTCAGCCAGCCAAGGCCGCTCCCGAGGCGAAGCAACACGCGAAGGAAAGCCCGGCCCTAACCGACTCCTCTCCCGCGCCCCCCAGCGCGGCCCCCAGCGCGTCTGAAACTCCACCGGTCGCGGCGCCAGGCCCGGCCCTGAGCGATCTGCTGGCTGCGGCCCGCCGCTATAGCGAGGCCCCGGAAGTGCGCCGCCTAGGCCCCGCTACCGTGCTCTCCCCGGCGGAGGATGCCTACCTTCGAGGCTGGCGCACCCGTATCGAGCGCCTGGGCACGGTCAACTTTCCTCCGGAAGCGCGCCGCGCCGCAGAGCGGGCCGGAGGCCAGGCCACCCTGCGTCTTCGCGCCGAGCTCTTTCGCGATGGCCGCCTTGGGGATCTTGCCGTGGTGATTGGCAGCGGCGATGCGGCGGTGGATCAGGCAGCGCTGACGCTCGTGCGTAGCGCCCATCCCTATCTGCCCTTCCCCCAGGCCCTCAGCCGCCACGAGCGCCTGGAAATCGTCCGGGATTTTACCTTTCGCCTCCCCTAGCGGCACGGCGTGTAGCCGGGGCCGGGGCAGCCGCCCTATCATGGCGCTATGGATCTCAAGCACCAATTTCTCATTGCCATGCCGGGCCTCGACGGAGGCACCTTCGAGGGTACGCTCAGCTATCTTTGCGAGCATAACGACGAGGGCGCCTTTGCCCTGGTGGTGAATCGGCCCCTGGAAGGCGTCACCCTCGGCGCCATCTTCGATCAGCTGTCCATCGCTGGGCCGGCCCACCGGGACGTGCCCGTGCTCGACGGCGGCCCGGTGCAGCGGGATCGAGGTTTTGTGCTCCACAGCGATGATTGCTGCCTACCGGCCACGGTGAAGCTGCAGCCTGGCCTCGCCCTAAGCACGGTCCGGGAGATGCTTACGGCCATCGCCGACGGTTCCGGACCCGCCCAGTTCTTGGTGTGCCTGGGCTACGCCGGCTGGGGGGAAGGGCAGCTCGAACAGGAAATGGCGGACAATGCCTGGCTATCGTGCCCCGGGGACTTCGAAACCCTCTTCGAAGTGCCCTTCGAGGCTCGGCGTCAGCGCGCCGCGGAAAGCCTCGGCATCGACCTTGCCCTCTTCCCTGGCGCCCCCGGCCATGGCTAAGGCGGGAGCTGAGGCCGGCCTTATCCTCGCCTTCGACTTTGGCCTGCGCCACATTGGCTGGGCCACGGGCCAGCATCTCACCGCCAGCGCCACCGCCGGCAGCGCCCTCGCCGCCCAGGAAGGCACGCCGAACTGGCAGGCGGTTCAGGCCCTGCTGGAGGAATGGCAACCCGTGCGCCTCATCGTGGGCCTGCCCCTGAATATGGACGAAACGGAAAACGACATGTGCACCCGGGCCCGGCGCTTTGCCCGGCGCCTTGAAGGCCGCTTTGGCATTCCCGTGACGCTCCAGGATGAGCGCCTCTCCAGCCGGGAAGCGGGGGAGCGCTTTCCCCACCGGGACCGGAACGATCGCCACGGAGAAGCGGCCCGCATCATTCTTGAGGACTACCTGCGCCAATCGGCGTCCTAGAAATTCTCCGGGAAACGCGCCCGGCTCTTCGCCTCGGAAGCCGCCACCTGCCCCGACGCCACGAGGGCCTCAAGGGCCTGATCCAGCGTGTTCATCCCATACTCGGCCCCCGTTTGGATCGCCGAATACATCTGCGCCACCTTGTCTTCCCGGATGAGATTTCGCAGCGCCGGCGTGCACACCATGATTTCGTGGGCCGCCACCCGCCCGCCGCCGACTTTCTTAAGCAAGGTCTGGGACACCACGGCCTGGAGGGACTCGGACAGCATGGCGCGCACCATGGCCTTTTCCGATCCGGGAAAGACGTCAATCAGGCGGTCGATGGTTTTGGCGGCCGATTGGGTGTGAAGGGTGGCGAAAACCACGTGCCCCGTCTCCGCCGCCTCCAGGGCCAGGCGAATGGTCTCGAGATCCCGAAGCTCCCCTACCAAGATGACGTCCGGATCCTCGCGCAGGGCCGCCCGCAGGGCTCGGGAAAAGCTCACCGTATCCCGATGCACTTCCCGCTGGTTAATGAGGCACTGCTTGGGGGTGTGAACAAACTCGATGGGATCTTCGATGGTGAGAATGTGCTGCTGCTGCGTGTTGTTGATGTGGTCCACCATAGCCGCGAGGGTGGTGGATTTCCCAGACCCCGTGGGGCCCGTGACCAGCACCAGGCCCCGGCTAAGGGACGCGAGCCGCTCAAAGATGGGCCCTAGGCCAAGGTCCCCGAAGCTGAGCACGGTGGCCGGAATGGTTCGGAACACGGCCCCGGGCCCCCGGTTCTGGCGGAAGGCGTTCACCCGAAAGCGCGCCACCCCGGGAACGGCCAGGGAGAAATCGCTTTCCCCCTCCGCCGCAAAGGCGAGGCGCTGCGCCTCCGTCATGGCGGCCTCGATAAGCGCCAGGGTCGCCGCCTCATCGAGGGCCGGCGCCGCGAGCTTACGCAGGCTGCCATCCACCCGCACCATGGGCGGCAAGCCCGCGGACAGGTGCAAATCCGATGCCCCTTGCGCCTGGGCAAAGGCCAGCAGCTCCGTGATGGTCACCTTGATCCCTCCCTTCAGGCCTGACGGGCCCTCGCAGACCCGTTAGACTTTTACTTTCTCCCACTGTAACGGATCTCGGGCAATGGCTGGGCTAGAAGCACGGGTGCAAGCGGTGCAGGAACGCCTTCGCGCCGCAGCCCTGGCCGCGGGCCGGGCGCTGGAGGCCCTCACCCTTATCGCCGTGAGCAAAACCCAGGGCGCGGACGCCGTGGCAGCCCTGGCGTCCCTAGGCCAACGGGACTTCGGGGAGAACTACCTTCAGGAAGCGCTGGATAAGCAAACGGCCCTGGCCACCCTGCCCCTGTGCTGGCACTTCATCGGCGCCCTGCAAAGCAACAAAACCCGAGCCGTCGCCGAGCACTTCAGCTGGGTGCATACGGTGGACCGGGCAAAGCTCGCGGAGCGCCTTTCCGCCCAGCGCCCCCGCGCCCTGGGTCCCCTTAGGGTGTGCCTTCAGGTCAAGCTCGACCCGGAGGAAAGCAAGGCGGGGGTAGCCCCGGAGGATCTGCCGGCGCTGGTGGAGGTCGTGCAGGGCTGCCCCGGGCTCGAACTCGTCGGGCTCATGACCCTTCCCGCGCCCCGCACGGGCTTTGACGCCCAGCGCGAAAGCCTGGCTCGGCTGACGGCCCTGGCATCAGCCCTTCCGCCCACGGCCACCGTACTGTCCATGGGCATGAGCGACGATCTCGAAGCGGCCGTCGCCGCCGGCGCCACCCACCTTCGCCTAGGCACGGCCCTCTTCGGCCCCCGGGCCCCCAAACGGGAAAGCACACCATGACCAAGACCCTTGCCTTCATCGGGGGCGGCAATATGGCCCAGGCCCTCCTTGGGGGACTGCTCGCCAGCGGCGCTGATCCTGCGACCCTGCGGGTCTCGGACCCGAGCCCCGCGTGTCGAGAGGCCCTCGCTGCCCTCGGGCCCCTCGCCATCTTTGAGGACAACGCTGCCGCCGTGGACGGCGCTGACGCCGTGGTGCTAGCGGTTAAGCCCCAGGTACTCGGGCCCATTCTCACGGCCCTTGCGCCGGTGCTGGCCGCGCAACCGGGCACGCCCTTTGTGCTGTCCATCGCCGCCGGCATCGACTGCGCGAGCCTGCTTCACTGGAGCGGCGGCGTCCCCATTGTGCGCGCCATGCCCAATACCCCGGCGCTCCTTCGCAGCGGCGCCACGGCGCTGTTCGCCACCCCGGGGGTGAGCCCCGCACAGCGCGCGCAGGCGGAGGCCCTCATGGCCATGGCCGGGTCCACCTACTGGCTTGAGGAGGAAGGGGATCTTGCCGCGGTCACCGCGGCCTCCGGCAGCGGCCCGGCCTACTTCTTCCGCCTTATGGAATGCATGATTGACGCAGCCGTTGCCCAGGGGCTGGCCCCGGCGCTGGCGCGGGCTTTGGTGACGGAAACCGCCCTCGGCGCCGCCCGCATGGCCACCGCGCCCGGCGCCGACCCGGCGGCCCTTCGCGCCGCCGTGACCTCCCCCGGAGGCACGACCGCCGCGGCCCTGGCGGCCTTTGAAGAGGCGGGCTTCGCCCCCATGGTGGAGAAGGCGATGGCCGCCGCAGCCCATCGCGCCGGCGCCCTTGCCGAAGAGCTCGGCGTCCCGAGCGCCGAGCGTACCCATCATCAAGGAGATGAAGCATGAACGAAGCGCTCTCCGGCGGCGGTCTCTTTCTGCTGCGAACCGTCCTCAGCCTCGCCAGCTTTCTGTTTCTGCTGCGCTTTTTGCTCCAGGCGGTGCGGGCGGATTTTTACAACCCGCTAACCCAGGGCGTGGTGCGCTTCACGGACCCCCTCCTTAAGCCCCTACGCCCCCTCATTCCCTACCTGGGCGGCCTCGATATCGCGGCCCTAGGCCTAACCCTCTTGGCCGAACTCCTTCTCTGCATGCTGACCTTTGGCCTCCCCCTGGGATCGGCGCTCCTGGTGGCCGCCTTCCGCTTGCCCATGCGTCTGCTGGAGCTGTATTTCTGGGCCCTCCTGATCGTGGTAATCCTAAGCTGGGTGGCCCCCATGAGCCGGCACCCTGGCGCCGAGCTGCTCGAGCAGCTCACGGCCCCCGTGCTCGCACCGATCCGCCGGCTGCTGCCCCCGGCGGGGGGCCTCGATTTCTCCGTCCTTGTCCTATTTTTGCTCCTGACTCTGCTGCGGGATTACCTCGTGCCTGGCCTCGCCCTGGAGGTGGGCATCCCCCGCATGCTTCTGCCCTAGGGCAGTCCCTTGCGAGGGCCCCAGGGCCCTCGCTAGACTTCGCGCCCATCCCGGGAGAGGCAGCTGATGGCCCAAGCGGCGCCCAGCGATCAACACTCCGTCGGCCTTGTGACGGCGGAAAGCGCGGATTTTTCTGGCCCCTTCCCCCTGGCTAGCGGCGAAAGTCTGCCCGCCTATACGCTGGTCTACGAGTGCTACGGCGCCCTAAACGCCGATCGCAGTAACGCCCTTCTGATTTGCCATGCGCTTTCAGGCCATCACCACGCCGCGGGCTACTACGATCTGGAAGATCCCAAGCCCGGCTGGTGGGACACGGCCATCGGCCCGGGTAAGGCCATCGACACCAACCGCTTCTTTGTCGTCGCCTTGAATAATCTCGGGGGTTGCCACGGCAGCACCGGGCCCACGAGTACGAATCCGGCCACGGGCCGCCCCTATGGTCCGGACTTTCCCACGGTGACCGTTCCGGACTGGGTGAACGCCCAGGCCGCCCTGGCCGATCGCCTCGGCATCGAGCGCTGGGCAGCGGTGGTCGGGGGCAGCCTCGGCGGCATGCAGGCACTTCAGTGGGCCCTGTCCTATCCCGATCGCGTGGGCGCCACCGTGGCCATTGCCAGCACGCCGCGCCTTTCGGCGCAAAACATCGCCTTCAATGAAATTGCCCGCCAGGCCATCACCGCCGATCCGGACTTTCGCGAAGGCCGCTACCTCGAAGCGGGCGTGGTGCCCACGGCGGGGCTGCGCCTGGCCCGCATGCTCGGCCACGTCACCTACCAATCGGACGATGGGCTGCGGGAGAAGTTTGGGCGTGCCGTGCGCACTGGAGATCTCGATATCCTCCAGGACGTGCAATTCCAGGTGGAGAGCTATCTTCAATACCAGGGGAAATCCTTTTCCCGCCGCTTCGACGCCAATACCTACCTGCTCATGACCCGGGCCCTGGACTACTTCGATCCCGCCCGGGCCTTCGGGGACGACTTGGTGGCCACCTTCGCCGCCATGAAGGCCAAGCTGCTGTTCATTTCCTTCACCACGGACTGGCGCTTTCCGTCGGCCCGATCCCGGGAGATGGCCCTGGCAGCTCTCCGCGCGGGCCGGGAGGTGAGCTACGTCGACGTCGATGCCGCTCAGGGCCACGATGCGTTCCTACTGCCGGTGCCTCGCTACCTCGAGGTGCTCGGGACCTACCTCCGGGGCCTGGAGCTGCGCCCATGACCCTTCGCCCGGACCTGAAGCTGATCGCCGCCATGGTGCCCGAAGGCGCGCGCGTGCTCGACCTCGGCTGCGGCGATGGCGCCCTCCTGGCCTGGCTGGCGGAGCACCGCGGGGTACGCGGCTACGGCATCGAAATTGACGAAGACCAAATCACCCGGTGCATCGCCCGGGGCGTGAGCGTTCTGGAGCGGGACATCGACGAGGGCCTCTCCGATTTCCCCACGGACGGTTTCGACGTGGTGGTGATGGCGGAAACGCTCCAGGCCGTGCGTAAACCCGGCACGGTGCTCGAGCATATGCTTCGCATCGCCCCGCGGAGCATCGTGACCTTCCCCAACTTTGGGCACTGGCGCTGCCGCCTGGAGCTGGCCAGCGCCGGGCGCATGCCCATTGCTCGGCACCTGCCCCACGCCTGGCACGACACCCCCAATATCCACCTCTGCACCTTTGCCGATTTCGAAGCGCTCTGCGCTGAACGCTCTCTTACGATCTACGATAGAAAAGTAGTGAACGCTAACTATCAAAGCACCTGGGCTATGAATCATTGGCCCAACCTGTTCGGTACCATTGCGGTCTACGGGCTTAGCCGCCCCGGCGCCTAGGCCGCCCTCCACCGCGGGAGACTTCGCTCATGGCAACACTGCTTCGCTTAATGATTCTGCTGACCCTCGCCGGAAGTGCCCAGGCCGAGCAGGTCAAACGCTTCGGCGATCTGTCTGTGCACTACATCGCCTTGAACAGCACCAGCGTTCCGGCAAACGTCGCCGCGGACTACGATTTAGCTCGAGGGGAAAACGTCGCCCTCATCAACATCGCGGGCCGCCGGGAAGGCGGCGCCCCGGGGGATACGACCCCCGTGCCCCTCGCGGTGGAGGGCACGGTGCGGAATCTCCTCGGCCAAACAATCACCCTTACCTTCCAGGAGGTGCGCGAGCCCGGGGCCATCTACTACCTGGCAACCACCCGCTTCACGGACCGGGAAGCGCTGCGCTTTGAACTCACCGTGGACGATTTGGAGCGGGGCCAGCGCCACGCCCTAAGCTTCCAGAAAACCCTCTGGGCCCAATGAAAACGCCGCTGCTGCTCGCCACCCATAACGACGGCAAGGTCCGGGAATTCGCCCGCCTGCTCCCAGGCTTTACCCTCACCGGAGCCCGCGCACTGCAGCTGGATGCGCCGGAGGAGACGGGGCAGACCTTCATCGAGAATGCGCTGATTAAGGCCCGGGCCGGAGCCCAGGCCTCGGGTCTGCCGACCCTGGCCGATGATTCCGGGCTCATCGTTCCCAGCCTCGGGGGCGCGCCGGGGGTTTACTCCTCCCGCTACGCCGGCCCCGAGGCCACGGACCAGGAGAACTGGCAGGCCCTTTTAAAGGCCCTCGAGGGGAACCCGGATCGGCGCGCCGCGTTCTACTGCGTGCTCGTGGTCCTAAGCCACCCAGAGGACCCTTGTCCGCGCATCGCCGAGGGGCTTTGGGCCGGGGAGATTGCTTTGGCGCCGGAGGGCGAGGGGGGCTTCGGCTACGACCCCGTCTTCTGGGTACCGAGCCATGGCTGCACCGCCGCCCGCCTGGCCCCGGAGGAAAAAGCCGCCCAGTCCCATCGAGGCCGAGCCGTGGCCGCCCTGAAGGCCCAGCTCGCCGAGCGACCCCTCACCCCGTGAGCCCGCCTGCCCTGCCGACGGCCGTTTATATCCACGTCCCCTGGTGCGTGCGCAAATGCCCCTATTGCGACTTTAACTCCCATGAGCGCGGGGACGACCTACCGGAAGCAGCCTATCTCCGCCGGATCCTTGCGGACCTCACCTGGGATCTCGATCACTTCGGCCCGCCGGCGGCCCCGATTACCAGCCTTTTCTTCGGCGGCGGCACGCCCAGCCTGCTGCAGCCGGAAACGATCGGGGCGGTCATCGAGGGCATCGCCGACCGCCTGCCCCTCGCCCCAGACTGCGAAATCACCCTGGAAGCCAATCCGGGCACGGCGGAGGCCGGGCGCTTCCAGGGCTACCGGGCCGCGGGGGTCAATCGTCTGTCTCTGGGCATACAAAGCTTTTCCGCCCGCGCCCTTGAGGCCCTAGGTCGAATCCACGATGGGGAGGACGGCCTCCGGGCCCTGGCCCTGGCCAAGGCCGCGGGCTTTCCGCGTATCAACCTGGACCTGATGCACGGCCTGCCGGGGCAAACGGTGGCGGAGGGGCAGCGGGATATCGAGCTTGCCCTCGATGCGGGCGTGTCCCACCTGTCCTACTACCAGCTCACCATCGAACCCAATACGGCTTTTTTTCGCCGGCCTCCGACCCTCCCGGAGGAATCGATTCTCGAGCGCCTCGAGGACCGGGGACGGCGCCTGCTGGAAGACGCGGGCTTTGAGCCCTACGAAATCTCCGCCTGGGCCCGGGACGGGCATTACTGCCGCCACAACCTGACCTACTGGCGCTTTGGGGATTACTACGGCCTAGGACCCGGAGCCCACGGCAAGCTCAGCCGCTGGGACGGCGCGGGCGGGCTTCAGGTGATGCGCACCCAGCGCAGCCGGGTGCCCGAGCACTGGCTCCGGGGGGACGGCGCACCGAGCGCCCAAACCCCGGTAGAGGGCGATGCCCTACGAGAAGAGTGTTTGCTGAACGTGCTACGGCTGCGGGAAGGGATCCCCTTCGAGGCCTTCGAGGCCCACACGGGGCTGCCCCGGGCCTGCTTGGATCCGGAGCGCGAAGCGCAAGTGGCGGCGGGCTTACTTCGGGAAGACCGGCTGGCGCCTACGGACCAGGGACTACGCTTTTTGAACCCCCTGCTAGCGGCCCTTTCCCGCTAGGGCCCAGTCGCTTGCGCTAGGGCAGGCGCTCGAGAAACAGGTCCACCACCGCATGACCCTTCTTAAGCCCCCGCCGCTCAAAGCGCGTTTCCGGCCGGGATGGGGCGGCAGGCAGGGCTTTCCAGGCAGGCACCTCGCCGAGGGCCTCAACCATGGCCTCGGCGTAGGGCGCCCAATCCGTGGCCAGCCAGAGGTGCCCACCAGGACGGACCAAGGCGGCGAGCCGCTCCAGGAAGGGGGGCTGAATGAGGCGCCGCTTGTGATGGCGCTTCTTCGGCCAGGGGTCGGGGAAGAAAATCTGCACCCGATCGAGAGAACCGGGCTGGAAAAGGCGCTCAAGCGCGGGCACCACATCGCCTTCGAGCACGCGCACGTTGGTGAGGCCCTGCTCCTCTAGGGCCGCCATGAGCGCCCCCACCCCCGGGGTGTGCACCTCAACCCCCAGGAAGCGACGCTCGGGCTCCGCTGCCGCCATGGCAGCCAGGGAGCCCCCCATGCCGAAGCCAATCTCGAGGGTCATGGGGCCCCGTTCCGTGAAGCACCCATCCCAGTAGTCCGCCGGGAGCGGGGCTTCGGGCCAGGGAATGGCGAAGCGTTCCGCAAGCCGGGCCCGGGCCCGAGCCTGGCCCGGGGTTTCCCGCCCGGTGCGCAGCACAAAGCTGCGAATGGGCCGCCAGTGCTCGTTCACGCGCGCAGCCCCTGCACCAGCACGAGGCCCCAGGCCACGATGAAGGCCAGCCCCCCCAGGGGCGTGATGGGCCCGAGCCAGCGCGGTCCGCCAAGGGCGAGGGCATAGAGGCTGCCGGAGAAAAGGATAACCCCCGCCACCGCGAGCCAACCGGGAAGGCGAAGCCCCGGGGGCGCCCCGAGGCGCAGGGCCAGGGCCAGAGCGAGGCAGAACAGGGCGTGGATCAGGTGATACTGCACGGCCGTTTCCCAGACCGAGAGGCTGGCGCCGAGGCGCGCCTTCAGGCCATGGGCCCCGAAGGCGCCGAGGGCCACCCCGGAGGCACCGAGGAGACCCGCGCTGACGAGAAGCAGATCGCGCACCTTAGGCGGCGATCGCGCCCTTGAGCTTTTTCAGTGCCCCAAGCTCAAGCTGTCGGATGCGCTCGGCGGATACACCGTAGCGGTCCGCGAGGGTGTGGAGCGTGGCCTTATCTTCCGCCAGCCAGCGGCTTTGGATGATGTCTCGGCTTCGCTCATCCAGCCCCGCTAGGGCCTGCTGGAGAGCGCCCACGGTGGCGTCTTCCCAATCCTCGGCCTCCACCTGCTCGGCAGGGTCGGCGCCCTCCGCAGCCAGGTAGGCGGCCGGGGCGGTCATGGGGGCGTTGTCATCCTCGCTGTGGTCGAGGTCGAAGTGGGCATCGAAGGCCGCCAGGCGCCCTTCCATGCGGGTCACCTCTTCCGGGCTCACGCCCAGGGTTTCTGCGACGGAAGCGACCTCTTCCGCATTCATCCAGCCCAGGCGCTTTTTCTGGCTGCGAAGGTTGAAGAACAGCTTGCGCTGCGCCTTGGTCGTCGCGACCTTGACGATGCGCCAGTTGCGGAGAATGAACTCGTGCATCTCCGCCTTAATCCAATGCACCGCAAAGGACACGAGGCGCACGCCGAAGTCCGGGTCGAAGCGCTTAACGGCCTTCATGAGGCCCACGTTCCCTTCCTGGATGAGATCGGCCTGGGAAAGGCCATAGCCCGCATAGGACCGGGCCATGTGCACCACAAAGCGCAGGTGGGACAGCACAAGGCGCCGCGCCGCCTCGAGATCCCCCTCATCGCGCAGGGCTCGGCCTAGGGCCGCTTCTTCCTCGGCGCTGAGGATCTCAAAGGAGCTCACGGTATGGATGTAGTGGTCTAGATCACGGCCCGGCGATAAGGCGTCCATGGCCAAAAGGCGAGTGCTCATGATGAAACCTCCAAACTCAATGGTTTCATTTTAGCAGTCTTTACAGGAGAGTGCTAAAGCCCAGAGCTCGGGGCCGTTAAGCGGTCAAAGCGCCCCAACACCCACAGCCCGGCGCCCAGGGCGCCCAGGAAGGCAAAGCCCACCGCTTGGGCCAGCACGGAAAGGGCGGCGAGCGCCGCCGACCCCCCCGGCGCAAGGGGCAGGGCGTAGGCCGTGGCCAGAGCCTGGAGAGCCGGGGTCAGGTTGCTTTCCAGAGCGAGGAGGGAAAGGGACGCCAGCAGGCCCCCCGCCACCCCATAGGCCAGCGCTTGGTATAGGAAGGGCGCAAGGAGAAAGCCATCGCTGGCCCCGAGCAGACGCAGCGTGCGGAGCGCGGGCAGGCGTTCGAGGAGCGCCATGCGGGTGAGGGCACCCACCAGGAGCACCACCGCTGCCGTGAGCAAGCCCTGGAACAGCACCAGCACCTGGGTGAAAAAGCCGAGCGTGCCCTGGAGCCGTTCCACCCAGGCCAAATCCACCTGCACCCCCAGGGCACCGGCCTCCCGGCCCAGCCCTTCCGCTAGGGCCTTCAGGCGGGCCGCGCTCTGCGCTTCCGGGCGCGGGGTGACGATCACCACGGAGGGCAGGGGCGGCATCGCCTCCCCCGCGAGGCCGCGACTTAGGGCGGTCTCCACGCCCAGCGCCGCCTGAAACTCGGCTCGGGAGGCCTCCGAGGACTGCACGTCCAAGGCAGCGATTTCCGGATGGGCCCGCCAGCGGGCGAGCAGCGCCGCCGGCGGCTCGGGGCTGTCGAAGAACACGTTGATCCGCGGGGTCGTGGGCCAGTGCGCCAGATTGGCTTCCGTGAGCGCAAGCACCCGCCCGAGGGCCGCCGGCAGCAGCAGGGCAAGGGCCAGCGTTAGGGCGATGAGGGCCGTTCCCAGGGGCTGGGCCCGCAGCGTTTGCCGCGCTTCTCC
This sequence comes from Gammaproteobacteria bacterium, assembly GCA_030433075.1. Lineage (GTDB taxonomy): Bacteria > Pseudomonadota > Gammaproteobacteria > Pseudomonadales > Azotimanducaceae > Salivita. Next base: position 3,671 of record JAUILI010000029.1, on the reverse strand, counting down.
CAAGGCATAGCGCTGATCCGCACGCCAACGGGCCAGCCCCTTCAGGCTACCCCCTTCCCCCGGCGCCGGGGCGCTCACGACGCGCCTCCAAGGGCCGCCCGACCCACGAGCCGCCCGCCCTCAAGGTGCAGGGCCTGGCCAGAGAAGCGCTGGGCAAGATCCACATCGTGGGTGGCGATGACCACCGTCACCCCCACCTGCTGGAACCGCTGGAAGAGGCCCATGATTTCGGCGGACAGGGCGGGATCCAGGTTTCCCGTGGGCTCGTCGGCCAGCACCAGGGCCGGGCGATGCACCAGGGCACGGGCAATGCCCACGCGCTGCCGCTCCCCGGTCGATAGGGCCCGGGGAAGGCGCCCCTCGGCGCCAGCGAGCCCGACCTGGCCCAGCGCTGCCCGCACCCGGGGGCCCTGAGCCGGCTCCGGGTAGCCCGCCAGCTGGAGGGGCAGAGCCACGTTTTGGTAGACCGTGCGATCGGCCAGGAGCTGAGGATCCTGGAACACCGCGCCCACCCGGCGCAGGTAGGCCGGCCGCTGGCGCCGGGGCAGGGTGCCGAGGTTAATACCCGCCACCTCCACCTGCCCGGCGTCGGGGCGCTCCAGGGCCAAAAGCAGGCGAAGCAACGTGCTTTTCCCAGCCCCCGAGGGGCCCATAAGGAAGTTGAGGGAACCCTTGGGAAGCTCAAGATCGACGCCCCGGAGCGCATCCCGGTCGCCATAGCGCTTGCCGACCTGGGACAGGCGAATCATGGGGCTTCCGCCCCCAGCAAAGCCGCGACGAAGCTGCGCGGTTCAAAGGGGCGTAGGTCGTCCGCTTGCTCACCAACGCCGATGAACTGAATGGGCAGGCCGCTCTGCTTGGCCAGGGCAAAGGCGACGCCGCCCTTGGCAGTGCCATCGAGCTTCGTCAGCACAAGCCCCGTAAGGGGCGCCACCTCGGAGAAGGTTTTGGCCTGAGCCAGGGCGTTTTGTCCCGTCCCCGCATCGAGCACAAGGAGCACCGCATGGGGCGCCGCCGCATCAAAGCGCTTCAGCACCCGCACCACCTTGGCGAGCTCCTCCATGAGGTGGCCCTTGTTGTGGAGCCGCCCTGCCGTATCCGCCAGCACCACGTCCGCGCCCCGGGCCCGGGCCGCCGATACCGCATCAAAGAGCACGGAGGCACTGTCCGCCCCTTCCCCCTGGGCAATCACGGGCACGTCTGCGCGACTGCCCCACTGCTTTAATTGCTCCACCGCCGCGGCGCGGAAGGTATCCCCCGCCGCCAGGAGGGGGCGGTGCCCCGCGGCCTTGAAGCGCTGGGCCAGCTTACCGATGGTGGTGGTTTTGCCCACGCCATTCACGCCAACCACGAGGATGACGAAGGGCTCGGCGGGGGCGAGGGAGAAGGGCTCGTGGCGCTCACCCAGGATTTCCGAGAGCACCTCCGCCAGCTCGCTCATGAGCGCATCTTCATCGTTCAGGGCCCGGCGCTTCACCCGCGCCGTTAAGCGCTCAAGCACGGCCTCCGTGGCCTCAAGGCCCACGTCCGCCATGAGCAGCTGCGTTTCCAGCGCTTCCAGCAGGCTTTCGTCGATTTCCTTCTTGCCGAGCAACAGCGTGCCCAGGGAATCCCCGAGCGCGCCCCGGCTCCGCGCAAGGCCCGAACGGAGACGGCCGAACAGCCCGGCACCGCCCCCTTCGTTTCCCTCTGAAGTCTCCTCCACCGCTTCGGGCACCGCTTCGTGCACCGCCTCATGCCCCGCATCGGCGGGCTCGGAGGCCGCTTCGCCTTCAGGCTGAGGGTCCGGCGTAGACGCCTCCGAAACCTCCGGCTCAGACGCCTCTACCGCCTTCTTCTTACGTAAAAACCGGAACATGGGATACTCCGCGAAAGGCTTGCCGCCACGGCGCCGAGGAGACGGGGCGTTGAAAACGGAAAAAGGATACCAGCGTGGCCGAGGCCGCGGGACCCAAGGCGGCGGGGAAGTGCGCATTATCGGTGGCACGCTCCGGGGCCAGCGCGTGCCCGTGGCGCCCCGCCCGGGGCTCCGCCCGACCCCCGGGCGGAGCCGGGAGACGCTGTTTAACTGGCTTCGGGAAGACCTTCAGGGCGCCGTTGTGCTGGATGTGTTTGCCGGCAGCGGCGCCCTGGGCCTGGAAGCGCTGTCCCGAGGCGCCGGGGCCGTCACCTTTATCGAGAAAGATCGCCGAGCCGCCCAGGTGCTCCGCTCCACCCTCGAGCGCCTCGGAGGGGGACGCACCACCCTTGTCGAGCGCGATGCGCTGATCGTGCTCGCGAAAAGCCCCTTTCCCCAGCCCTTTGACCTGGTCTTCATCGACCCCCCCTTCGCCACCTCCCTGGCTCAGGCGGCCCTCACGGCGCTGGTCGCCGGGGCGCTCCTCGCCCCCGGTGCGAAGGTCTATGTGGAAGTGCCCCAGGGGGCCGAGCTCTCCCTACCGGACGGCTTTGAAGCCCTGCGCCAAACCCAAGCGGGGGAGAGCGTCGCCCAGCTGGTGCACTGGACGCCCCCTCGCGCGGCCCCGGAGGCCGGGGAAACCCGTTTGTGACCCCGGAAACAATGGGCTAGCATCGCGGCGCGAGCAAAGGGAGGGGTTTCGCATGCGTACGGTGGTTTACCCAGGCACGTTCAATCCGATCACGGTGGGACACACCGATCTGGTTAAACGGGCGCTCAAGCTTTTCGACCGCGTGATCGTGGCCATCGGCACGAGCCCGCAGAAGAATCCAGAGGTGGACCTCGCGGACCGCATCGCCCTATGCCGGGAGGTCCTGGCGGACATCCCCGGCGTGGAAGTCGACGGCTTTAACGAGCTTCTCGTAGACTACGTCCGCCGCAAGGAGGCGGGCTTCATTCTCCGGGGCATCCGCACCGTCGCGGACTTTGAGTATGAGTTCCAGATGGTGGACATGAACCGCGCCTTGGCGCCGGACATCGAATACGTCTTCCTCGCCCCATCGGAGAACTGCTCCTTTATCTCCTCTACCCTGGTGCGGGAAATCGCGGCCTACGGCGGCGATGTCAGCCAATTTGTGCACCCCGCCGTGGCGAAGGCCCTCAGGGCCCAGCACGGGCGCTAGCGCTGGCAGCGGGGGCAGAACACCGTCGCCCGCTGAGCGAGGCGCTCGTTCTTCATGGGCGTGGCGCAGCGGGGGCAGGGCTGGCCCGCGCGGCCGTAGGCGTGCAGGGTCTGCTGAAAGTAACCGGGGCGCCCGGAACCATCGACGAAATCCCGAAGCGTGGTGCCTCCCGCGGCAATGGCCTGGGTGAGCACGGTCTTCACTTCCGTCGCCAGGCGATCATAGCGGGCAGCGCTGATGCGCCGGGCGGGACGCCGGGGATGGATGCCCGCTAGAAAGAGGGCCTCCGTGGCATAGATATTTCCCACCCCCACCACCACCGAGCCATCCATCAAAAAGGCTTTAACGGGCGCGCTTCGGTCCTTGGCCTGCGCGGCCAGGTAGGCGCCATCAAAGGCCGGAGACAGGGGCTCGGGGCCCAGGTGCGCCAGTAGGCGGTGGTCCTCCGGCGCGCTTCCCAGCCAATGCATCGAACCAAAGCGACGAGGGTCGTTGAACACCAGCACGGCCCCGGAACTCAGGGTCAGCAGGACGTGATCATGGCGGAGCCGCTCGAAAGGGGGGCGCTTCAGCTGAAGGCTCCCGGACAT
>JAUILI010000028.1 GCA_030433075.1 Gammaproteobacteria bacterium | reverse complement strand
TTAGGTGGTGGGCCAGCGCGATACCGATTTGGCGCACGCTTATGTTTTGCATAACGATCCAGCGCCCCTTCTGGTAGATGTAGAGTTCCTCATCGGGGCGCAGGTAGCACCACGCGAAAAGGAAGGGGTGCTCGGGGCCCGGCCCAAACTCGAAATGGGTGAAGTCGAGAAAAAACTGCCCTTCCCCGGGGGGCGGCGGGATCATGCCGTCCCGGCCATCGGCGACTAGGTGGGCGACTTCAGGGGCGTATTGATACTCGGTCATGGTTTGCTCCTCGGCAAAGCGCCGGTTGGTTAGGTGAAGCGAAGTGGTTCGCGATATTCGGGCGCTACCGGAACCTCGCGGCCGCGAATACCGCGCAAGCGTCCGTGTCAGTAGGACCCAAACGCCCGGGGCCGTGTGCCCTGTATCGCACGCCAGAGGGCTCTGCCGGCGCCTTGTGGGCGATTTCCTACGCCGTAGCGGGCCACGGCTCACACGGCCAGTTTGTGGCCATCCTTAAACATCTGAATGCCCTCGCCGTCCGCCAGCATCACGGATCCGTGCGTGAGACTGACTTCGGCCATAAAGGCGTCCCGAGCGATCTTGTAGCGCCTCAAAAGCGCCCGGTTCATCCGCTTGGGGAAATGTGGATGCCACCGGCAATGAAAGCCGCGCTCGTCATAACAAAGGTCAACGCGGACGCCGCCGGCCAGCTTTACTCGCTTTGGTTGTGCCATGCCTGTTTCCTTCCGTGGTGGTGGCCAGTTATTTGTTGAGTAAGTTGTATGCGCGCACGGGGTTAAAAAATTAAATGCCTGTCCTTTGATTTATTTACTCCGCACGCGCATACACTTTTTTCAATTAATTCCCCCGCTCAGCTTGACGCTCCGCAGCCGCTGCTTGAATTGCCGCCAAGCGTTCTTGGCGCTCGATGCGTATGCGGTCGGCTTTTGCACAAAACTTGGAATGCACCGCGGGATTGACTGAGAATTTCCCGGCGCTGGGGCGCCCCCGCCCGGCTTGCTTCATGGGCGTTATGTCCCGGATCCACCCGAGCTCGATCAGCAGGTCTAGGGCGGCCTCCCTGTCCCGGCGATCCATGTTTCCTTCCCAATGGGTCGCGTCCCGCGTGAGATGGCCTATGGAGAAGCCCTGCCATTCCTTGGCGAGAATTGCGTCCATGGCGCTTTGCGCAAGGCTTCGGGTTGCGCCCGACGCTCTATCAAGCACCTCATAGACGGCCTCAGAATGGCGGTACAGCGCCGCCATGATTCGCTTTGCATCGCTCAGCGTCCGCAGGCTTACAGGGGCCTTGCAGGCGCTCAGGCACCCCCTAGCGGCGAGAAAATGCAGAGCCAAGGCAATGCGCCCAAGGAAGCCCGGGAACTTGGAGAGATGCTCAGCGAAGCGCTCAGAGCGAGTCCGGGCGGAAATTGTGCGAACCTGATTGGTGTAGGACTGGAACTCCGCCAGCGCGTCCTCGCTCATTCGCGTGGTGACGGGGCCGAGCTCACCGAGCCCCTCAAAAAGCATGGCCAGATTCGCTGCCGAGAACGCGTTGGCCTCGCTTCTAAAATCGGCGGGGCCAGCGTCGCCGAGCACGTAAAACAAGAAGCGCTGGTAAAGCCCGTCAGAGGCGACGTGGCGCTGGCCAAACTTGGCCGCAAGAACTTGAGGCTGCACGCCGGTAAGGATGCCCAAGGAAAGTTGGTCTATGACCATGGGCGCGCCTTTCATTGCCCGATTGATCGTCACTTGACTGCCGTCAAATGCCTTTAGAAAGACTCCGCGATCCTTTCCTCCGTCGCGCCCGGAATAGGCGTCCATCCGGCCCAGAAACTCGGTCATTTCGTCAATGGACAGAAAAAGCCCCTCGGGATTGTCGTTCGCCGCGATGGCCAGCGCCTCGGTGGTGGTGTCGCTTAGGATCCGCTGCTTGAAAGGTGGCTTGGGCGTCTTGCGCTGCTTTTGCTTTGAGAGCCCATTCCATGCGGCAAGCGCTGCCCTAGATTCCTTTAGCAACTTTGACTCGATGGCTTGGGGAAACTTCATTGCCGCCTTCATCACCGGAGATTTTCCAGCGCCGGAGCTACCTTCGAGCGCCCCCCAGAGCATGGGCGGAATGTCGAAGGAACCGCCTGCTTGGAGCCGCGAGCGCTGGTCGATGGTGTTCGCCGCCGCGATCAGCAGGGCAAAGGCGTAGCCCCCAGCGTCGAAGCCGGAGGCGCGGGATTGCTCAAGGCAATAGGTCTGCATTGCCTTAGGAAGGGTGTCTAGCGGGAAGCTGGGCACCAAAAACTCGGTGAAGGGGTCCACGGGATCGGGCCAAGGCTCGGCCTTCTTGCCTTCCTCCACCATGCAATGGTCAATAATCCGCGAGAGCTCGCCCTTGTCGAGAAGCTGGCCGATGCGATTCACGCCCCGCGCGGCCTCCATAGCCGGTCGCTGGCTTGTGAAGGCGGCGTACACCTCCTCCGCCCGAGCGCCTTCCGCCACCATGGCGCCCACCACGCTGAGCGCGCTTGTGTGGAGGTTTTCAAGGTCCAGCGCTTGGGCGGCAGGGGCGCGCTTGGTTTGCGCCTTGAGCTCCTGCCCCGGGTGTAGCAGCTGCCCCTCCGCAAGCGTATTGAATGCATCGGGGGCGGCCCCGGGCGCGTGGCTGGGCAGATAGAAAAACTGCATTTTTGATTTGTTGCAGCGATCCGCCCCCGGGAAAAATGCATTTAGCTCAGCGCAGAGCGCTCGGTGGCGTTCCGGCGAAACGGGCTGGCTGTAGGGCACAAAAACGCGCCAGCGGCCCGGGGTGTGCGTTGTGTGCGCGCAATAGGCAAGCCCGTCCAAGCGCTCCCTAATGATCGCGCTCCAGTCCTCGCGCTCCTCGTCTAGGTCGAGCACGGCAGCAGACCACGCCGCAATATGCTCGGCCTTACGCTCCGGCGTCCTGAACTTTGCGGGAATGAAAAAGCGGCCGTCCTTATCGCCAATGCGAAAATCGGAGAAAAGCGCGCCGCACTCCTCAAGCGTGAGCTCGCAAAGCTCAAGGCGCGTTGCTTGCGCGTTCGCACCAAAGGCCATGGCGAGTTTGCTATCGGTCCTAGTCATGGTTCCGTCCCTTGAGTCGCTAGGGGGGAAAGGGCTCAGCGCTCGCCGGCTCGCTCGTTAATCCACGCTTGGATTTCATCCCCGCGCCAAGCAACGGCGCGCTTATTTAGATATACGCGCTTGGGAAAATGGCCATTGGCCTCCCAGCGGTAAAAGGTCGCGGCGGGTCGGCCGATCCGCGCACTAATTTCACGGGCGGTAATAAATCGGCCGGCTAGGGGCAGGGTTAAAAGCGTTTCGATGCGGTGGGGTTGGGGCATTGGGGCGGCTCCATCAATAAGTGATGGATACCCATTTTAGGGTTGTAAAACCTCGGTGCAAGCAACTTGATTTTTGTTATCCACTGGCCTTGTGGATAATTAAATATCCGGCCTTTTTAACTTGTGGATAAATCTATTATCTATTTGAAAACTGCCGATTCTTCAATTATTGAGAAACCCCCACCAGTCCCACAATAGAGCCATGCGCTTTTCGCGAAGGTCGCCGCGCATATAGGCGGCCTCGGCGGCATTTGCGGTAAAGAGGCGCCCGGACTGCACCTCAATCACGCGCGAGGGCGCGCTGCTTTGCTCCTCCGCCCACGTTTTGAAGGTCGAGCGCCAGCCATGCACGTCCGCTTGGCGGCCCGCTGAAGCGTCGTCCGGGGCGGCAGCGTCATGCACCTTGGAAATGGCCGTGTTAGAGACCGGGCCATCCTTGGACGCGTAGGGCGACACGAAGGCCCAAGGCGACTCTCGCCCGGCGAGCTCGCGCGCCTCCTCAAGGATCTCTAGGCAGCGCGGCAGCAGGGGCGTTGGCCAGTCCTTCCGAGACTTGTGGAACTCCCCGGGGCAGATCCAGCGGGCCTGCTCGAAGTCCACCTGCTCCCAAGCGAGGTGACGGGTGCCGCCGATCCTTGCGCCGATGGTCAGCATGTAGAACTCAAGGGCCTTGTGGGAGATGGAATTGCCCTCCCGGATCCGCTGATAGAACGCTGGCGCTTCCGAGTAGGGCATGGCCGCGATTCGATCGCTTTTCATGATCTTGGGCGCGATCGGCAGATAATGCTCTAGGTTGTCCTTCCACGCCGCAGGGTTCGGCCCGTCGATCAGGCCATCGGCGATCGCCAGCGAGAAAACGCCCTCAAGACGCTGGCGCAGCCGGCTGTAGGTTTCCACCTTGCCCCCGGGTCGCCATTCGCGCTTTAGCAGGGCCAGCACGTCATCCCGGCGCACCTTCTCGATCGGCCAGTCTCCCCATGCGTCGCAGGCGATGCCGAGGGTGTGCTTGTAGGCGTTTTTAGAGGGCTTGCTTGAGAGCTCTTGCAGCTTCTTGTCGAGGTAGCGCTGGGCCACGCTTGCGAAGGTGGTGCCGGTCTGGGCGCGATTCAGGGGGTTTATTCCCTGAGCCACTAGGGCATTCCAGTCGGCCCACTTGCGCCGGTCCTCAGCGAGGCTGGCGCCGGGGGCGCGCGTGGTGTTGATGGATATTCCGTTAGCGTTGACGCGATAGCGCCAGAAAGCTCGGCCATTCTTTCGGACAAATGCCGTATGGGGCTGGTCCCGCCACGTGCCGTCAGCTTTTCCGTTGTAGGCCGTTGAGGTGAGGTTTTTAGTGGCCATTCTTCGGGCTCCTAGCTTTGGCATTACGCCAAATATAACGCCAAATTGAGCCGTCATTGTATGTAATTAATGGAAGCGATCGAAGCCCTAATTTCTAAAAAAATGTCCAACCTATTGTTTTATTGGGCTTATTTTTAAGGCATGGAAAGCATCTAACTGTAGGTTATGCGGACGCCCTCTCCGCCAACTTCAAAGGGTCTTTTCCGGCGGCGCGCAGACCGCCGCCTCCACCGCCAAGGCCTCAAAGCGCAGCAGCGTCTTCCAGCTCCAAGATACGCGAAGCATGCCGTCCGGCTCGCCTAGGGACCGCTCCGTCGTTTCCACCACGGCTTCTCCCGGATCGGTAGGATCGCCTTCAGCGCCGCCCTTTTCGTCCTCCCCCCGCGCCTTCTTCAGCGCCTTTAGCCAACGCTGCGCCGTATCCCAGGTATCGCCACTCACCTGGTCCTTCTGGACGTCCACGACGATCGCTGGCGCGTAGCCGGCGGCAGGATCTTTGGGATCGACGGGGACGGCGGCAATGGCGAGGGGCAAGAACGACGTTTCAAGCTGGGCCGACGCCAGCAGCGCGCTATCGCAGCGCAGGGTCTCCCCTCGGGCTAGGGCGTCCTCGGCCCGAGCCTTAAGCGCCGCCAAGGCCTTGTCGGCTTCCCTCACGCTGGCGTCCCGCTCCCCGCCTACCAGGAAGCCGTAGATCACGGCCACCGTGACCACCACCACCATGATGGCCGTGACCCATTCCGACACCAGCAAGCCGAAGTATCGCTTCATCATTGCCCTCTCAAGCCGCCCGCCCAAGGCACGGGATCGTGAAAGAGAGGAGCAAGGCTCGTGCCAGGGGCCGGGCTGCCCTCAGGCGGGGAAATCCAGCGCTTTCCTGGGAAACCAAATGCTTACGCGCCCACTGATGGGGCAAGGCCCCTTAATGCATGCCTCATTGGGTGGCGCGCCAGCGCTACGCCGCACCGCTGGGAAGGCCCGCTGCACAGTCCGGAAAATTTCCGGCCCGCCAAAAACCCTAGAAAAATCGGGAAATCGCGAGTCCGCGCGGGCACCCCCGCGCCGAAGGGGCGCAGGCCTTGGCACTGGTCTGCTTTTTGCAGCCTACCCAACGGCGGTTTTGTTTCACGCGCACGGGCAAGCAACGGAGGTCAGCTCCATGAGTGATCAGGCCCTTGGCAACGTCGATCTCGGCGGTGCTACGAAATCAGACCCGAGGGTCAAAAGCCTTCGGGACATCTTTTGGATGGTGCTCCAGCCCGTGCTGGTGCTGGGCTCAGCCTTCCTTGTGGCCACCATGGTCACCGGGGAATGGATGAACCATAAGCTCTACGCTCTGGTGATGGTCATGCTTCCCGTACCGCTTCTCATTGTGGCGGAGCGGGTTTGGGGTAAGCGCAAGGACTGGCAACTCGAACCGAAGGAGCTCGCGGAAGACGGCTTCTGGCTCGCCTTTGGCGCTTTCCTTTGGGGCCCGCTCATCAGCGACTTTTACCGCACGCCTATTTCTGAAGGCTTCCGGGCCATTCGGGACCGTGCCCTCCTAGACATCACCATTGCACCGGAAAGCGTGGTGGGCCTCGTGGCCGCCGCGGTGCTGCTCCGGGTGTGCTCAAGCTTCATCTACTACTGGCTGCACCGGGTGCAGCATGAGTCCCTCTTTTTCTGGCGCATGCACGCCACGCACCACCACATCACGAAAATGAGCTGCATGCGCGGCGCGCGCACCCATCCCCTGGAGTACCTGGCCCTCGCCCTCAGCACGCCCGTGATCCTGGCCCTCGTGGGCGCCAGCGATGCCGTGCTCGCCGTGTCTGCGGCCTTCGGGGTTTGGAATGGGAAGCTGAACCACTCCAACCTGCCGCTGAAATCCCTGCCCGTGTACGACTGGATCTTCGCCACGGCGCCCCAGCACCATGTGCACCACGCCGTGGACCGCAAGCACAGCGATACCAACTACGGCTGCCAGATCATCCTCTGGGACCGCGTCTTCGGCACCTACTGCGGCGACGAAGAGGTGGGGCAAATCGGCGCTGGAAAGGCCGTACCCCTCTCCATCAAGGAACAGCTTATGTTGGCCTTCTACCCCAACAAGCGGCTGATCGATCTCTAGGGAGGCGCCATGAGCCCGTTCATTCTTGTGCCCTTCACCATCGGCACCGCCGCCTTCTTCGCCGGGCTGGCGGTCACCTTAAGCCAGCCCCGGGGCGCCCTCGCGGGCGCTGAAGAGGCCCCTCGCCTGAAGAAATGGGACAGCGCCCTGAGCTGGCTCATGTGGGGGGGCTGGGGCATCGCCATGGTGATGCGTTTTCTCGACCGCAACGGCTTTCTCGCAAGCCTCACGGGCTAGCCTTAACCCTTTCTCCCGGGGCCCGCGCCCGGTAGGGTGTGGCCTGTTTTATCGCCCCGGGGAGCGGCTATGCGCCGGGATCACCGCCCTGCCAGCCTGAAGCGCGCCTACGCGGCGCTGGAACGCGCCTACGTGCGCTGGCGCCTCGCCCCCCAGCTCGACGCCCTGGGGCAAGGCTTCCACTTCATGAAGCCCTGGTTTGTGCGTGTGAATGGCCCCGGCATCACCGTGGGCGACCAGGTTCACTGGGTGGCCGCCGCCGACCGCCACATCACCCTATCGAGCTGGGTACACCCTAAAGGCCAAGGCCGCATCACCATCGGGAATTACTGCCTGCTCTGCCCCGGGGTCCGCATCGATTCCGCGGTGGAGGTCACCCTGGGGGACGGCTGCATGGTGGCCGCCGGGGCCTATCTTACGGACGCCGACTGGCACGATCTCTACGACCGCACGGAGGTGGTGGGGGCGAGCGCGCCGATCGTTCTGGAAGAAAACGTCTGGATCGGCGACGGCGCCACGGTTTGTAAGGGGGTGCGCATCGGCGCCCATGCCATTGTCGCGGCTCGCGCCGTGGTGACCAAGGACGTGCCCCCCTTCGCCGTGGTGGCAGGCAATCCCGCGACGGTGGTGAAAACCTTGGACCCTGAGCGCCCCCGGCGCACCCGCGCCGAGCTCTTTGCCGATCCCGAGGGCCTCAAGGCCTGGCTCCGGGAACTCGATAACGCCTTTTTAGCCGGCAATACGGTGCGGGGCTGGCTTCGGTCCCGGCTCTACCCCCGGCGCGGCGATTAGGAAAGACGGCTGCAGGAAAGTTCGCTAGGCTCCCCGAAAGGGGAGAGACCATGACCATAGAATCATCCGCCGGCGCCTCACGCCGCCGCCTGCTGGCGAGCTACGCCGCCATCGCCATGCCCATGGCCGCCATGGGCATGCCCATTGCCGTCTACCTGCCACGTTTCTACGCCGAGGTCGTGGGACTGTCGCTCGCCACCGTGGGCATGATCTTCACCGCCGCCCGCCTCTTCGATGTGGTCACGGACCCCCTCATGGGCGTCGCCATTGACCGCTTTGACAGCCGCTGGGGACGGCGGAAGCACTGGGCGGCCCTGTCCATTCCCCTCCTGTGCCTCGCCGTCTGGAAGGTCTTTCTGCCGGACGTCGACGCCGCGCCCGGGGCCCTCTACCTCACCTTCTGGCTCCTCGTGCTCTATGCCGCCTACACCATGCTCACCATTGCCCACCTGTCCTGGGGGGCGGAGCTGGCCACGGGCTACGACGCCCGCTCCGAGCTCTACGGCTGGCGAGAGATCTTCACGATTGCGGGCATGACCCTCGTGCTGGCCCTTCCTGCGGCGCTGGAGCTGGCAGGGGAACAGAGCCAGGAAGGCAAGGTCGCCAGCATGGGGCTCTTCTGCCTCGTGCTCTTTCCCGTGCTGGTGGTGCCCCTGCTGCGCTACGTCCCCGACTCCCGGGAGAAGAGCCAGTCGTCTCTACCCCTTAAAGCTGCGCTGAAGCTTTTAGTGGGGAACCCGCTGCTGTGGCGCCTTTTGGCCGCCGACCTCCTGGCGGGGCTGGGCACAGCCGTCTCCGGGGCGCTCTATATCTTCGTGGCCATCGCCTACTTCCGTCTGCCGAGCCACGCGAGCCTAGCCCTACTGTTCTACTTCCTCGCCGGCTTTCTCTGCATGCCCCTCTGGCTGCGCCTGGCCTATCGCTACGGGAAGGACCGCACCCTCAAGGGCGCGCTGGTGTACGCGGCGGCGGTGAATCTCATCCTCATGGCCACGGCCACGCCAGAAAGCGTGCTCGGGCTCTGGGGCTTCACCATCGCCTTTGGGCTCGCCTTTGGCGCCGCCCCCACGCTGCTGCGCTCCATGATGGCGGACCTGACGGACGAGGATGAGCTGAAGAGCGGGCAGAAGCGGGCCGGGCTTTACTTCGCTCTTCTCACCACCACGAACAAGCTGGGGGCCGCCCTGGGGGTGGGGCTCAGCTTCACCATCCTCGATTGGGCCTTCGGCTTTGTGCCCGGCACGCAAAACGACGCCGCAGCCCTGGATGGGCTGCTTCTGACCTACGCCTTAGGAACGGCCGGCGGATTACTGCTGGCCGCCCTCCCCCTCCTGACCTATCCCATGACCCGGGAGAAGCACGGAGAAATCGTGGCGGCCCTGCGAGCCCGGGAGGCGGCTACTGGCGTGCCAGGCGCAGGGGACTGAAGGGCGTCGGTGCCGACGCTCGGCACGGGGTGATATCGATGCCGCCGCGGCGGCAGTAGGCCGCCCGTACCGCCACATAGGCGGCGCCAGGAAGGGCCTCGAGGGCCGCATAAAGCCGCTCCACCGTCGCCTCGTGAAAACCGTTGTGCTCGCGCTGGGCGAGCACCAAGGCGAGCACCCCGGCGGGATCGAGCTTAGGCCCCTCAAAGAGCAGCTCCACCGATCCCCAATCGGGCTGACCCGTGACCGGGCATAGGCTCCGGAGCAAATGGCTGTGGAAACGCTGACGCGCGGGCCCCATGCCCTGACCTTTCGCCGCGAGCAGCCCCGCCTCCGGCCTCATGGGCGCCGTATCGACGCAGGTGCCAAGGAAGCGATCAAAGCCCCGGGCCTCGAAGGCCTCAAGGGATTCGAGGGTCACCCCCACGGGGGCCCCCGCCGCCGTCGACAGATCGGCTGCCAGCACCGCTTCCAAGGCCGCCCAGCTTTCATAGGCGACGTTATAGAGACCGCCGAGGAAGAGCTTCAGGGACTTCGATTCAACGATGCAGGGGCTGCCTGCGGGCACGGCGAAGCGCCCCACGGCGACCTGGGGGCGTCCCTCCCCGTCGAGCCAGGACAGTTCGAAGGCCGTCCACCAGTCCACCCCGTGGAAACCCCGGGCCGGCGCGGCGGCAAGGGTGCTGCGGCTGTCCGCGCGGGCGATGGGATAGAGTCGAGAGGGATCGTAGCCCCCGGCGTAATCCTGCTCGCGCCCGAGGGGGCTTTCCCGGACGTCCCCGGCGATGGGTCCGGCCATGCTAGGCGCGGATGCCCGTTCCGCGGTTCAGCAGCACGAGGGAAATGGTCCAGAACAGCACCACGAAGCCCCCAATTGCCGCCACGGACAGGTAAACCGGCACATCCCCGCTGACCCCAAAGATGCCGTAGCGGAAGCTGGAAACCATGTACACGATGGGATTGAAGTAGGAGACCGTGCGCCAGAAGTCCGGCAGCAGATCGAGGCTGTAGAACACGCCCCCGAGGTAGGTCAGGGGCGTGAGCACGAAAGCGGGAATGATCGAGATATCGTCGAACTTATCGGCGAATACCGCGTTGATGAAGCCGCCCAGGGAAAAAAGCACGGCGGTCATGAGGATCATGCCCACGGTGAGGGCAAAGCTGTGGATCGTAAAGTCCACGAAGAAGCCCGCCATGATGGTGACGATGGCGCCTACGCAAAGGCCCCGGGCCACGCCCCCGGCCACGAAGCCCGCCAGGATCACCCCATTGGGGATGGGCGCCACGAGCATGGTCTCGATGCTGCGCTGGAACTTCGTGGAATAGAAGGACGAGGCCACGTTCGAATAGGCGTTGGTAATCACGCTCATCATGATGAGCCCGGGCACGATGAAGGCCATGTAATCCAGCCCCCCCATCTGCCCCACCCGGCTGCCGATGAAGGTTCCGAAGATCAAAAAGTAGAGCACCATGCTGATCGCCGGCGGCACCAGGGTCTGGGGCCAGATCCGCAGGAAGCGACGAATTTCCTTGATCACGATGGTGCGAAAGGCCACCCAGTCGGCGCTCAGGGTGGATTTGGCTTCCGCCGGGGAAAGGTGGGGGGTGGACTCAGCCATGAACGAGGGTCTCCGCGCTGCCTTCGCTGGCCGTGAGGCTCACGAACAGCTGCTCTAAGCGATTGCTCTTGTTGCGCAGGCTCATCACCTTCAGCCCAGCGCTATCTAAGGCGGCAAAGGCCGCATTCAAATGTTGGCCCCGGGTCAGATCAAGTTCGAGGCATTGGGCATCCACCTGGCGGAAGGCAAAGCCCGGCACCTCCGGCGCGGCCGCCACGGGCTCGGCCAAATCCACCACGAAGGTTTCCGTGGTGAGCTGCCCCAAAAGCGCCCGCATGGAGGTGTTCTCGACGATTTCCCCGTGATCAATGATCGCAATGTTGCGGCACAGGGACTCGGCCTCTTCCAGATAGTGGGTAGTGAGGATGATGGTGGTGCCCGCCTGATTCATTTCTTCCAAGAAGGCCCACATGGACCGGCGGATTTCGATATCCACCCCCGCCGTCGGCTCGTCGAGGATAAGCAGCCGGGGTTCGTGCACCAGGGCCCGGGCAATCATGAGGCGCCGCTTCATGCCCCCGGAGAGGTGGCGGGCCTGGGCGTTGCGCTTATCCCAGAGCCCGAGGCGCTTTAGATATTTCTCCGTATTGACCGCCCCTTCCCGAAGGGAGAGGCCGTAGAAACCCGCCTGCACCTCCACGATATCCCCCACCTTTTCGAAGATGGAGAAGTTGAATTCCTGGGGCACCACGCCGATGAGGCGCTTGGCTGCGGCAAAGTCCTTGTCCACGTCGATGCCGAAGATCTTCACGGCCCCTTCGGTCTTACGCACGAGGGAGCAAATGATGCCAATGGTGGTGGACTTGCCAGCGCCGTTAGGCCCGAGCAGGGCGAAGAAATCGCCCTCTTTTACCTCAAGATCGATGCCCTTTAGCGCCGTAAATCCGTCGGCATAGACTTTCTTTAGGCCAGCAATGGACAATGCGGCGGTGGTCATAACGCGTCCTGTAGAAGGGAATAAAGCAGCGGCGCCGTACTCTAGCAGAGGGGGGGTGAAATGCGAACGGACGAAAGCCCAGAGGCCCCGCGCGCGCTGGCCCCAAATCTTCAGCGCCTGCGGCAACTTAGCGCCCTCCTCGGCGCGGCCAAGGCGCAAAGCGAAAGCGATGAGCTCGACCCCCTCCAGGCTAGCCTCGATCGCCTCCTAGAGGCCGTTAGCGCCCAGGAGCCGGACTACGAATTCCTGGGGCAGGACGTCCTGCTCCGCCTTCACCGCCGCTTCCCCTCCCTCTGGGAAGGGGTCGATCGGCACCTGCTCTGGTTCTTCGGCGGCGAGCTCTTGCACTTCCTCAGCGATGAGGAGCTCGACGCCTTTCAACAGCAGGAAGATTAGGAGCCCGCCATGCGCCTGAGCCAGGTTTTCAGCGCCCTCGCCCTTCTCGCCCTCGCGCTCACCGCAGGTGCGGAGGATGGCCCCCGGGGGCGCGTTCGGGACTTCGGCGTGGTGCCCGGGGTCTTCACCCCGGGGCCCCTAAACGCCCTCACGGATGTGGCCGGGGTGAAGGTGGGTCATAAAACCCTGATCGAGGGGGACCGGATCCGCACCGGCGTCACCGCCGTCATCCCGGGCCCGGGCAACCTCTACACCCACCCCATGCCCGCCTGGATTCACGTGGGTAACGGCTACGGCAAGCTCATCGGGGAAACGCAGGTCCGGGAGTTCGGGGAGCTGGAAACGCCCATCGTGCTCACCTGCACCCTTTGCGTTTGGAGCGCCGCCCGGGGCCTCGTGGACTGGCTTTACGACCAGCCGGGCATGGGGGAGCACACCATTAACCCCATCGTGGGGGAAACGAACGACGGCCGGGTGAACGACATGTGGTCCGACCCGGTGCAGCCCGCCCACGTGCGCGAAGCCTTGGAGGCCGCCAAGGACGGCCCCATTGCCGAGGGCAGCGTGGGCGCCGGCACGGGCACCCAGGCCTTTGGCTGGAAGGGAGGGATCGGTACGAGCTCCCGGGTGCTTCCGGACAGCCTCGGCGGCTGGACCCTCGGCGTGCTCGTGCAAACCAACTACGGCGGCTTTTTGACCATGAACGGCGCCCCCGTGGGTCGAGCGCTTGAGCAGTTCCCCTATCAGGAGGCCCTGGCCAAGGCGCCCCCCGCCGATGACCGGGAGGACGGCTCCATCATGATCGTCCTCGCCACGGACGCGCCCCTTTCCGCCCTTGGCCTGGAGCGCATCGCCAAGCGGGTGATGATGGGCCTCGGCCGCACGGGCTCCTACGCCCACAACGGCTCCGGGGACTACATCATTGCCTTTTCCACGGCGCCGGAGCTACGTAAGCCCCGGGAAAGCCGCGACCCAGAAGGCGGCGGGGTGCTGGTCAATGCGGCCCTCTCCCCCCTCTTCGCCGCCGCCGCGGAGGCCACGGAGGAAGCGGTCTACAACGCCCTCTTCATGGCCACCACGGTGCGCTCGGCCCGGGGCGAGCTCAAGGCCATATCCATTCCCGCCGTGCTTGAGGTGCTTGAGGCCCACAACGCCTTGGGTTGGGATCAGCGCTACGCGCCCGGCGCTCCCTAGATGGAACGCCTGCCGCCGGCCCTTCGGGCGCCCTTCACCGTCGATCTGCGGGCCCTGGGGCTCCTGCGCATTGCCGTGGGGCTCCTTATCCTTGCTGACCTCTTCCTCCGCAGCGGCGACTGGCTGACCTTCCTCGGTGCTGAGGGGCTCTATGGGGCGGAGCTCTCCCGAAGCCTGGCCGAGCCCTGGCGCCTCTCCCTTTACTGGCTCTTCGACGATCCCCGGTGGACCGTCGGCCTCGGAATCCTCGGGGCCCTGGCGGCTCTCACCCTGACCCTCGGCATCCGGCCCTGGCTCTCGACCCTCGTCAGCTTTCTTTTGTTGGCCTCGCTGCATAATCGCAATCCCCTGGTACTTCAGGGGGGCGACAACCTGCTGCTCTTGCTCCTCTTCTGGGGCCTCTTCCTGCCCTGGGGCGCGCGCCTCTCCCTGGCGGCGGCGGTGCAGCGGCCTAGCTTGACTTCGCCTGGCCCCGAGGGCGCCCTGGAGGGCCGCAGCCCAACGCACCTCAGCATCGCCTCAAAGGCCCTGATCTTTCAGGTGCTGGCGGTGTACTTTTTCTCGGCGTTCTTGAAGAACGGCGACGCCTGGCGGGTCGATGGCACGGCGATTTACTACGCCCTCTCCCATAATCAGTTTGCGGCATACCTCGCGCCCTTCTGGGCCGATTGGCACGGCCTGACCGTTCCCCTTAGCCGCTACGTCTGGTGGCTCGAGCTGCTGGCTCCGGTGCTGGCGCTCTGGCCCACGAAAAACCCCTGGCCCCGCACCCTGGCGGCCCTCGGGCTCATTACCCTCGAGCTCGGATTCATCCTCAATTTGAAGATCGGGCTCTTCCCCTTCATCAGCATCGCTTCCCTGCTGGTGCTGCTGCCCCCGGCCTTCTGGGACAGCGCGGGGCGCCTCACCGCACGCCCTGCCCCACCCCTGGCGATTTATTTCGACCGGGACTGCGGCTTCTGCGAAAAGACCTGCCTGCTCCTCTGGCGCGTGCTGGGCCTGAACCTGCGCCACCTGGGCCCCGCGCAGGACGACCCGGAACTCGGGCCCCTGCTTGAACGGGAAGTGAGCTGGATCGTGGTCACGGAGGACGGCACCCGGACCCTGCGCTGGGCGGCCCTGGCCACGGTGTTTGCCTCGGGCCAGCGCCTACGCTGGCTGGCGCCGGGGCTTCGCGCCACCACCCGCCCCGGGGACCGGATCTACCACTTTATCGGCGAGCAGCGCCGCCTGTTCGGGCGAGCCACGGCAATCCTGCTCCCCTGGGCCCCGAAGCCCTCTCCCGCGGCACCCCAAGGGCTTGCTGCCCTCGCCTTCCTCGCCGTGGTGGGCTGGAACATCACCAGCCTACCGGCCCTTCGAGTGCCGGAAACGCCGAGCGGCCTAAGCGAAGCCAGCCTTACACTCCGACGCCAGCTTGAACCAGTGATTCAAAGCCTTCGCTTAGACCAACACTGGAACATGTTTGCGCCCTACCCCAGTACCGTGGGCGGCTGGTACCTCTTTGTGGGGCTCACGGAGGACGGACAGCTGGCGGACGTGCTGCACGATCGCGCCACGCCTCCGAACCCCTTCATGCCCAAGCATTTTGTGCCGGAAAACGCCCCGAATTACCGCTGGCGTAAATATCTCAGCCGCATCAGCCGCAGCCGCTACGACGCGGCTCGGGAAGGCTACGAAGCGGCCCGCTGCGCCCAGTGGAACGTCCGCGCTGGGCTCGACCCCAGCTGGCCGAAGCTTTTGGCCTTCAACAGCTATCAGCTGCGCCTGCGCACCCCGGCTCCGGGCGCCGACCCCACGCCCCCAACGCCCAAGCGGTTCGGCCAAGCGCTCTGCCCCGGCGCGCCGGAAAGCGCCCGAGATGCGGTGGAGGCGGTGATGATGAATGGAGCTCAGCCCTAGGGCCTTTGAGGGAGGCTGAAACGAAAAACGGCGCCCGGAGGCGCCGTTCTTGTGTTTGGAGCGGGAAACGAGACTCGAACTCGCGACCCCAACCTTGGCAAGGTTGTGCTCTACCAACTGAGCTATTCCCGCGAAACCGCGTTTGAGCGTCTGACGCCCAGCGTCCCGATCCGATCAAGACGCAAAATAGTGGCGTCCCCTAGGGGATTCGAACCCCTGTTACCGCCGTGAAAGGGCGGTGTCCTAGGCCTCTAGACGAAGGGGACGCTCCATGCCAACACCGCTAGGACTCGGCTCTCGTTGACAGGCCGCGTAGTCTAGCGATCCCTTCACCGGAGTCAAGCATCTCATCGGACAAAAAATCCCTAGGGGCCCCTAGCCCCCCGTTTGCCGCGCCGCGAGCACCCCCTGCCCCACCCAATGGCGGGCAAAATGATGGGCCACCCGACCGCTACGCGCCCCCCGGGTAAGGGCCCAGGTCAAGGCGGCGGCCCGCGCCGCATCGTCAAAAATCACCCCATGGGGCGCACCGTAATGGGCCACCCAGCGCGCCGCCGCTTCCAGATAAGCCGGCTGGGCCATGGGATGAAAGGACACCCACAGGCCAAAGCGATCGGCCAGGGAAAGCTTCTCCTCCGTGGTCTCCCCCGGATGGATCTCTCCCGTGTCCGTATGGGTGAACTGCTGGTTCTCGGACGCCCGCTCCGGCATAAGGTGACGTCGGTTGGAGGTTGCGACCAGCATCACGTTTCCCGCAGCCGCAAAGACCGTCCCTTCCAGCGCCGACTTGAGCGCCTTGTAGCCCAGCTCGGCCCCCTCAAAGGACAAATCGTCGCAGAACAGCAGGAAGCGATAGGGCAAGGCGCCGAGGCGCTCGGAAATCTCCGGCAAATCCCCAAGGGCATCACGCTCCACCTCCAACAGGCGGAGGCCCTCGCTTGCGAAGTGATTCAAAACGCCATGGACCAGGGAGGATTTGCCCGTCCCCCGGGCGCCCCAAAGCAGCATGTTGTTGGCGGGCAAGCCCGCTACAAACTGCGCTACGTTGGCGACCACGCGAGCGCGCTGGGCCTCTAAGCCCACCAGGTCTTCAAGGCCCACGCTGTCAACGGCGCCCCCAGCCACGAGCCGCCCTCCCAGGGGGCCAGGGGCCCAGCGCGCCGCCAGCACCTGGGAGAAATCGACGCCCTTAGCGTCGGGGACGAAGCGGCGCTCAAGGGCCGCAAAGAGCCGCTGGGCCGCCGCCCAGGGCGAGGATGGAGCGGTCATGGGGTCTCCCGTAAACAGTCTTTAATCGCGCTGATAAAGCTTAAGGGGTCCGTACTCGGGGCGAAGCGCGCCCGCACCCGCCCCCGGCGATCCACCAGGAATTTCGTGAAGTTCCATTTGATCCCCTGCGTCCCGAGCACCCCCGGGGCCGCTGCCTTCAAATGCGTAAAGAGGGGATGGGCCTCCGGGCCGTTCACCTCGGTCTTGGCAAACAGTGGGAAGGTCGTGTGGAAGCGCGTCTCACAGAAGCTCGCAATCGCCTCATTATCCCCGGGCTCCTGGCGCCCAAACTGGTTGCAGGGAAAGGCCAGCACGGTAAAGCCCTCTCCGCCAAAGTGCTGCTGAAGCTGCTCGAGGGCCTCGTACTGGGGCGTAAAGCCGCACTGGCTCGCCGTGTTGACCACGAGCAGCACCTGTCCTGCGTAGGCGCTGAGGGGTTCCTGCTGCCCGCTGGCGCGCTGAAGCATGATTTCTGGCAAGCTTGATGACATGGCAGCCTCCGAAGGTTCGGCGGGAAGTGTACGCGCCCGGACCGCGACCTGCCCGCCCCCGCGCCCGGGATCGTTCTAAGCCAGGAAGCCCCCATGACCGCCACCACCGCCGCCTTTGCCCTCTACCTTGCCGCGCTCTTTGTGCTGGCCCTTGCGGCCTGGAAGAAGACCCGCAACGAAACGGATTACGCCCTGGGAGGGCGAAGCCTGGGCCCAGCGGTGGCGGCGCTCTCCGCCGGCGCCTCGGATATGAGCGGCTGGCTCCTCCTCGGCCTCCCCGGCGCCGTATTCCTGGGGGGGCTTACGGAAAGTTGGATCATGATCGGCCTAATTTTCGGTGCCTATCTGAACTGGCGCTTCGTGGCGGCGCGGCTGCGGGAGGCCACGGGCGCGGGGGACGGCGGGGATGGCGCCCTCACCCTGCCCGAGTTCTTTGCCCAGCGAGCCGGGGGCAGTCCCGGGAGCCGCCAGGCCGTGCGCGCCCTGGCCACCGCGCTCATTTTGTTTTTCTTTACCTTCTATGTTTCCGCGGGCCTCGTGGCCGGCGCCCGGCTCTTTGAAAGCACGCTGGGCCTGTCCTACCTCACGGCCCTGCTTTTGGGCGCGGGAGTGATCGTTGCCTACACCATGGCTGGGGGCTTTCTTGCCGTAGCCTGGACCGACTTTTTTCAGGGCCTCCTCATGCTGGGGGCGCTGCTGCTCGTTCCTGCCCTGGCCCTTTTCACGCCGGCGGAGGCAGCGCTCCCCGCAGGCCACCTTGACCTGTTCTCGGGGCTGACCGTGATGGGATGGCTGTCCCTCGTGGCCTGGGGCCTCGGCTATGTTGGCCAGCCCCATATCCTGGCGCGCTTCATGGCTCTGCGCAGCGCCTCGGAGGCCCGGGAGGCCACGCGCATCGGCATGAGCTGGATGATCCTAAGCGGCCTCGGCGCCGTGGCCCTGGGGCTCCTGGGCCCGCGTCTGCTGCCCGATCTCGCCGATCCGGAAACAATCTTCATTGCCCTCACCCAAAGCCTTCTCTCGCCTGCCCTCGCCGGCATCATCCTGGCGGCCATCCTGGCCGCAGTCATGAGCACCATCGACTCCCAGCTCCTCGTGGCCTCCACGGCCCTCGCCGAGGATGTCTTCGCCGTGCTGAGGCCCACGGCCTCGGCCCGGGCGCGGCTGAACGTGGGCCGGGGCGCGGTGCTACTGGTGGCGGCGACGGCGCTAGGGCTCGCCCAGGACCCGGACTCGAAGGTTCTCAGCCTCGTGAGCTACGCCTGGGCGGGGCTCGGGGCCAGCTTCGGCCCCGCCGTGCTCTACGCCCTTTACGGAAAGGGCTTCAGCGCTCGGGGGGCGTTCTGGGGCATGGTGGCCGGCGGCGGCACGGTGGTGCTCTGGGGCCAGCTCGAGGGGGGCATGTTCGATCTCTACGAGATCCTGCCCGGCTTCGCCTTGAGCCTCGCCGTGCTCTACGGGTTACGAAACCGAGAGGCCTAGCCCACCCGATCGTACAGATGGTTCTTTCGGGTTTTTCCGTGGAGCCCGAGCCGATCTGAACCGAAAACTCGAAGCTCGAGCGTTTCTTCGGAAGCCTTCGTCCCCCCCTCGGGGCAAAGCAAAAGGTTCTCTCCCTTGAGACGCCACTGCCCCGTCACCGTGGTGCCATCGGGGCGCCGCTCCCGGTAAGGGCCGCCGGCGAGCCCCCCCTCGAGGACAAGCTCATGGCCCCCGTCCCGGCGCCACCGCCCCGGCAACCCCAGCTGAGCCAGACGCGCCTGCCGCTGCTCCCCCAGGCTTCGCCTCAGGGCCCAGAACACCGCGCCAATGAGCGCAAGCAAGAGAAGGAACCGCATCGAGGTCTCCTAAGATTAAGGGGTCGGCGCCCCGGGCATGAGCTGGCAGGCGCCAAGCACCGCTTGCCACCGGGCCGTGTGCCGGTCCCGAGCGGCCTCATAGGCCCGCCAGGGCCCCGGCGCCCGGGGATCGAGAAAGCCTTCGAGGGCGGGCTGTGCCGCGAGGGGCGCCCCCCCTTGAAGCTGCGCCCAGAGCGCCCCGGTGGCCTCAAGCCAGGGCCCAAGGCCCCGCTCCAGCTCCGCCATGGCCGGCTGCAGCCCCTCGCCATAATAGCGAAGAAAGACCGCGTTCACGCGCTTGGCACGGGGGGTTGGGCGGCCCTGGTGGCACAGGGGGCGCTGCCCTTCCCGTCGCTCGAGGAGCCGGGTGGCGCCCTCTAGGGCGCCGGTGAGGCGTTGCAGCTGGTGGAGCGCCACCCCCGGATAGCGATGCTGCGCAAGGGCCTCCCAGGGCCCATGCCATGCCGCGGGATTCTCCGCCGCTGCAAGCGCCTCAGAGCTGACATCCGGGGCGGGCGGTACAAGCGCGTCCACCCGCGCGCGAAGGGGGCCTAGGGCAGCGAGCGCCACCGCCCCTTCCCTTGCCGGCGGGGGTGCCCAGGCCTCGCCGTGCGCTCCATAGAGCTCCGCCCAGGCCGCGCTGCCCAGCGTTCCATTCCAAAGCACCGCGGGCCAGCTGTTCCGCTTCCGGGCCAGGAGGGCTTCCAGGCGTTCCCGACCCTCTCCTTCTAGCGTGGAAAGGCAGCGATCGGCGCCCGCGCGAAAGCGCAGCTCGTAGCGCAGGCGTTCGGGCCCATCCATCACCCGCCCCAGGGGCCCGTTCCGAGCGCCCAGCACCGCGCCTAGGCCACAGCGCTGGAGGGCCAGAAAATCCAGCAGATCCCCCTTTTCCTCAGGCACAAGGGCCTGGCGCTCACGGGGCCGGGGCCAGGTCGTAGGCGTAGGAAGGCTCGGCGACGGAAGCTCGAGGGCCTCGGCCAGGCGCAGCACGTAGGCCTCGGGTGGCGCTGGGTCGCAGCCCCCGAGAAAAAGGCCGAGGAGCAGCAAGAGCCCTGCGCCCATCCCTTGTGTGCGCCGACGAGCCCTCATAGCACCTCGTGCTCCAGGCTTGCGACCACCGCATCCACGTCGTCCTCCAGGCTCCGCAGCACCGCATCAAGACGCTGCTGGAGGGTCACCCGGTCCGGGGCCACCACGGCGATGGCCAGGGACGCCTCCTTCAGCGCATCCCCCGGCGCCTGGCACAGGGCAAGGTGGCGTTGCCGACCCAGGCGATCGAGAAGGGGCAGAAGCCGGCTTCGCCGCTCCTTCAGGGACCGGCAGCCGGATAGGTGGTAGGTCACGTCGACATAGGCCAGGGCGGCCATGGGCGTCTCCCTAGGGGTGTTTCAAGCTTTCTGGTAGCTTAGGGGGTGAGGAGAGGGGGAAAAAGATGAAAATTAGCCTGTGGCCGAATCCGGGCCAACCGTTTCAGACGGTGCTAGGCCTTGCCCGCTATGCGGAAGCCGCGGGCTTCGATGGGCTCTGGTACGCCGATCACTTCATGCCCAACGCCGAAGACACCTCAATCCCCTGGCCCGAGTGCTGGACCACCCTAAGCGCCCTGGCCACCGCCGTGCCCCGCCTTCGCCTGGGCACGCTGGTCTGTGGGAACACCTACCGGCACCCGGCGGTGCTCGCAAAGATGGCCGCCACGCTGGATCACATCAGCGGCGGCCGCATGGTGCTAGGCCTGGGCGCTGGCTGGCAGGAAAACGAACATCAGCAGTACGGCATTCCCTTCTACACCGTAGGCGAGCGCCTGGCGCGCCTCGACGAAGCCTGCGCCGTGATCAAAAGCCTGTTCACCCAGGCCCAAAGCGACTTTGCCGGCACCTATTACACCCTGACGAAGGCCAGCCTCGAGCCTAAGCCCCTGCAGGATCCCCTGCCCCTGCTCATTGGCGGGGGTGGCGAAAAGGTCACCCTGCGCATCGCCGCCCGCTGGGCCGATGAATGGAACGTCTGGGGCACGCCGGAGATCCTCGCCCACAAAGGGGCGGTGCTCGAGGCCCACTGCCGGGACCTCGGCCGGGACCCAAGGGCCATCCACCGCTCCGCCCAGGCGCTGATCTTCATGA
Organism: Gammaproteobacteria bacterium; assembly: GCA_030433075.1. Lineage (GTDB taxonomy): Bacteria > Pseudomonadota > Gammaproteobacteria > Pseudomonadales > Azotimanducaceae > Salivita. Next base: position 9,510 of record JAUILI010000028.1, on the reverse strand, counting down.
GCGATGACCCTGCCACCCTCGAGCGCTGGAACGCCGCGCCCAGCGCCATGCCCAAGCTCGTGGGCACGCCGGAGGCGCTCCGAGATGCGCTGACCGCCTACGCCGAAGCCGGCGTCGATGAATTCATTGTTCCCGACTTCACCCTAGGACAGGGGGAAGCGCGGGAACGGTCCCTGGATACTTTCCTCAAGCGGGTTGCTGGCCGCTAAGGCCCTCAATCTGCCCTATAGAAGGACACCCCTGTGACTGAAGCTCAAGCCAAACCTCCCGTTCCCGCCGGCACCATCGTACTGCTCCGGGAAAGCCCGGCGGGCCCGGAAATGTTCATGGTGGTGCGCCACCATCAGATTGATTTTGCCTCCGGCGCCCTGGTGTTCCCCGGCGGCAAGGTAGATGCGCAGGATGACGATCCGGAACTGGCTGCGCTCTGCGATGGCGCCTCGGAGGATCCGGTCCTTCGCGCTATCGAGATCGGCTCGATCCGGGAAGCCTTTGAGGAAGCGGGCGTGCTCCTTGCCCGGGCCGAAGGGGAAGAAGCGCTCCTCGATGGCGCCCGGGTGGCGGCGCTCGATCCCCTACGGGACGCGCTGCACAAGGGCGACCTTCCCCTGAAGGACTTCCTGCGTCAGCACAAGCTACGCCTTGCCTGCGACGCCCTCACCCGCTTCGCTCACTGGGTCACGCCCACCATGATGCCGAAGCGCTTTGATACCCATTTCTTCCTCGCCGTGGCCCCGGGGGATCAGGTCCTGGCCCACGACGGCCATGAGTCCGTGGACTCGGTCTGGCTCACCCCCGCCCAGGCCCTGGCCGATGCGGAGGCCGGATCCCGCACGGTAATCTTCCCGACCCTCCGGAACATTGAAATTCTCGAAGGCTTCCCCGACTGCCAAGGGCTCATCGACGCCTTTACCAGCAAGCCCATCGTCACCGTGACCCCCTGGACGGAAAAGCGGGACGACGGCACCTGGCTTTGCATTCCGCCGGAGGCGGGCTACAAACTCTCCGAAGAAAAAATGACCAGCATGCCCTAGGGGCAAAAAGGAGCGCACAGATGTCTCAAGCACAGATTCAGGCAAGCCCCGCAGAGGAAGTCCTCTACGAGGTAAGCGAACACATCGCCACCATCACCATTAACCGGGAAGCGGTGCAGAACACCATCTCCGGTGCCATGCTCGACCGGGTGACGGAGCTCTTCCTAAAGGCCGACCGGGACCGGGACGTGCGCTGCATCATCTTCACGGGCACGGGGCGCTTTTTCTGCGCGGGGCTCGATCTCCGCAGCGGCAAGGTGGGCGAGTCCGATGCGGGGAACAGCACCAATCTCGATCTTCGCTCGACGCCCCCGACGGTCATGCACAACCTCGATACGCCGGTGATTTGCGCTCTAAACGGCTCCGCCGCGGGCTACGGCATGGACATGGCCCTGGGCTGCGATATCCGCATCATGGCCGAGGAGGCGAAGATGGCGGCCGCCTTCACGGCCCGGGGCATCGTCCCCGAATCCGGGGGCACCTGGATCCTCCCCCGCCTCCTGGGCTGGTCCAAGGCGGCGGAGCTCATCTTCACGGGACGTACCCTCACCGCAGCGGAATCGCTAGAGCTTGGCCTCGTCTCCACCGTGGTGCCGGCGGCTGAGGTCGCGGAGCGCGCTCGAGCCCTGGCCAAGGAAATCTGCGCCAATGCGCCCCTGGCCGTGCAGGCGTCCAAGCGCATGATGCGCATGGGCATGAACGAGACCTTCAACGATCACGTTCACCACGTGTTCTTGCAGCTGTTGCCGCTGTTTAAGACGGAAGACTTCAAGGAGGGCATCGCCAGCTTCATGGAGCGGCGACCGGCGGACTTCAAGGGGCGCTAAGCGCCCCCTGAGCCCGGACGGCAGGTCTAGCCCACCCGGGACGCGCGGCCCTCCCAGTAGGGCTTGCGCAGTTCGCGCTTCAGGATTTTCCCCGTCCCCGTGCGGGGAATCTCGGCGATGAACTTGATGGACCGGGGCACCTTGTAGCCCGCGAGGTGCTCCCGGGCGTAGGCCATAAGGGCCTCCGCCGTGAGGCTCGCACCCGGGCGCTGTACCACCTCGGCGTGAACCATCTCCCCCCATTCCTCGCTGGGAATGCCGAACACGGCCACATCCACCACGTCGGGATGCTGCTCCAGGGCCCCTTCGATTTCCGCGGGGTAAATGTTCACGCCTCCGGAGATGATCATGTCCTTCTTACGATCGCAGATGTAGTAGAAGCCCTCGTCATCGAAGTAGGCGATATCACCGACCGTTTGCCATTCCCCGTCGCGCCGATCCTCCTGAAACTTATCCTCGGCCTTGTGGTAGGTGTCGAAGACGCTCGCGCTGCGCACGAAAAGTTCCCCTTCCGTATGCGGCGTGGTAACCACCTTCCCCTCCTCGTCATAGAGACGAATTTCGCAGCCTGGGGCCGGCTGGCCACAGGAGCCCTTCTTGCTGCGCTGATATTCAGGACGGAGGATGGCGTTGACCCCCAGCTCCGTGGAGCCATAAACCTCAAAGAGCGAATCCTCGGGGAAGCGATCGAGATACATCAGCTTGAGGGCGTAGGACCAGGGGGCCGCATTCGCAATCATCACCCGCATGCTGCTGCGGTCGTAGCGAGCAATCACCTCATCGGGAAGGTTACAGACCAGGCGAATGGGCGCCGGGGCCGAAAAGGTGCTGGTGCAGTGGTACTTATCGAGGAGGCGCAGCCAATCCTCGGCATCGAATTTCTTTTGCAGGACCACCGTCTGCCCGAGAAGCTGCCCCGTGGCCATGAAGCCACTGGGACCGGAGTGATATAGGGGGCCGGTGGTGAGGTAGACGTCATCGCCGCGCACCCCATAGAAGGCAATCATGCGCTGAGTTTGCGCCGGATCAGCGCCCCCAAAGCGCACCGCGCCCTTGGGCTTCCCCGTGGTCCCGGAGGTGTAGATCATGGTGCCCCCGGCGGCCCCCGCCGGCGGCAGGGAGGCGCCATCGGCCGCGGCGAGCAAGGGCTCGGCGTCCACGTGGGCCGCGGAAACGGCAAGGCCCTGGCGGGCCGCATCGAAGACCAAAACGGTTTTGAGCTTCGGCGCTTCGCTCCGAAGCCCCTCGAACAGCGGCTGAAGCTCCGCATCGATAAACGCCACCGTGGCATCGGAGTTATCCACCACGTAGGCCGCTTCCTCCGCGGTGAGGCGGTAATTCAGGGGCACGGCTACGGCCCCAAGCTTACGGGCAGCAGCCATGAGCGCCACCACCCAGGGGGAGTTCTGGCCGCACCAGATCACCCGATCCTTGGCGCCGATGCCCTCGGCCATGAGCACGCGCGCCAGGCGGCAGGCGTTGGCTTCAAATTCAGCGTAGGACCAATGGCGGATGGTACCGTCGGGGAGATCCTCCACCACCGCGAGCTTATCGGGATGGGTGGCGGCTAGGGTCGTGAGAAAGTCCTGCGGGGCTTGCGTTGTGGTCATGGTGTTCCCTCCTCTGCCTAGCATTAAAGCAGAGAAGGGCCAGGGGGAAAAAGAAACGCCAGCGCCCCAATTCGCCGGGGCGCCGGCGCCGCACCTCCCCCCGGAGGTTAGCCGCCGAAGTCGTCGAGAAGGATGTTCTCGGGTTCGACGCCCAGGTCATCGAGCATTTTCAGCACCGCAGCCACCATGGGCGGCGGGCCGCACAGGTAGTACTCGCAGTCTTCCGGAGCCGGATGATCCTTGAGGTACTGATCGAAGACGACATTGTGGATAAAGCCCGTGAGCCCCTCCCAGTTGTCCTCGGGCATGGGGTCCGAGAGGGCCACGTGCCAATCGAAGTTTTCAAAGCGCTCGCCTAGGGAATCGAAGTCCTCGACGTAGAACATCTCCTTCAGGCTTCGGGCGCCGTACCAGAAGCTCATCTTGGTGTTCTCGTTTTCCTTGCGCTTGAGCTCATCGAAAATCTGCGAGCGCAGGGGCGCCATGCCGGCCCCGCCCCCGATCCAGATCTTCTCGTTCGGCGTTTCCTTGACGAAGAAGTCACCGTAGGGGCCAAACACCGTCACCTTATCGCCGGGCTTCAGGGAGAAGACGTAGGACGACATTTTCCCCGCGGGCACGTCGTCGCGCCCCGGGGGCGGCGTAGCCACCCGAATGTTGAACTTCAGGACACCCTTTTCTTCCGGGTAGTTCGCCATGGAGTAGGCGCGGATCGTCGGTTCGGTCACCTTGGAGGTGTAGCGCCAGATCTTGAACTTGTCCCAGTCCTCTCGGAATTCGGGCTGAACGTCGATGTCCGTCTCGTAGCTCATGGCGTAGGGGGGAATCTCAAGCTGCACAAAGCCCCCAGCGCGGAAGTCGACGTTGGCCCCTTCCGGAAGCTTCAGCACCAGCTCCTTGATGAAGGTGGCGACGTTTTCGTTCGACTCCACGGTGCACTCCCAGCGCTGCACCCCGAAGGCGTCCTCCGGCACCTTGATGGTCATGTCCTGCTTGACCGCCACCTGGCAGGAGAGGCGCCAGTCTTCCCGGGCCTCGGAGCGGGTGAAGTGCCCCTCCTCGGTAGACAGCATGGAGCCGCCCCCATCAAGCACCTGGCACCGGCACTGCCCGCAGGAGCCGCCGCCGCCGCAAGCGGAGGACAGGTAGATCCCCTGCTCCGCCAGCGTGCCCAAAAGCTTACCACCGGCGGGAACGGTCACGGTTTTTTCACCGTTAATGTTGAGGGTAACGTCGCCGGCGCTCACGAGCTTGGCCCGGGCCATGAGAATCACCCCAACCAACGCCAGCACCGTGCCGGTAAACATCACCACGCCCAGGACGATCGTTGAATCCATCTTTCTCTCCGTTTTGCCGGCCTTGGGTCGGCGCGTTTCTTACGGCGCCCGGTGTTTGCGGACCCCGTATTAGAGGTCAATCCCGCCGAAGGACATGAAGCACAGGGAGATCAGCCCCACGCTGATAAAGGTAATGCCGAGGCCCCGTAGCCCTTCCGGGACATCGCTGTACTTCAGCTTTTCCCGCACCCCGGCGAGGGCCGTGATGGCGAGCATCCAGCCCACCCCCGCACCGAGACCAAAGACCGCCGACTCCGCAAAGGTGTAGTCCCGCTCCACCATAAACAGGGAGGCGCCGAGAATGGCGCAGTTCACCGTAATGAGGGGCAAAAACACCCCCAGGGCGTTGTAAAGCGCGGGTACGTACTTATCGAGGAACATCTCGAGAATCTGCACCAGGGCCGCAATTACGCCAATGTAGGAGAGATAGCCCAGGAAGGAGAGATCCGCCTCCGGGTACCCCGCCCAGCTGAGGGCGCCCTCCCGCAGCAGGTGCTGGTAGATCAGGTTGTTCACGGGAACGGTGATCCCGAGCACCACCACCACGGCAATGCCGAGGCCCACGGCGGTGCTGATTTTCTTCGAGATGGCAATAAAGGTGCACATCCCCAGGAAGAAGGTCAGGGCCATGTTGTCGATGAAGACGGCCCGAACGAAGAGGCTCAGGTAGTACTCCATTTAGAGCGCCTCCCGGTACTGGATATTGTCCGCGATCTCAAAGTCAGCGCTTTCCACCTGCTCCCGCTTCCAGGACCGGAGGGCCCAGATCAGAAGGCCGATGATGAAGAAGGCGCTCGGCGCCAGCAGCATAAGGCCATTGGGCACGTACCAGCCGCCGTTGCTCACCGTGGGGAGGATCTCGTAGCCCATAAGCGTGCCGGCGCCCAGGGGCTCGCGAATCAGCGCAACGGTGATCAAGAGCGCGCTGTAGCCAAGCCCGTTACCGATGCCGTCCAAGAAGGACAGCCCCGGGGGGTTCTGCATGGCGAAGCCTTCCGCCCGCCCCAGCACAATGCAGTTGGTGATGATCAGCCCCACGAAGACCGACAGGGTCTTGGAAATGGCGAAGGCATAGGCCTGAAGCAGCTGATCCACCACGATCACGAGGGACGCGATGATCGTCATCTGCACAATGATCCGAATGCTTGAGGGCATGTGGTTGCGCAGCATGGAAATAAAGAGGCTGGAGAAGGCCGTCACGGCGGTCACCGCTGCGCACATCACCAGGGTGTTGGCCATGCTGACGGTCACCGCCAGCGCCGAGCAGATGCCGAGCACCTGAAGGGCAATGGGGTTGTTGTCCAGAATGGGGTTAAACAGGACTTCCTTTGAGCTGGCCATGGTTAGACGCGACCTCCCCGCATGTTCTCAAGCCAGGTGCCGTAGCCCCGCTCCCCGACCCAGAAGTTCACCAAGTTCTGCACCCCTCGGCTCGTCATGGTTGCGCCGGACAGCGCGTCCACCTGATGGCTCCGGGCACCGCTGCCCTCCGGCGCTTTGCCCTTCACCAGGGCCACCGCGGGGGTGCCGTCATCGCCGAAGAGGCTGACGCCGGCCCACTGCGCCTTCCACCGGGGGTTCTCCACCTCACCCCCGAGCCCCGGGGTTTCCTGGTGCTGGTAGAAACCAATGCCGGCGACCGTTTCAAGATCGCTGTCGAGCGCCAGGTAGCCGTAGAGCGTGCCCCAAAGGCCGTAGCCCCGGATCGGCAGCACAGCCGTTTCAATTGCTCCGCTTGCGTCGCGCTTTAGGTACACAAGACCGTAGTGCTCAAGACGCTTGATCGTGGCCGGGTCTTCCCCCGTGGCCAGGGCCGTGGAGCGGCTCGGATCCGACGCGGTGCGCAGCTGATCGAAGCTTTGCGCGTCCACGTCATCCGCATAGCGACCGGTGCGCAGATCCACCACTCGAGTCTCGAAGTCCGCGAAGAGGGCTTCCACCCCGCGCCCTTCCGCATCCTCCGTCGCGCCCTCGGCGAGCACGCCGGCGGCGATGAGAACGTTCTTCTTCTGATCGAGAACCCGGTTCGCCTTCTGCACCGGCTTCAGGGCAACGGCGGCCCCGGACACCAGAATGGAACAGACAAGGCATACGGATACGGCAACCAGCAGAATGTTGCCGATGCCATCTCGCTTAGGCTGCGACATTGCGCGCGATCCTCCGCTTGATGTTGGCCTGCACCACCATGTTGTCGATCAGCGGCGCGAAGAGGTTTCCGAACAAAATGGCGAGCATCATCCCTTCCGGGAAGGCCGGGTTTACCACCCGAATCAAGATGCACATGGCACCGATCAGGGCGCCGTAGAAGTAGCGACCGGTGTTGGTCATGGACGCCGAGACCGGGTCCGTGGCCATGAACACGGCGCCGAAGGCGAAGCCCCCAAGCACGAAGTGCCAGCTAAAGGGCATGGCGAAGAGCGGATTGGAATCGGACCCAAGGGCATTGAACAGCAGGGTCATGAGCAACCCGCCCAGCACCACGCCGGCCATGATCCGCCAGTTGGCGATGCGCATGAGCACCAGGGCTGCGCCCCCAAGGAGAATCGCCAGGGTCGAGACCTCCCCCATGGAGCCCGGCATGGTGCCCAGGAAGGCGTCCATCCAGCTTACGCCGTAGTCTTCCCCCAGGGCTGCGCGGCCCAGGGGCGTGGCGGAGGTGTAGCCGTCCACAGCGGTCCACACCGCATCCCCGGACATGGCCGCGGGATAGGCGAAGTAGAGGAACGCCCGCCCCGTCAGCGCAGGGTTTAGGAAATTTTTCCCTGTGCCGCCGAAAACTTCCTTGCCAATGATCACGCCGAAGCTGATCCCAAGGGCCACAAGCCACAGGGGAATGGTCGGAGGCAGGGTCAGGGCGAAGAGCACGCTGGTCACGAAGAAGCCTTCGTTGACCTCATGGCCCCGCTTCGAGGCGAAGAGCACTTCCCAGAAGCCCCCCACCAGGAAGGTCACGGCGTAGGCCGGCAGGAAGTAAAGGGCCCCGTGGACCAGGCAGTCCCAGGTGCTTGCCGGATCAAAGCCGGCGAAGGTGCCAATAACGGCGCCACGCCAGCCATCGGCTGAGGCAAGCCCGAGGGCCGCCAGGGCCTCGTTCGCGTTGTGACCAATGGCGTACATACCCGCGAACATCGCCGGGAAGGTGCACAGCCATACCGTGATCATGATTCGCTTCAGGTCGATGCTGTCGCGAACGTGGGAGGCACCCCCGGTCACCCGGCTGGGCTTGTAGAGCGCCGTATCAACGGCCTCGTAGAGCGCCGCCCACTTTTCGTATTTGCCGCCCTTCTCGAATTCCGGCTCGAGACGATCTAGCACACTGCGTAAGCTCCCGGCCTAGCCCTCCTTCTCGATGCGGTCGAGGAGACCCCGAAGCACGGGGCCGTATTCATATTTGCCCGGGCACGCGAAGGTGCACAGGGCCAAGTCTTCCTCGTCGAGCTCCAGGGCCCCGAGGGCAATGGACGTATCGATATCCCCCACGAGCAAGCTGCGCAGCAGCTGGGTGGGCAGGATGTCCAGAGGCATGACCGCCTCGTAGCTCCCCACGGGCACCATGGCGCGCGCCGAACCATTCGCGCTGGTTGTGAAAGGAAAGCGCTTCTTCGGCGCCAGCCGGGACAGGAATACGGGCAGCACGGAGAAGGCATCGCTTCCCGGACGCAGGTAATGAAGGAAGGGCCGGCTCCGGTCTTCCTCGAGCACGGAGATCTGGCTGTGATAGCGACCGAGGAACGCGAGCGCGCCGCGGGCGCTGCGGCCCGAAAAGACCGAACCGGACAGCACGCGTAGATCACCGCCGCCAAGTTCCCCGGCCGTGAGTTCGTCGATGCTCGCCCCGAGCACGGTCCGCAGCAGTCGAGGACGGGTCACCGCCGGTCCGCCGAGGGCCACCACGCGCTGGGTGTAGAGCTCACCGTCAAGCAAGGTCCGACCCAGCGCCACCACGTCCTGAAGACCGATGTGCCAAACGGACTTTTGGGCAGAAACGGGCTCAAGGTAATGAATATGCGTGCCCGGGAGTCCCGCGGGATGGGGGCCGGCAAAGCTTTCCTGTTGGATTCGGGCGTCGCTACCGGTCGGCAGGGTGACGCCGGGCGCCGTGCACAGGTAGACCTTGCCCTCCGTGAGGCGAGCCAGGGCGTCGAGGCCGTGGCTGAGCGCGTCGTGCTGATCTGCGACCGCCAGCACCGGATCCGCCGCGAGGGGCTGGGTATCCATGGCGGTCACGAAGATCGCGGCCGGCGTGCTGTCCTTCGCGGGAATGCGCGAGAAGGGACGCGTGCGCAGGGCGGTCCAGAGGCCGCTAGCAACCAGCGCCTCCACCAGCGCGCTGCGTTCTACCCCAGCGATGGCCTCGGGCCCGATCACTGGGAAGGCGACGGCGCCGCCGGCAGCGTCCACGTCAATGACCACGGATTGGAGCGCCCGCTTAGCGCCGCGGTGTATAGCACTGACCGTGCCCGCCGCCGGCGCCGTAAAGACCACTCCAGGATTCTTTTTATCGTCGAAGAGAACCTGGCCCTTCTCCACCCGGTCCCCTTCCTGGACCGCCATGGTGGGTTTCATTCCGATGAAGTCGGGGCCGAGGACGGCGACCTGTCGCGACGGCCGCGCGTCTTCAATGGTTGGTTCGGGGGTGCCCGTAATGGGCAAATCGAGACCACGCTTAAGGCTGATCATGCTTTGGCTGCTGCACCCTTGC
>JAUILI010000027.1 GCA_030433075.1 Gammaproteobacteria bacterium | reverse complement strand
CTCGGCAATAGCGAGGCCCGCCGCGTCGTCCTTCGCGCTGTTAATGCGAAGGCCTGTAGACAGGCGCTCGATGGAGGTGCTGAGCGAGTTTTGCGTCCCCATCATGTTCCGCTGGGCGGTGAGGGAAAGTACGTTGGTGTTGACTGACATGACCATGGGGTCACTCCTTAGCTGTGGTTAAGTTAGGTGGTACAAAAATTCTCTTTAGCCGACGCTTGCGCTCACCCGCCGGACCGGCGGGGGCTCCGGGGGCGTAAGCGCTTCCAGGGCCTCATGAATGGGCGTAAGCAGCGCCTCGGCCTCATCAAATAGGGCGTCGCTTGGGGCGAACTGGGCGCGAAGCAAAGCTTCGCCGGCCTGGCTGTAAAGGGCCTTCAGTTCGTAGCCAAGGGCCGTGCCATCCTCCCCCGCGGCCCGCGCGAGGCGCTCCATAAGGCCGAGGCCGTCGGAAAGCATCAGGGCACAGGTCCCCCGAGCGCCGTCCTCGGCGGCTTGCCGGCCCGCGGCAATCCGCGCCAAAGCCCGGGCCAGGAGTCGCGCGGGGTTTCGGGAGGCGCTATGTATGCGCGGCGCAGCTGAATGCTTAGACACCTTTCCTAGTTCGATGACCATGACTGCCTCCTTGCGTAGCCCTACTCCCAAACCCTCACGAGTGGCTTGGCTCAAATTGTTGATAACGATCCGTAGGCGCGCGCTTCGCCGCCGCGGTTACGGGTTCAGGCCGTTCACCCCTTACATAAGCTTCTGCGGGCGACGCCTCGGACATCGCTGTTTTGTCCCAGGCCCGAGCGATGGGCGTTAACAAGTCTTGGCACTCGTTTAAGGCCGCTCGATCGTTCTCGAAGTTCGCCCTTACGATTCGGCGAACCAGGTAGTGGTAAAGATCATGCATCTGCGCCTCGATGGCGCTGGCCTCGGGATCGAGCTCATCCATGAGTGCGCCCAGTAATTCGATGGCGTAACTAAGCTGCGAGCCCTTAGCTGGCACATCGCGTCGATCCATGGCCCGCCGGGCCCCGGCCAGAGCATCGAGGATGGCCTGGTATGCCAGCCGCCTGATGCGATAGGGCGGGGCGTCTTCCAGAGCGCCCTGCAAGGCCACTCGGGCGTACAGCTTCGGCGTTGCGTTCATAACCAAAGGGCTCCCCGAATCTGGGCGGGCGATCTCACCGTCACCGTGCACCGGGCCGCGCCCCTACAAAGTGCTCGCAGCACCTCATCTCTTAACCGCCATACCTGAAAGCGATTGATCGCCGGCGCGCCCCGATAGGCGCCAGGAATGACTGTCCACTGACGCGTCATGACCCTAGGCCTCGCTGCTGCTTTGCACGCGGTCCGGGGAAATTTCGTCCCAAGCCGTGGCGATGGGGGTTAGGAGATCCATGCATTCCTCAAGAACGTCTTCGTCGTTTTGGAGGTTGGCGATCACCAGACGATTCGCGATGTAGTCGTAGAGGGCATCGAGGTTTTGGGACAAGGTGCCCCCATCCTCAATCACTGCGTCCCGAAGGCCCCCGACAATGGAAATCGCCTTACCAATCAGCTCACCCTTTCGGGCGATATCGCCGTTCTCCATGGCGCCCTTGGCGCTGGCCATGCGATCGAGCGCACCCCGAAAAAGCATTTGGATCAATCGATGGGGCGACGCATCCTGGATGCTGGCTTGCGTACCGATGCGTGCGTACTGCTTCATGGCAAAGGACATGGTAATGCTCCCGTTTTGGTCCCAAGGCCGACGTCCCTGCCGGCCAGTTTTTAAAGTCAAAGTGTCCCTGTGGCGCCGCCCGAAGGAGGCGCGGTACTGCGCACTGCGTGCTTAAATTTCTGGCCGTCTAGGGCCCTTGGCTTCTACGCCTCATCCGCGGCCCCCCGAATTCAGGGCGCCGAGCTGGGCGCTGAGGTAGTTGCTGGTTTGATTCATGCCTGCGATTAGCCCATCAAGGGCGCTGAATTCTCGGGTGTAACGCGCCTCGACGGCGGCCAGGCGGCGGTTAAGCCGCTCCCGCTGGTCATCGAGGCCATCCAAGCGGGCTTCGAAGCCCTCAATACGGGTGGCCACCAAGCCCTTGGATCCATCAAAGCGGCCCATGCGCGCCTCGAGGGCTTCCCCAAGGCGATCGAGCAAAGCGTTAACCCCGTCGGGATCTGCGCTGAGCGCGTCTTCTAGAGCACTGCCGCTGCGGGACACGGTGCCCGAGGCATTTGTTGAGAGCCCTAGGTCCACGAGGCTGCGAACGTTGCCCTGGGGGTCCGTGGTGGTCAGCAGCGTATTGCGCATGGCGCTTTCTAAGCTGCGAAGCGTGCCGTCGCCTAACAGAGGCCCACCTTGCCCCGTTTCCGCATCAAAAACCGTGTTCTTACCGATGCTGTCACTCAGGGTGTTGTAGGCCTTAATGAACTTATCGAGGGCCGCGGTGGTTCTGCTGTTATCGGCCGTGACGGCAACCGTTTCCGCACCGCTAGCGCTTGGCGCCTTTAAGGTGAGCGTAATCCCATCCAGGGCGTCGCTAATTTGGTTTGTGCTGCGGGTGATGGCCAGGCCATTGACCCTCAGGCTCGCGTCCTGCGCCGCCGTCAGCACCTCGAAGCTGCTCTCCGCCAAGCGAGAAAGACCCGCGCCGTCAGCGTCATCGCCATCGTCGTCCGTAACGGAAACGGTAATGGCTTCCGCGGCCCCTGTGCGCGTGCTCTGAAGCACCAGGCGCTCGCCGCTCCCATCGTTAATCAGACTTGCAGTGACGGGAAGCTCCTCGGCGTTGTTGATTGCGTCGCGAATTGCCGTGAGGGAGTTGTTCTCCTCCGTGAGGGTGAACACGATCGGCTCGTCATCCCCCACGGCCAGGCTCAGGCTGCCCGTGCCCATTGCCTCGTCGCGGCTGTTAAAGGCGACGCTGGCTCGGCTCTCTCCCTGGGCGAGGGCAAGCACTTCAATGTTATAGCTCCCTAAGGCGGCCTCAGCCGTCGCGCTTACGGTAAACGCGTCCGTATTGGTTGGGCTGGCCTTCTTGCCCCCGCTGAGGTCCTTCAGGCCGTCAATGGCGCTGCTGAACTCGGCCACCTGGGATTTCAAGCTGGCATAGGCAGAAAGCTGGGTGGTGATTTCCGTTTCCGCTCGAACCAGGCGCCGCTCGGGCCCCGCGCGCTCCGCCGAAACGAGTTGCTGGACAATGGCGTTGGCATTAAGACCCGATCCAACGCCAAGAGATGAGATGCCGCCCATGATCCGCTCCTAAGCCTTCTCGTCCACGAACAGGCCCACGACCTGCTGGTAGCGGTTAAGGCGCTGGTCGAGGTCTTCGAGCTCCTCCTGGGAGATTTCGCGCAGCACGGTCTCCGTGCCTGCTTCCCGAACTTCGATCACCTCGCCTTCCCCCTCAGGCGCCGCCTTCGGCGCGAAGGTGAGGGGGCGGCCCACGGCCTCTGAAACTTCTGCAAGACGCTCGAGCACCACCTCTAGGCTTTGGGTGTTATCCCGAGGGCTACCGCTTTCCGCGCCTTCTTCTACGGCCTTCAGCGCATCCACCGTCTCTACCGGCATGGCCTCCCGCTCAGCCCGGGTAAAGGCGCTGCTGGCATCGGTCAGCTGACGGACCGCCGCTTGCGGAGACAGAGGGGTAATTGCGCTGTTGTCCATGAAATCCTCCTTGGCGCCCGTGCGCCTTCCCCCCTTATGTCGGCCAGCTCCTTAGGTTCTTAAGCCCTTAAAACCTTTTCCTAGCCAAGTCCCGGGGGACAACCTGGTTAACGGCGCCGCGAGGCATTTCTTAAGGACAAAAAAAGGCCCCGACGTGCGGGGCCTAGGAAAACGGGACAGCGGGTGGTTAGCGCAGGAAGTTAAAGAGGCTGAGATCGGAGATGCGCGTGAAGGCACTTTGCGCGGCCTGCAGCGCGGTTAACTGTTGCTGGAAAAGGGTAATGGCCGCGGTGTAGTCCAAATCATCAAGCGCGGAGCGCTGGGCTTCAAGCTCGAGGCGCTGCGCCGCTTGCCGCGTTTGCTCGCCTTCTAGCGCAGAAAGCTTTGAGCCCACGGCGCTGCGCGCCGACCCCACTTGCTGCTCGGCGTCGGCAAGGCGATCTTGCGCCGCGCGCAGGGCATTTTGGAATTGGGCCTGAGCCGCCGCCGGTTCCCGCGGCCGCTCCGACACGGCGAGCAACTCGTCATAGAGTGCGAAAAGATCGCCTTCTGACGAAGCCGAAATAGTCAGCGTGTCGCCGTTATCCGGTGCGCCAGAAAGGGTTAGGCGAAGGCCCGCCACCTCTAGAACTCCGTCCTGGAAGGTTCCAGGAACCACCGCTCCGTCCCGGTCCTCTACGGTTACCCCGCCGGCGCCATCGAAGGTGACCGTAAGGGGCAGCGCGGCGCCAGAAAAGGCAGGGGCATCTAGCAATTCAAGATTTTCGAGCACGGCGGTCCCGCTGTTGCTTTCCGCTAGGGTCACCTGCGCAGGGCGGTCGTTGGCGATGCTTTGAAACAGCTTGCCGCCCGAGGGCCCGAGCTCAAGGGTGCGGTCCGGGCCAATCTGAATCTGCCGAGGGGTCGCCGTGCCTAGATAGGTGACCGCTCCGTCGGCGCCCTCGGCGAAGGCCTTTGCTGTTCCGTTCGTCCCGGCAAAAAGCGCCTCGCCCGTTGGCGCTTTCGTATTCGCTAGGGCCAGGGCCTCGGATTTCAGGGCCTTGAGCTCCGCCTGCACGCCCAACGCGTCTTCTTCCGTTAAAGTGGCGTTGCCGAGGGTAAGGGCGAGCTCTCGAACCCGCTGAAGGTTCTGGGAGAGCGCCGCGAGCGTCGTTTCCTCCGTGTTCAGCCGGAGCTCCGCGCTTTCCCGATTGCGTTCAAAGCGGGCTAAGCGATCGAGCCCCGCGGTCAAGCGAAGGCTGGCCTGGGCATCACTTGGGGCGTCACTCGCGCGAAGACGCTGCGCCCCCCCGGAGAGGCGCTGCTGGCTTTCCAAAAGCGCTGTCTGGCTTGCGCCTAGCCCTTGGGCACTGCGCTGAAAGAACTGTTGCGTGCTAATTCGCATGGCTATCGCACCACGGCTAGGAGAGATTGAAAGAGGCTATCGGCCACGGTGATCACCCGGGCCGCCGCCTGATAAGCCTGCTGAAAGCGCAGCAGATCGGCGGCCTCCTCATCAAGATTCACGCCGGTGAGGGCTTCCCGACGAGCGGAGGCATCCGCCACGGATAATTCCGCGGCCTGAGCTTCAAGATCGGCGCGATTGCTTGCGCCCGCAGCCGCGCCAAGGACCGCGCCATAGCCGTCCCCGGCGCTTTCTCCTGATGCAAAAATGGGCAGATCGTCGCTCAAAAGACGAGCTTGACCGCCGTCCGCGGCGCCAGCACTTTGGGCCTTCAGTTCAATACGTGCGCCAACGAGGGCGGAGGAAATAGTCAAACTCACGCCATAGGGCTCAAAGGTCACGGGGGCGCCAGGGGTGAAGCTTTGTGCATTCCCCGCGCCGTCGGTTAGGACCAGACCACCACTTCCATCGTTCTCAACCGTAAGCTCGAGCAACGCCGGATCCCCGGGAAAGGGCGCGCTCAGCCCCTGCACCGGCTCCACCGTTGCGGTGATCGTTCCGCTCAGGGTCGCGAAAACTTCTGCCCGATTCATCGCAAGTTCGCTCGGACTGGCCAGTGCTAGGCGCACGCGCCCGGCCGCCCCGGCGAGGGGGTCCACCCGGTAGCGGTCGCCCGCCGCAGGCGCGCCGCTAGCAAGCGAGAAAGTCAGGCCATCTAGGGGGGCGTCCGAAAGATCCGCAAGGAGCCCGTCATAGACCACGGAATCATCGTTAAGGCGCCTGACGGTGACCTGGTTGCCGGCTTCCACCGTGAGTTCATAGGCTGAGGCCTGAAGGGCCGAGGGCGTTGCTACGGACGCCGTAAAAGCGCCATCTGCCGTATTGCCCGGCGCCGCATTCAAAGCCAAATCCGCCTCGAGGCCAGAAAATAATGCGCCGCCAGCCTCCCCGGCCGCGGTAAAGCCCGCTGCGTGGAGCTGGTTCATCTTGCCCAAGTAGGCTTCGGCCAACTGGCCGAGCTCCCGACGACGGGGCGTTACGCCGGCATCGAAGGCATCGAGAAGTCCCCCAAGCCGCCCCCCCTGCAGGCCGAAGCTGGCGTCTCGACCACTGCCTTCGACGGTGATTTTCGGAGTAAAGGGGCCGACAACGCCCTGCGCCGCTTCGAGGGTGAAGGCGCGATCAGCGCGCACCAGGGGCTGCCCCGAAGGCAGGTAAAGATCCACCGGGCCATCACCCTGGCGGCTAGGCCGCGCTCCCACTTCATAGGCCAGCTTGTTAAGGAGTTGTTCCTTTTGGTCCTCAAGGGCCGGGCTGCTTCCTGAAGCGCGGAGCGCTTGATTGAGCTGCGCCAATTCGGAGGCATAGCCATTAATGCGCTCCACCGTTGCGCCCATCTCCGTGCGCAGCGCCCCTTCAAGATTGGCCAGTTGCCGATCCATGCTCTGGAATCGAGCTGCCACGGTCCGCGCCTCCTCGAATACCGTGGTCCGAACTCCAGAAACGGTGGGCTGGGCGCTCAGTGTGGCCAGCGCATCCTGAAACCGCCCAAAGGCAGCCGAGAGGCTGGTCTCATCTACCGCAAAGGCGGTTTCTAGGCGACTGAGCGCCGACGCCTTCGCGGAGGCTGCGCCAGCGCCCCCCTGCGCGGTTAGAAGGGCAGCGGACGCCCATTCGCTATAGCTTCGCTCAACGCCTAGGACCGCAACCCCTCCCGCTGCGCCCGTTGCCGTGCTGAGACTAAGCCGCTGTCGGGCGTAGCCCTCTGTATTTACGTTGGCAATGTTCTGCCCCACGGTGGCAAGGGCCTGCTGATTGGCCCGAAGCGCCGAGGTGGCAATCCCAAAGAGGCCGCTCATTGCTCACCCCCTTTGGCCTGCCGGAGGCGGAGCTGGGCGCCTAAGGTAGCGGGATCGGAGGCACCCTTGGGCTCCGGCCCGCCAAGCTGCCGCACCAGGGCATCGGCAATGCCGAAGTCGCCACTCTTCGCTAAATCCTGGGCCAGCTGCTGGTCCGCCAAGGCCCGGAAAGTGCCCTCTTCGCTACTGCCAAAGAGGCCGTCCTCCGGCACGGTCTTGCGCATAGCCGCCAGCATTTGCTGAATGAAGAGGCCCTCGAACTGCTCCGCCGCTTCCCGCAGCGCCGCCCCCTGCTCCGGGCCCTTCGCCGCCAGCTTCAGGGCCGCAAGCCCCTTCGGGTCAAACGTCGCCTGGGCTAGCTGTATGCCGTGCTCTGCCATGGGCCGCTCCTCAGATAACCACAAGCTCGGCACGCAAAGCGCCGGCCTGTTTTAGGGCCTGAAGAATGGCGACCAGATCGCTTGGGGCCGCGCCCACCCGATTCACCGCCTCCACCAGGCTGTCGAGGGAAACCCCCGTATCCAGGGTGAACATGCTACCCGCGCCCTCTTCCGTC
This sequence comes from Gammaproteobacteria bacterium, assembly GCA_030433075.1. GTDB lineage: Bacteria > Pseudomonadota > Gammaproteobacteria > Pseudomonadales > Azotimanducaceae > Salivita. Next base: position 23,208 of record JAUILI010000027.1, on the reverse strand, counting down.
ACTTCTACCGTGCTTTGGGGTACCACCACGGTCTCCCCCTGCCCGAAGGCGTTGGGCTGGGAGACGGAAAGCTGTTCCGAAATGCTGACCACTAAGGATCCATGAGCCACAGCCGCCGGCGTGATGCGGACGTCCTGGCCAATGATCACCGTTCCCGTGCGCGCCGAAACCACCACCCGGGCAGGCGCCGACCCCGGCTGCACGGCAAGACTATGCAGTGCGGACACGAACGCCACAGGGCTCGGCGCCGTCTCCGGGATCTTCACGGCCACGGCGCCGGCGTCCACGGGCTCCGCCGTTCCTGAGCCAAAGGCACCATTGATGGCATCGGCCATACGCAGCGAGGTGGTGAAGTCAGGCTGATGGAGCGTGAGCGTGAGGGCTCCATCGGGGGTAAAGGCGAGTGCGCGATCGCGCTCCACTGTCGCGCCCCCGGGCACCCGACCTACGGACGGAATGTTCGCGGTGATGCGCGAACCATCCGCGCCTTCGGCGTCGAAGCCACCCACCACCAAGTTTCCCTGGGCAAGGGCGTACACCTTCCCATCCACACCCTTCAAGGGCGTCATAACCAGCGTGCCCCCGCGAAGGCTTTTCGCGTTTGCAATGGAGGACACGGTGATATCCACGGTCTGGCCCCGGCGCGCAAAGGGCGGCAGATCCGCCGTGACCATTACCGCTGCGACGTTGTTCAGCTGAAGCTGAACGCCCTGGGGAACGGTAATCCCCAGCTGAATGAGCATGTTCTGGAGGCTCTGAACCGTGAAGGGGGCCTGGATAGTTTGATCCCCCGTTCCCGCCAGGCCCACCACCAAACCGTAGCCCACCAGCTGGTTGTTGCGGATCCCGTCGATCCCAGCGAGATCCTTAATACGCTCGGCGAGGGCGCCTTGGCTTGCGAGCAGGCAGGCGCCGGCGACGATGGTGAGGAAAAGTTTCTTAAGCAACATTATGCGGCCTCCTTGGCCTACAGCGGCCACAGGGGCGACTGGAAGAAACGGGTCAGTAGGCCCGCCCGATTCGCATCAGCGAGCATGCCTTCCCCGCCATAGTGGATATAGGCGTTAGCCACCCTTTGCGATAACACGGTGTTGTCCGGCCGCACGTCCTCGGGGCGGACAATCCCTTCGAGCTGAATAAATTCCCGGCCCTGATTAATCCCGATCCACTTTTCCCCGCGCACCACCAGATTGCCGTTCGCCAGGACCTGGGCGATGGTAACGGTGATTTCCCCCTTGAGCTCATTGCTCTGATCCGCGCTGCCTGAACCCTCAAAATCCACGGAGCCACTGGCCGCTTGAGGGTCGAGGTTGAGCGCCCCAGAGGCGCTTGCCGCGATGCTGCTGCTTTTTCCTGCGCTGGCATTGGAGCTTTTCTTAGCGTCCGTTCGCTCGCTTAGGAGAATGGTGATGGTGTCTCCCACAAAGCGCGCTTTGGCATCTTCAAATAGGAGAAGGGAGTGGCCGGCTTGATACAACCCGCCCTTATTCTCTTCCGCGGGCCGTGCCTCCATGGGCAAGGTTGGCCGGAAATCCCGGCCGCGATAGGGCGGCGTCACGGCGGTGCACGCCGATGCGAGCACCGCCACCGCCACCAGTCCGGCTAAAAACCGGAGGCCCCGAAGGCTAAAAAGGTGGCTCCGCTGAGCGGAGCCTTCGCGAACGTCCCTGCTGCGCGAATTCATGATGAGCTCCTTACAAACGCTGGTTGAGCGTCTGCAGCATTTGATCGGCGCTGGCGATGGCCTTCGAGTTCATTTCATAGGCGCGCTGCGTCTCGATCATGTTGACCATTTCCTCCACCGTATTGACGTTGGAGGTCTCCAGAGCCCCCTGCTGAAGGGCGCCGAGCCCCGTCAGCGCGGGGGTGCCAATTTGCGGGGCGCCGCTGGCGCCGCTTTCTAAAAACTGGTTATCGCCGATGGGCTCGAGGCCTGCGGGATTCACGAAATCTGCCAGCTGAATGGCCCCAATGGTCGAGACGTCGGCCTGCCCCGGAAGCTGGGCGCTGACGATGCCATCGACGCCGATGGTGATGGACTGGGCGTTCGGTGGAACCACAATGGCTGGCTGAAGGTCATAGCCCTGCGCCGTGACGACCCGCCCCTCCCGACTGATCTGAAAGCTGCCGTCTCGGGTGTACGCCTGGGTCCCATCGGGGCGGAGAATCTGAAAGAAGCCGCGCCCGCTAATCGCCATGTCAAAGGTGTTCCCCGTCTGCGCGATATTCCCTTGGGAGAAAATTTTCTGCGTAGCCGTGGTCCGTACTCCCGTGCCCATGGCAAGCCCGGAAGGCAGCTGGGTGTTTTGGGAACTTTGGGCGCCCACCTGACGGAGGTTTTGATACATCAGATCGGAGAAGGCGGCTCGGCCCCGCTTGAATCCCGTGGTATTCACGTTGGCGAGGTTGTTGCTAATTACCCCCATGCGCGTCTGCTGCGCATCAAGGCCCGTTTTCGCTATCCACAGTGCCGGATTCATGAACTACTCCTTAACCTTGGCGAAGCAGGCGGTCGCTGCCCTCATCGAGGGTTTGGGCCGCTGCCATCAGTTTCATTTGCGCCTCAAATTGGCGGGCGAGGTCCATTTGGCGAACCATAGCCCCCACCGCATTAACGTTGCTGGCCTCCAGGGCGCCGGATACCACTCGAACTCCCTCCACGGCGTCCGCCGGACGACCGCTTCGGAGAGCGATGAGTCCGTCATCGCGCTTGGTGACGGCGTCTGCCTCTGGATTCACCAGCTTCAAACGCCCCACCTGGGCAAGCTGAGCGCCACCGGCGCCCTTGGGGCGGACCGATACGGTGCCGTCATCACCGATTAAGAGCTGCTCGTAGGGGGGCAGGACAATCGGACCACCATCACCCAGCACCGGATGGCCAGCCTGAGTTCGGAGCAAGCCCGTGGGGTCCACCACGAGGGCGCCGCCTCGCGTATAGGCCTCCGCACCATCCGGGGCCTCCACGGCAAAGAGACCGTCCCCCTCGATGGCCACGTCCAAAGGATTGGCCGTGGCCATGATCGCGCCGGGCGTCAGGTCGACGCCGCCGGGGCGGAGGGCGCTGAAGGCCCGCGAAGCATGGCCGGGACCGCTAACGTTAAGGCTCATGGCGTACTGGAGATCACCCCGGAACCCATCGGTGCTGGCATTCACCAAGTTATTGGTTGCCAACGCCTGGGCTCGCTGGGTTTGCCGCGCCGCCGCCATGGCCATAAAAATCATGCGGTCCATGCCTGTGCTCCTTTAGCCCTTAGCCTTATCGGCCGAGGTTGATGGCCGTCTGGGTAATCTGGTCATTCGTGCTGATGACCTTGGACGCGGCCTGGAAGTTGCGCTGCGCGGTAATCAAGCGAACCAGCTGCTGAGAGATATCCACGTTGGACGTTTCCAACCCCCCAGCCTGGATCAGGCCAAAGGTGGAGGTGCCGGCTTCCCCGAGGACGGGCTCGCCCGATTCCGGGGTGTCCACAAAGGTGTTGCCGCCGACCGCTTTCAGCCCCTGGTTATTCCCGAAGGTTGCAAGGGCGATCTTCCCCAGGGGTTCCGTCCGGCCATTGGTATAGCCGGCAAAGACGATACCGTTAGGGTCAATTTCGAGCCCGGTGAGGCGGCCCGTGGAGAAGCCGTCTTGGCTTTGGTCGTTCAAGGAAAAGGCGGCGCCCAGCATGGTCGAGCCGGAGAAGTCATAAGTGAGATTCATCTGCGCAGCGCCGAGGCCCGGGTTAAAAGGGCCCATGGTGAACTTGCCATCGGCGGGCGCCGTAAGCATCCCGTTCGTATCAAAGGTGAAGGTCATGGTGTTTTCAGCAGCACCTGCGGCATTTGTGCGCCCCAGGGTGTCATCCGGGGTGATGTCGGTTTCACCGATGAAGACCTTACCGCTGTATTCATTGTTGTCCGTGCGCCGCGCATAGAAGGTGGCGGAATGAGGATTCCCGACGGAATCGAACACCGTTAGGGTAGTCGTGTAGTCAAAGCTGGCCTGATCTTCCGGGTTGATGGGGTTGTTGATCACCGGAGGAACGGCCGCGGTCACGTCAAAGGCCTTAAGAGGCTGGTCTGCCTTGAAGTTCAGGGACAGCTTCACTTCGGTGGAGGCCTGGGGCGCACCCACCGTTTGGGTGAGTCGAATGGGCTCGAGTACCCCATTGCTGAAGAGGGCACCTCCATCGACGAGCTCCTCTTCCGTCACGGGCGGGAAGGCCTGCACCTTTAAGCCAGAGGCGCTGACCAGAAAGCCTTCCTCATCAAGGAGAAACGCGCCGTCACGGGTGTACACCGTCCCCGTTTCCCCTTCGAGGGCGAAGAATCCGTTTCCATTTACGGCGAGGTGAAGGTCGCTATTGGAGTCCTCGATCTTTCCTTGGTCGAATTGCTGGGTGATCTTCGCCAACTGCACACCGTTACCGGCGCTGTCCGCAGCGCCGCTTTGCGTATCGGAAAAGACGTCGGCAAAGGTGGCTGTGGAGCGCTTAAAGCCCGTGGTATTGGCGTTGGCAATGTTGTTTGCCGTGACGTCGAGATCTTGCCGGGCGGCCTGAAGGCCACTGAGGGCGGTGTTAAAACTCATGGTCTAGCTCCTTGACCGTCAGGTCATCCAAACAAAAGGGAGTTACTGGTCGATGCGCCGCACCTGCGCTAAATCGATGGTGCGTTCGTCGTCGAGCTCTAAGCGGAGGTCACCGGACCCCGCCGCCAGTTCGACGCCCTTAATGGTGTGAGCACTAAACACTTCCACCATTTCGGTATTCATGCCCTGGCTCGCGAGGGCGCTCACTCGGTAGGTGCCGGGGGCAACGCGGCGGCCGTCGTCATCGAGGCCCGCCCAGCTCACGTCGAGCAGCCCCTGGTTCTGCGGTCCAAGCTGGATCGTTCTCACGGTGCGGCCCTGGCTGTCCTGCAGCTCTAGGCGCACGTCGGAAACGGGGGTTTGGAGATCAAGCGTGAAGCGCGTTGCGCCTTCTTCTTTCAACGCAATACTTTCCGCCGGGGTCAGCGCCGACTTACCCAGGAGCGAGGCGCCGCGCAGGGCGCGATCGGCGCTGAGGCTTTCAGCAACGTCAACGAATTGCTGCTGCAAGCCCTGAATGCCGCTAACGGTGCCAAATTGAGCGAGTTGGCTTAGAAATTCGGCGCTTTCCATGGGGGCCGTAGGGTCCTGGTTTTGTAGCTGGGTCAGCATCAGCTTTAGGAACTGCTCCTGCCCAAGGGCGGCCTGCTTTTCCGTGAGGCCCGTTGCCTTCGATAGCGTGTCCATCTGGCTTTGGCTAATCATGGTCATGGCGATGGCTCCTATTGACCCAGGCGCAAGGTGGCCAGCAGCAGGCGCTTCGCGGTGCTGACCAGTTCAATATTTGTTTGGTAGGTGCGGGAAGCGTCGGTCATGTTGGCCATCTCTTCGACCACATTGACGCCGCTTTCAAAGATGTAGCCGTTTTCGTTAGCCAAGGGATGCTGAGGGGCATAGCGAGGCGTCGGGGCTACGGTGCTCTGCGCGATCTCCCGGATCCGAACGCCGTCCACCCCCCCTTCAGCGCTCCGAAGGACGGATTCGAACACCGGCATCTTGGGGCGATAGACTGCTTCGGCAGAGCCCGCCACCGTATCGACATTGGCGAGGTTACTGGCCACCGTATTCAGACGCACGGTCTGGGCCGCCAGGGCCTGGCCAGCCGCATCGAAGATCTTATCTAAGGCCATGGCTATTCTCCCTTCAGGACGGCGCGGAGGCCGGAGATACGACGGCTCAGCAAGGAAAGGGTGCTCTCATAGCGGACTGCGGACTCCGCAAAGGCCGCTTTTTCCGCCTGGGCATCCACCGTGTTGCCATCCAAGCTCGCCTGGAGCGGGGTGCGATAGCGCACCGTGGCGCCCCCGCCATTCCCTAGGGGCAAATGGCCCGCGGCACTCGAGGTGCTCGAAGCGCGAGGGGCTACTCCGGCATCGTTTTCCACTGCCGCCATGGCCGCAGCGAAATCCAGATCCCGCGCCTTGTAGCCCGGCGTGCTGGCATTGGCGAGGTTTCCACTGAGCAGCCCCATACGCTGCTCCAGCACACGTAGGGCTTGGCTGTGCGGATGAAATAGGCTGTCGATTCCCTTAACCATGCTGCTTAACCGTCCCTTCAAATTTTCTGGCGCTCTTTGCACCAGCGCACCGAAGCCTTTGCAGCGGGCGTGCCAAAAGTCACAGATAGTTGTTTTTAAAGGATAAAAATAGGGTTTTGGTATGTGCGCCAAATTTCTGTCGCCGTGTTTTTCCGAGCTCGACGGGGGGTATCGCCATTTTTTTGTCGCGCCCTTGAGGCGTCATGATTCCGGCGCCCAGGCGCAGCGGGGGCGGCCTCTCGACACCTTCGGCCGCTACCCCAAAGGCCCGCTATAACGCGTCAATTTTTTGCTGGCATGGACGTTGCAGCGAGGTCTTTCAGAAAGGCTGAGGCGTCCAAGTTTTGACGGCGCCTTCCGCCAAAACGGACTTCTGCAACGGGAGCTATGCCATGACGCTGGGGAGGCCGACCCTTCGGCCCGCGGGTTGCGCGCGTCGAACCTTGAAGCTCATGCTCTCCATGGCGTGGCTCATCGCGTGCTCAGAAGCGGGAGCGAAGAAAACGCAGGATCCGGAGCTGATCACGGCGAGCGCCAGGGGCGCTGTCCTTCAGGCGCTGAAGGCACCCGAGAATGCGAACGTCTCCCTAACCTTCGCGCCGCTTTCTGATCGCCTTCGCCTGCCCGCCTGTGGCCAGGCGCTCGCGGCGAAGCCCCTGATGCTCAACGCCCAGGGCGGACCCTTCAGCATTGAAGTGCGCTGTTCCGGCGGGCCGTCTTGGCGCCTTTATGTGCAAGGGGAGGCGTCCCTTAACAGCCCGGTGCTACTGGCCGCTAGAGATCTTCCGCGCGGCACGGTGCTCGCCAAGGCAGACCTCACCTTTGAGACGCGCGCCCTGCACCGCCTGCCGGGCGGCTATGCCTTGAAGCCTGAAGACCTGCTTGGGCGGCGGTTAAGGCAGCCGCTTCAGGCCGGGCAGGTCGTATCGCCGCGGGCCACCGCCGCACCGCTTTGGGTCCGTCTTGGCGAGCCCGTAACGCTCACCTCCGGGCAGGGCGGCCTCGCCGTGCGGATGGAGGGTATTGCCCTCAGCAACGGCACGGAAAACGCCACCGTGCGCGTACGCAACGCACGCAGCCAGCGGGTCATGCAGGGCCGCGTGGTGGCCCCCGGGACCGTCGCCCTTGGACACTGAAAAAAATTTCCAGATAACGCTTAAGTTTCGCCGCAGCTCGCCGATAGCTGGCGTGGAGACCTCCAACAGAAGGATCGGACGATGAAAATCGATGGAATGGACCCGCGCCTCCCCGGCACGACGCCCGGCGCAACCAACGCACCGGTGGACGCGCGCCCTCAAACGGTAGGCCAAGATACCGTGGCTCAGCGTGCCGACGCCGTCGCCATCACCACTGAAGGGCAAGCGCTTAACGACGCAGCGGAACGCATCGAGCAAACCCCGGAGGTGAACCAAGCTCGGGTTGATGCGGTCCGAGCGGCGCTGGAACGCGGCGAATACACAGTCGACGCCACCCGGGTTGCAGAGCGCATTTTGGAGATTGAGGACGCGCTCTAGCGCAGAACCCATGACGCCCATGACGCCCTCAAAGCCCAGCGCGGAGCCATTTAGCGAGGCCTTGGCTTATCTGGAAGCCGGCTGCCAGCATTTCTTCGAGGCGCTCCGCAGCGAGCGTCGGGCCCTTGAAGATCGGGACCCGGAAGCGCTCATCGTGGCTGCGGGGCGCAAGCAAGCCGCAGCCAAGCAGCTAAAAGCCGCCCAGGACCTGGCCGCCGAGGCCGCGGCCAAAGAGGGCTTTGAAGACAGCATGAACGGCTATGCGACCTGGGCGCTCGCGCGTTTCGAGGTCGATGCCGCCCTGTCAAAGCGTTTCAACGCCATGCTCAAGCTAATGGGCCGCTGCGCCCAGGCGAACGAGCTCGCTCGACAAATCATTGATGCACGGCTTGCCACCACCGATGAGGCCCTTCGCGTTCTGCTTGAGGATCCGAAAAAGGGCGATCCGCGTTATGGCCAGGACGGTCAGCGGCCGGGGCCAGGACGGGGGTCCTCTCGAGGTGCAGCTTAAGTCCCAGGCAATTCCTTCCCTCAAGCCGAGGGCCATCGTCGAGCAAGCTTGGCTTGCTGCCCACTTGGCTCACCTCGATCGCCTTGGCGCGGGGTCTGCCGGGGATCGCCTCGCCTTGGCCGCTCAGCTTAAACCCCGACATCTAACCCGCCACAGTGCGCCCTGGCAGGTACCGCCAGCTGACCTCGCGCAGGCCTTTTTGATCTCTGGAACGCTCCGCGTTGAGCGAGACAACGTACATTGGCTCGAGAGCGAAGGGGTCGAGGCCCATCATGCGCTCGAACCCGGAAGCTGGCTGTACGGAGAAGGCCCTGATGGGGCCGAACTTATTGAAGTGCCCCGGGTGCTGATCGAGAAACCACCCCGGGAACCGCTGGGATCGCAAATCGTACCCGAGGCCTTCGTGCTGGAAGCCCTCATTGCCGACCTCTACGCCCAACGGCTGCGGCTACCGGCCATGCCCCGCATCGCCTTCCTCCTGAGGGAACGCACCGAAGACCCAAGGGTTAATCTTCAAGAGATCGCCGAGATCGCCCAAAGCGACGGCGCTATCGCCGGGCGCCTCCTGCACGTTGCGAACTCCGCAGCCTTTGCCGGCGGCCCAAGACACCAAACGGTGTTCGCGGCAGTTCAACGGCTTGGCATCAAAACCACCCAAACCCTGGTGTTATCCCTCGCCCTCAAACAAGTGTTCGCGCTCAAGCACCTTTGGGTGAAAGCCCAAGCGCTTCAATGTTGGCGCTTCAGCGTCACCCTTAGCGCAGCGGCCTACGCCGTCGCCGAGCGCGCGGGGCTGGATGGCCAGGTAGCCTTAATCGCCGGCCTCGTTCACCAGATTGGACAAGTGCCCATACTGGCCGCCATCGAGACCCTGGGCTTCCCCCTGGATGCCGCGTTCCTCGATCCACTTATGGAGCGAGTCGCCGGGGACGCCACAGCCCAAGTCCACGCCTATTGGCGCCTAGATGAGAGCGCAGCGGACGCGGCCAAGCACTGGAACAACTGGGGTCGCCACCATGAAGGCCCCGGGGATTATGGGGATGTGGCCCAGGTGGCGGCGCACTTCTGCCTCACCCGACACGGTCCGAAGGACGAGCTCCCACCCCTAAGCGAACTGTCGGGCCTTAAGGCCCTCGGCCTGGCGGCGGACGAGGCGAGCCTTGAAGACCTCCGCCTGGCCATGGATACGAACGTGGCCATGATGGGGCCTCTTCTCCATGGATAGGACGCAGGAAAGGAGTTCACCGTGAAAGCACTCCTCGGCTTAGTCATCGTTTTTGGCTCCGTGGGCGGGGGCTATGTGCTCTCCCACGGACACCTGCTCGCCCTTTGGCAGCCCTTTGAACTGATCATTATCGGGGGCGCCGCCGCCGGCGCCTTTGTGCTGGCCAACCCCATGCCCGTGGTCAAGACGGCCATGGCTGGCATTCCCGGCGTCTTTAAAGCGAGCCCGTACAACAAAGCCCTCTACATGGATTTGCTGAGCCTGCTCTACGAGGTCTTCACGAAAGCGCGGAAGGAAGGGCTCATGGCCATAGAAGGGGATATCGAAGGCCCTGAGGAAAGCGAGCTCTTCGCCAAATATCCGAAGATCAAAGGGGATCATCACGTTCTCGAGTTTATCTGCGACTACCTACGGATGGTCGTGAGCGGTGGCATCAGCCCCTTCGAGCTCGACAACCTCATGACCCTCGAACTCGACACCCATGAAAAGGAAGCCCATGCACCGGCGCACGCCCTTCAACAGGTCGCCGATGCCCTCCCGGGCTTCGGCATCGTCGCCGCCGTCCTTGGAATTGTGATCACCATGGGCATGCTCGGCGATCCCACCACCGATTCCGCTGCCATTGGGGGCCACGTCGCCGCCGCGCTCGTAGGCACCTTCCTGGGGATTCTCCTCGCCTACGGCCTGGTCTCGCCCCTGTCCCAGGCCATCGGCCAGCGCGCCGAGGAACAGGGGCAGGTTCTTGAGTGCATCAAGGCCTGCATTTTGGCCCAGCAACAAGGCTACAACCCGCAGGTGGCGGTGGAGTTCGGACGAAAAACGATGGCGGGGGAACTCCGGCCAAGCTTCGGAGAGCTTGAAGAGCACCTCCGGGGTGAGCGCAGCTAGTCATGAGTACCCCGGCACCTATTGTCGTTAAGCGCGTCATCAAAAAGGGTGGCGGGCACCACGGGGGATCCTGGAAGGTGGCCTTCGCGGACTTCGCGACCGCCATGATGGCTTTTTTCTTGCTCCTCTGGATTATGGGCTCGACAACACAAGAACAGCGCGGCGCCATCAGTGAATACTTCAATAACCCCAGCCCCACGGCCGGCAAGAGCCTGGCGCCCAGCCCCAGTCCTCTCCTTGGGGAAGGGGGCAGCTCCCCCACGCTCCTCGACCTAGGGGCCCCGGTCTCCGCCACGGCGTTGCAACCGGAATCGGCGGAGCGCTTCGAAAATGAGCGGAACGCCCAGGGTCAGAGCGGCGGCGGCCAGGCCATCCCTCGCCCTACCAAAGAGGACGTCGCCCGAGCGAAGGACGAGGCCCGCCTCGAATCCCTCTTAGACACGCTCAAAGAAGCCACGGAAAAAAGCCAGGCGCTCAAACCCTTTAAGGACCAGCTCCTTCTAGACATCACGCCCCAGGGGCTACGAATCCAGATCATCGATAAGGAGAATCGCCCCATGTTTGGGAGCGGCTCGGCCGTGCTGAAGGACTACACCATCGCCATTCTGCGCGAAATTACGAATGTCATTAACGCGGTGCCCAACAAGATCAGCATCACCGGCCACACCGATGCCTATCAGTTTCTGAAACGAGAGAATTATACGAACTGGGAGCTTTCCACGGATCGCGCCAACGCGGCGCGGCGTTCCCTCGACCAGAGTGGCCTAGCCATCGGCAAGGTGCAGCAAGTCGTGGGCTTCGGCGATTCTGTGCTGTTTGTTCGGGAAGACCCCTACTCGCCCGTGAACCGTCGAATCAGCATCGTGGTGCTGACGGAAGAAGCTGCGCAGTCCATGGAAGCGAGTACGCGCCTTCCCGTGGCCCTTGAGGCGCTGAGCCCCGAGGGCGCCCAGGGCCCCTCCCTGGCTGCTAGTCAGTAGGTGGCCGCGTCGAGCTTCTCGAGCCGCAGCCCCTGCGCCTGGGCAAAGGCTCGCGCCGTGCCTTGGCCTAGCCGCCCCTCGGCCTCGAGCAAGCCCAGGGCCGCATGGGCCACCCACGCGGCCGACACCTCGAAGTGATCGCGCAGGGCCGCCCGCGATTCGGACAAGCCGTAGCCATCCGTGCCCAGTACAGCGTAAGGACCAGGAATCCAGCGGCTGATCAGCTCTCCGAGGGCGCTCATGTAATCGCTGGCGGAGACGAAAACCCCCTCCGCCTCGGCCAAGGCTTCCGCTACGAAGGCCTTCCGGGCGCTGCTCGGATCCAAGCGCTTTGCCCGCTCGGCGGCGCGGCCGTCGCGCGCAAGCTCGCCATAGCTGGTCACGCTCCAGACGGTGACGGCCACGCCCTCGGCCGCCAGCAGGCGGGCCGCCTCCCGCACCTCCTTCATGATGGCGCCGCTGCCCAGGAGGTTTGCTTGAGGCGCAGGGGCCGCGGGGCCACCGCGGGGTGCGACGGTTTCGAAGGCATAGAGGCCCCGAATAATACCTTCGATCACCGCCCCTTCCTCTGCCGTACCCAGCCCGGGCAAGGCCGGCATCACTTTATTCTGGTTGGTGACGGTGAGGTAGTAGAAGGTGTCTTCACCCCGCCCGTACATGCGCTCGATGCCGTCGCGAATGATCACCGTGAGCTCGAAAGCGAAGGCGGGATCGTAGGACCGCAAGTTAGGAACCGTAAGCGCCATAAGCTGGGAGTGGCCGTCCTGGTGCTGGAGCCCCTCCCCATTCAGGGTGGTTCGCCCGGAGGTGCCCCCCAGCAGGAAGCCCCGGGCCATGGCATCGCCGGCGGCCCAGATCATGTCGCCGACGCGCTGGAAGCCGAAGATCGAATAGAAGATATAAAAGGGAATGGTGGGCACAGCAAAGTTGGCGTAGGCCGTGCCCGCCGCTAGGAAGGAGGCCATGGCGCCGGTTTCGCAAATGCCCTCCTGGAGAATCTGCCCATCCTCCGCTTCCCGATAGGGCGCAAGCGTATCGGCATCGACAGGCTTGTACTGCTGCCCCGCCGGCGCGTAGATGCCCGCCTGGCCAAAAAGCCCGTCCATGCCGAAGGTGCGGGCCTCATCGGGAACAATGGGCACCACGAAGCGCCCCAGGGCCGGATCCTTAAGGAGTGTCCCAAGCAGGCGCACTACGGCCATGGTGGTAGACATCTCCCGCGCGCCTGAACCCTCTAGGAACGCCTTGAACTGGCTAAGGGGCGGCACCGGTAGGACTTCACAGTTGACCTCGCGCCGGGGCACGGCCCCGCCCAGCGCTTCGCGCTGCGCCTTCAGATAGGCCAGCTCTGGGGCGTCGTCTTCGGGACGGTAAAAATCCGCTGCCTCCGCCGCTTCCCGGGGCAGGGGGATGGCCAAGCGCCGGGCGAAATCCACCCGCTCCTCCGGACTTAAGTTCTTCTTCTGATGCACCGTATTGCGGCCCTGGGAACCCGGGCCCATGCCATCGCCCTTCACCGTTTTCGCCAGAATCACCACGGGCTTACCCTGGGAGGCCACGGCTTCCGCGTAAGCGGCATAGAGCTTCTTCACATCCTGGCCGCCGCGCTTGATGGTGGAGATTTCCTCATCCGAGAGGGAATCCATCAGCGCCTTCAGCGCCGGCGTGCGCTCCACCCAGTGCTCGCGCTGAAGTGCGCCGGGGGAAACGGAATACATTTGGTAGTCCCCATCGAGCGCCTCTTCCATGCGCTGCGCGAGGTGGCCCGCCGTATCCCGAGCCAGAAGCGGATCCCACCCAGACCCCCAAATCACCTTAATGACGTGCCAGTCGGCGCCGCGGAAGCTGCGTTCTAGCTCTTGAATAATCTTGCCGTTGCCACGCACGGGCCCATCAAGGCGCTGAAGGTTGCAGTTGATCACCAAGATGAGGTTATCGAGCCCCTCCCGGCTGGCCATATTGATGGTGCCCAGCACCTCGGGCTCGTCGCTTTCCCCATCGCCCAGAAAGCACCACACCTTGCCGCCGTTGGCAGGCTTAAGGCCCCGATGTTCCAGGTACTTGGCGAAGCGCGCCTGGTAAATAGCCGACGGCGTCGACAAGCCCATGGAGGCCGAGGGCAGCGTCCAGAAGTCGGGCATGCGCCGCGGGTGGGGATAGGAGGACAGCCCCCCGCCGGGGGTCAGTTCACGGCGAAAGGCCAGCAAACGGCTGGCCTCAAAGCGGCCTTCGAGGTAGGCCCGGGCATAGACCCCGGGCGCCGCGTGCGCCTGGAAGAGGATTTGATCTCCAGCGTAATCGGCGCTTCTGCCTCGGAAGAAATGGTTGAAGCCCACTTCCATGAGGGTGGCCGCCGACAAGTAGGTCGCGATATGCCCCCCCACGCCCTGGCCCGCGTCATAGGCCTTCAGGACCATGGCCGTCGCGTTCCAGCGCAGCAGATTTTCCAGCCGCCCCTCGAGGGCCGCCTGCCCGGGATAGCGGGGCTCGCCGTGAGCGGGGATGGTATTGAGGTAGGGGGTATTTAAGGCCGCCTCGGGCATGACCAACCCCGCCTGCGAGGCGAACTGCTGGAGCCGCCGCAGGAGCTCTCCCGCGCGTTCGTCCCCCTGGAAACGCAGCACCGCAGCGAGGGCATCAAGCCATTCCTGCACTTCTTCCGCCCACACGGGGTCCGCCGCGGGTACCGCTGAACTTGACTGCTTCATAGCCGTTCCCCCTTTCCTGCTTTCAGTATACGGGAAGGATCGACCATGGCAGGTTACGCTCATCATCTAAGCTGCGAGACCTTGAGAGGGGAAGGCTATGGACAACGGGCTTGTGGGCAAGGCGGTGCTGGTGACCCATGGCGACCGCTACATGGGGCCAGCGATTGCCGAACGCTTTGAAGCCGCTGGCGCGACGGTCCATCGAGACGCTACGCGACCCACGAGCGCCGAAGCCGCTGAAGCCCTGGTAGAGGGGCAGGAGGCCGTGGATATTCTCATCGCCAATTTGGCCTATCCCCCCACCCCGGCGCTCGTGGACGCCATCGACTCAGACGGCTGGCACGCCCTCTTCGATCATTTGGTACACCCTCTGATGGGCCTGGTCCGGGGGGCGGCAAGGCGCATGAAAGCCCAGGGCCACGGGCGCATTATCGCGATTACCAGCGCCGCGCCCCTTCGCGGTATTCCGAAGAACGGCGCCTACTGCGCGGCCCGGGGGGCGCAAAACGCCTTCCTAAGGGCGGCAGGCTTGGAGCTGGCCCGCGACGGCATCGCCGTGGCGGCCATTGCCCAGAACTACATCGAAAACGACACCTACTACCCGCCGGAACTCTTGAAGGACGAGCGCTTTCTCGCGCGCATGCGGGACGTCGTGCCCGCGCAGCAGATCGGCGCGCCCAGCGCGACGGCGAACCTGGCCTATTTCCTCGCGACGGAGGCCGAGTTCATGCCCGGGCAAATCTTTCCCCTTTCCGGCGGCTGGACCACCACCCTTTAAGGAAGCGGGAAGCACGTGCAGCCGGGGCGCGCTCTGGGTACCATCAAGGCATCCCGTTTTATGGGATCGAGGATCACGGGCCCGCATACCATCTAAGTTCATCGAAGACAGGGCTGACCAGGGGAGAAAGGGGATGTCCAGAGGAATTCTTACACCGCAGCGCTGGGCCTTGGCCCTCTTAAGCGCTGCCCTGCTCGCGGCCTGCGGCCAAGAGCCCGCACCCACCGCCGCGCCGGAAGCGGCCAGTTCGGCCAAGCTCAGCGCCGACGCCATTCGCGCCAAGGTGGCCAACGTGGATGAGGCCGCCATCGTCGCCGCCGATCCCAGCAACTGGCTTACCCATGGCCGTACCTACGACGAACAACGGCACAGCCCGCTGGCGCAAATCAACGCCGACAACGTGGGCGAGCTCGGCCTGGCCTGGTACTGGGACACGGGCACCACCCGGGGTCTAGAGGCCACCCCCATTGTGGTCGATGGGGTGATGTTCACCACGGGCACCTGGTCCACGGTGTTCGCTCACGATGCCCGCACCGGCGAGCTCCTCTGGAAATATGACCCGGAGGTGCCGCGCGAATGGGGCGTTTACGCCTGCTGCGACGTCGTGAACCGCGGCGTAGCGGCCTGGAAGGGGCGGATTTACGTCGGCACCCTCGACGGCCGGCTCGTGGCCCTCGATGCGGGCACGGGGCAGCCGGACTGGTCCGTGCAAACCACGCCGAAGGATCGGCCCTACACCATCACCGGGGCCCCCCGGGTGGTCGACGGCAAGGTCATCATCGGCAACGGCGGCAGCGAATACGGGGTCCGCGGCTTCATTACGGCCTACGACGCGGACACGGGCGACCAGGCCTGGCGCTTCTACACCGTCCCGGGCAATCCCGACGATCCCATCGAAGGCGAGCACCTGAAGGCCGCCATGAGCTCCTGGCGCGGCGGTGAATGGTGGAAGGTCGGCGGTGGCGGTACGGTCTGGGATTCCATGGCCTACGATCCGGACCTCAACCTGCTGTACATCGGCGTGGGCAACGGCGCCCCCTGGAACCGGCATATTCGTAGCCCCGGTGGCGGCGACAACCTCTATTTGTCCTCCATCGTGGCCATTAACCCCGACGACGGCAGCCTGGTCTGGCATTACCAAACCACCCCCGGCGATTCCTGGGATTACACCGCGACCCAGCATATGATCCTCACGGAGCTTGAGGTGAAGGGCGAGCGTCGCAAGGTGATCATGCAGGCGCCGAAGAATGGTTTCTTCTACGTGCTCGATCGGGAGACGGGGGAGTTCCTCTCCGCGGAAGCCTACGTGCCCATCACCTGGGCGAGCCATGTCGACCCGGAAACGGGGCGGCCCGTGGAGAACCCCGGCGCGGCCTACGCCGAGAAGCCGGCGCTCACCATGCCAGCCCCCTACGGCGGGCATAACTGGCACCCCATGACCTACTCGCCGAGCACGAACCTGGTGTACATCCCGGCGCTCGATCTGCCGTTCATGTACGGGCAGGACAACGCCTTCCGCTACAACCCGGCCACCTGGAACACGGGGGTGGAGTTCGCCCTCACCATTCCGCCGGACTCGATCACGGAAGAAGTGGCCCTGCGGGCCATGGTGAAGGGCCACCTGGCGGCGTGGGATCCGGTTGCCCAGCGTGAGGTGTGGCGCGTCCAGCACTCCGGCTCCTGGAATGGCGGGCTTCTCTCCACCTCCGGAGACCTCCTGTTCCAGGGCCGCGCCGACGGCATGTTCGCGGCCTATCAGGCCAGCACCGGTGCCCTGTTGTGGGAAACGCCTGTGCACACGGGCATCATCGCCGCGCCCGTTACCTGGGCCGTGGACGGCGAGCAGTACGTCACCGTGGTGGCCGGCTGGGGCGGCGCCTTCGGCGTGGCCTCGGGCATCCCCGCGCAGGATGGCAACGTGATTCGCGGCGGCCGCATCCTCACCTACAAGCTGGGCGCCACCGGCACCCTACCCACGCCGCCCATGCCTGAGGCGCTGCCCACGCCCCCGCCCATGACCGCCTCGGCGGACACGGTGGACCAAGGCGAGCTGCTTTATCACCAGAACTGCAGCGTGTGCCATGGCGGGGGCGCCGTGTCTTCCGGCGTGCTGCCCGATCTGCGCTACATGAGCGAACAAACGCACCAGATTTTCCAGGGCATCGTCCTCGGCGGCGCCTACAAGGAAAAGGGCATGGTGAGCTTCTCCCACGTGCTCGACAGCGACGGCGCGGAAGCCATTCACGCCTACCTGATCAAGCGGGGCCATGACGCCATGGAGGAGCGGCGCCTGCTGGCGGAGCAAAGCCAAAGCGATAGCGCTCCTGCCGGCGGCTAAGGCCTTTGGACCGTTAAAGCGCCCGGCCTTGTGCCGGGCGTTTTTTTTCGCCGGAACAAAAGGGGATGCTTATGCTGTCCTATCTCGTGATTGATGCCTTTAGCGACCAACCGCTCCGGGGTAATCCCGCCGCCGTGGTTTTTGGCGGCGACGCCCTCGATCCCGCGGACATGCAGCGTATCGCCCAGGAGATCAATCTGTCCGAAACGGTCTTCGTGCTGCCCGCCGATCGCCCCGAGGCCGACTACCGGGTGCGGATCTTTACCCCGCGAAGCGAGTTGCCCTTTGCGGGCCATCCCACCCTTGCTACGGCCCACGCCATGCTTCTGCGCGGCGGCCTAAGGGGGCCTCAGCTAACCCAGTCCTGCGCCCTGGGCCTTATTCCCCTCACCGTGCAGGCCAAGGGTCCAGAACGCTGGTTTATCGAAATGACCCAGGGGGTGCCGAGCGTTGTTGTGCCTGCGCTCGATCGTCAGCTTCTAGCGGAGGCCCTCGGCTGCGCTGCGGACGTCCTAACGGCCCGTCCACCCGCGGTGGTATCCACGGGCGTACCCTGGCTATTGGCGGAGTTCGACGGGCCCGCAGCCCTGGAAGCCCTGGCGCCCGATCCCCACCGCCTGGCCCCCCTATGCCAAGGGCTCGGCGCCCTGGGGGTAACGCTCTTTTGTGCCCTGCCTTCCGGACAGGACGCCGCCTACCGCCTGCGCACCTTCGCCCCGGGGGAAGGCATCGGAGAGGATCCCGTGTGCGGCTCCGGCCACGGGGCGGTCTGCGCCTACCTCGCCCAGGGTAGCGGTCAGCCCGAAGGCGCCTATGAGGCCGAACAGGGCGTGGAGCTGGGACGACGGGGCAAGGTTTGGGCGCGCTGGACGACCCCCGCGGGGGGAATTGCGGTTCATATCGGTGGCACTGCTTCCGTTTTCGCCGAGGGAACGCTAGTCCTTCGTTAGCGCCACCAGCACTTCGCGCTTGCGCGCGCCCGCGTAGGGGAAGCGCCCGTGCATGACCTGGCGGTTGTCGATTAAGGCCAGGTCCCCATCCTGCCAGCGCAGGGGAACGGTCAGCGCCTCCGCCAGCGCGACCACCGTCTCCAGGAGCGCCTCGGGGATTAAGGTCCCATCCCCAAAGCTCACCGGCGGCGGTTTCCCCTGCCCCACCGCCTTCCAGCCCCGGCCAGCAGCGATCACCTGGTTAAAGAAGGTTTTTCGCCCATCGGGCAGGGTGTCCACGGCCGGCAGCACCGGAGACGTGGCGAGCAGGGCATCGTCTTCTAGCCAGTGATAGTCATAACCGAGCTCTTCTAAGCGTTGCTCCGCCCCGACTCGGGAATCGGCTCGAAGCGTGCTCCCCCAGCTCCGACCTTGCCCCGACGCCGCTTCGTTTTGCCCCGGCATGCGCGTGGTGTAGCGCACCCCCTTGGCTTCGAAGGCTGCCGCCCCAGGCGCATCGACTTCACCCAGGCGGCGATAGAGCACATCGGACCGACATAGCGGCGTCTCTCCCCCTTCCTCGGCCGCGCTCTGGCAAAAGAAAAAAAGCTTCTCCGGCGGAAAGGGCGTCTGCGCCATCTCATGGTGCAGGAGAATGTTCACCTCGGGCGGCGCTTCATTCGCCGTGAACACCCGCGGCGTCTTGTTGATGCGCACCGCGTTGGAAAGGGACCCCTCGTAGGTGAAGGGGGTGAACCCAAAAGCCCCGGAGAAGCGGTCAAAGTCCTCCGCCGTTTGCAGGGGAAAGCCCCGCAGCAGCACCGCGCCCTCCTGCGCTAGGGTCCCCAGCAGCGCGCTCCGGTGCTGCCCCAACCACTGGCAAGCGTTGCCCACCGTTGCCAGCGCCGCGGGGGCCTCAATCATCGCGGGAAAGGTTGGCTCAGTCATAGATGGGATGAAAGGTGCCGAAGGCCTCTTCGCAGAAGGCGCCCGGATCATTGAAGCGGCGATTGCGGTTCAGACCGCTGAGGGCCGCCATGGCGTCCTCATCGAGCGTAAAGTCCCGAGCGGCCAGATTCTCCGCCATGCGCGCCGGCGAGGTGCTCTTCACCACCACGGAGGTACCGCGCTGCAGGGCCCAGCGCAGCACCACCTGGGCCGGCGTGCGGCCATGGCGCTCGGCGATGGCCAACACCACCGGATCTTCAAGCACCTGCTCCCCCGCCTCGGCCATGCCGAGTTCCAGGTAGGACCCTGCGCCGAGGGGAGAGAAGGCGGTCACGGCCAAGCCATAGTCCTTCGCCAAGCGGATCAGGCGATCCTGCGTAAGGTAGGGGTGGGCCTCGATTTGCAGAACGGAAGGGGGGCGCTGGGCATAGGCCATGAGATCGTGCAGCAGGCCCGAATTGTAGTTGGCTACCCCAAGGTGGCGAACCTTCCCGGCCGCCTGAAGCGTCTCCATCGCCGCCCAGGTGGCTTGGAGACTGACGGGCGCCCGTACCATGGCTGGCTCCGGCGCCTCGGGATCAAAGACCCACTCCGGCGGATAGCGCGTTTCAAAGGGCACGTAGGCCAGGGCAATGGGGAAATGAATCAGGTAGAGATCGAGCGTCTCCAGCCTAAGGTCCGCGAGCGTTCGTTCCAGGGCAAGGGGGACGTGCTCCGGATCGTGGTAGGTATTCCAGAGCTTCGAAGTGATCCAGAGGTCCTCCCGACGGCAAAGGCCATCCCCCAGGGCCCGGGCCAAGCCCTCCCCCACGGCTGCCTCGTTGCCATAATCGCAGGCCGCGTCAAAGTGCCGATAGCCCGCCTTAATGGCTTCATAAACCGCATCAGCACAGGCCTCTGGCGCCAGTTTCCATAGCCCAAAGCCCAGGGGCGGTAGGGGTACCGGGGTTCGCGTTGTCATGCTGAAAAGCCCTCCAGTTCTGAAAGATCAACGGCACGCCCGGTGGCGATGGACTGCTGCGCCGCGAGGCCGATGGCAACGGCCAGGCGCCCGTCTTCAACGGTCACCCGCGCCGGCGTGCCCCGCTCCAACGCCTCAAGAAACGCCAGGTGCTCGAGATAGCTGGCCCCATGATGAAAACCGACCTCACGAACCTGGCGGCTCAGCGGCGCTGGGATCGCGCGATAGGTACCCGCAGCACGGTCGCTGAGAAAAACCTCCGCTCCCGGCACGGTGGCCTCAACCTGACCCCGATCACCCGTAACCACGATGTGCTGCTCCTGGCGGGCCCCCTCCGCAAACATGCACAAGTCGAGCATGGCCCGCTGCCCCCCTTCGTATTCCACGATGACGTAAGCATTATCGAGAATATCCGGGACTTCGCCGTCGTAGCGCTCCTGCAAGTGGTTGACGTTTTGGCCCCCGGAGGCCATCACGCGCAGGGGCTTCGAAGGCACCATGAGGTTCATCAGATCGAAAAAGTGGCAGCACTTCTCCACCAGCGTTCCCCCGGAATAGCGGTTAAAGCGATTCCAGGCCCCCACCTTAGGGAGGAAGGGAAAGCGATGTTCCCGGATGGCGCACATGTGAATGGCGCCAAGCTGGGGAAGCAGGTCTAAGGTCTTGGCAATGGGCGCCATGTAGCGATATTCAAGGGCCACCCAAACCAAGCCTCGATGGCGCTGCGCCTGGGCCACCAGCGCATTGCAATCGGCCATGGTGGTCGCCAAGGGCTTTTCCAAAAGCACATGCTTATCCGTTTGAAAAACGGCGGCCATCACGGAATGGTGCGTGTAGTTGGGGGTGGCGATCACCACCGCATCGACGTCGTCTCGGGCGAGAAGGTCCTCGTAGCGATCATAGCAACCGGGGTTGAAACGGCCCGCACAGGCCTTCCGGGCTTCCTGACGGGAACCCTCGTGGGGATCGGCGATGGCGACCACGTCCACCGCATCGATTTGGGCCAGGTTTCGGATGTGCTCGCAGCCCATCATTCCTGTGCCGATGATCCCAAAGCGCGTCGTCAATGCGTCTCCCCCAAAACGCGAAGCCCATTCACCCTAAACCGGGGGACAGCCTACTGTCATCAAGGGGAGGCCCTTAAGCCGATGAAGGGCGAAGGAGGCTAGGGCGTAGGCGCTTTTTCGGCCCGGCGCTTCTCGATGAGGGCATCGGCAACCTGGAGCATGCCTTCGTTGCTGCCGGCACTTTGCCCATCGGTGCGGAAGACGCCATCGATGATGAGCGCAGGGACGCCCCGAGCCTGGTAGGCCTTGGCGCGGCTCTTCGATTGGTTAATGGCACTGCGGACCCCAAAGGACTTGAAGGTCTTCAGGAAGTCGTCGGGCGTGGCGCAGGTCGCGCCGGACACCGGGGTTTTCTCAACCTGATCGGCAAAGAAGCGCGCGATGGCCTCCTGGCTGCGCAGGGGTTGGCGCTCAAGGTGAAGCGCCCGGAACAGGGGCGTATGGGTGGCGGGAAGCACCTTACACGCGCGCGCGACGTAATAGGCCTCGGCGAGGAGCTCGTAGAGGGGCGAGAAGGCCGCGGGGACGCGCTCGAGCACCACATCCTCCGCCGTGCCTTCGGCCCAGTGATCGAGCTCCGGGTCAAACTGGAAGCAGTGGCCGCAGGCGTAGGAGAAGAACTCGGTGACCGTCACCGTATCTTCGGCCGTGGCCACGGGAACGGGCAGGCGGTGGTAATGCGTGCCCTCTTCGAAGGGACCCTCGGCGGTCGCTAGGCTTCCCGCAGCGGCGAGGGCCACCGCGAGGAGCGTCCGGCGCACCGTTCTTCCAAGGATCCGGGGGCCCATGGTTTAGCGGAGTCCCTGCACGTAGGCGCTGACCGCCGCGATTTCTTCGTCGTTCAGGTTCCGCACCACACCGCGCATCATCTGGCCGTAGCTCTCATCGGTCGCACGCTCACCCGCCCGGTAGGCCTTGAGCTGCGCATCCACGTAGCCCGCGTTCTGGCCGGAGACCACGGGGAAGCCCGCCGGGCCGTTGCCGAGGCCGCGGGGGGAGTGGCACGCGCTGCACGCCGGCACACCCTTATCCAGCAGACCGTCGCGATAGATCTTTTCCCCAAGGGCAAGATCGGCCGTGCCCGGGTCGTTCTGTTGCAGCGCCTTGTCGGCGTAGTGAGCCGCAATGTTCTTCAGCGTATCGTCCGGGAGGTTGTCCACCTGACCCATCATGAGCTGGGCGTAGCGATCGCCGCCTTTGAAGGCGCGCATCTGCCGGAGCAGGTAGCTGTAGTGCTGGCCGCCGAGGTTCGGATAGGTCGGCAGAATGGCCTTCCCTTCCTGACCATGGCAGGCAGAACACACGAGCGCCGCCGCCTGACCCGCGGCCGCATCGCCGCGGGCTTCCCCGGCCGGAGGCATGCCCGGGGCTGCGGAAGCCGCAAAGGCCACGGAGCTCGCCAGGAACGAGAGCGGGAGAAGCGTTCGGGACAGAATGGACAACATGATCGGTTCCTTCGCTGAACGGAGCGCAGGCCTTCACCCGGGTAGAAGCGCTCATGGTTGGGTCGACAACTGCCGCGAGGCCCGGGCAGTCCGCATTGGGACGCGGAGTATAGCTAATGTGCTTGCCCTACTGAACCTCCTCATGCCAGTGTCTTTCCCCCGTGGTTTCTGAGAGTACCCCCATGGCCCGTCGGCCCCCGACGCCCAACGCCCGCCACCGCGCGAAGCGCGACCCCCATGCCCCCTATCCCTATGCGCGAAAGGCGGCGGACGATGACGCCTTCGACCCCCGGCTGCGCCTCACCGCAGAATTCGTGCTCAGCGCCCCTAGCCTTGCGGAAACCCCCGAGGACGCCGGGCGGGAAGTGGCCTTCGCGGGGCGCTCCAACGCCGGCAAATCGAGCGTGCTCAATCGCATTACGGGACAGCGAAGCCTGGCCCGCACCGGGCGCACGCCCGGACGAACGCAGGCGCTGAACTTCTTCCGCGCCGGAGAAGACCGTTTCCTCGTCGATCTCCCGGGCTACGGCTATGCCAAAACGGACCGTCAGCTCCAGGCCGATTGGCAGGCCCACGTGGAGGCCTATCTCGCCCAGCGCCAAGCCCTCGTCGGCATCGTTCTCGTCATGGACATTCGCCATCCCTTCCAAACCTTCGACCGCCAGCTACTGCGCTGGGCCGGGCAGGCTGCCCTCCCCGTGCTCGTACTGCTTAACAAGGCTGACAAGCTGGGCCATGAAGCCCAGCTCGAGGTCATGCGTCAGGCCGAAGCAGAAACGGCGGCCTACCCCACGGTCACCCCCGTGCTC
>JAUILI010000133.1 GCA_030433075.1 Gammaproteobacteria bacterium | reverse complement strand
GCAAGAATCTCACAGGCACCGCGCTCCGAATGAAACGCTCCGCAAGCCTAAGGCATTCCCCTTAGTTGGGCGATCAAACCATCACGCAACTCTCCATCGGAAACGTCTAACCGATAGAGGTTATTCGCAAAAAAATGGACGTTCTTTGCCAATTCCGGCCGCCATTCTAAATCGGTAACCGAATAGACCGCTTCGGCTAGCTCAATCTGGCGGGTCGCCGCACCCTTAAATATTGTGGTGAGCGTCATTACATGGAAGCCATTGACGCCCGCGAGCTCATGCTCACTGTCACCAATAGCCTCCCGAAGATCGTCAATCATTTCTTCAAGTAGGCGAACTTTTGCAGAGTAGATACCAGCTTGGACGAGCGGATTAAGTTCCCATGGGTCGTGATCCATGCCGTCGGCGATTCCAAAGTGAACTGCTAGTTCTTTGGCCTGACCAAGCGTCCACTGCGAAATGTCCTGCCGAACTTGCTGAAGGTCATCATCAGACCAGCCATTTTTTTCCATGGCCTCAAGGGCTGCTTCTTCATAGATTGCTGCGGGCTCCTCTTCGGAGGTGCCCACATCGCCTTCATCCCATGCATCTTGCTTCGCAACAAGAAACTGCCGCGCCTGCTCTGGAGTAAGCATCTTAGCCATGACCGCTGCGCCAGCAGCAGCGGAAACTACTCCAAAATATACTCCCGAGGACGCGGACTCCCGATTGCGATGGAGGGCGTTAATAACCTCGTCGGCGTTCGTAGAGATGGCTTCAAACCAATCGCATCCCTGCCTTTTTTTAATGCGCAGGGCTTCATCAAAAAATTCGTCGGTCGCCAGAACAAATTTGGCGCGCTCAAGCCACTCACCAGGAACGTCGATGTCGAATTTCAAAGACGCCTCTACCTTCGTGGTAGCCCAGTTGTACCGCGTCCTTTCAAACATAAAAGTTCCCCCTTAACTAGATCCCTCTCTACGGTAGACGACGTTCTGAGCGTTTTCAAAACTGCTTTTTTGCAAGCGGGAGCGGCACCCTGCACCGGGCCGCAGCGCAACAGGCCCTGCCCGGGGGTGGTTATGGGGGCCCCTGTTTGGGCCGTATCGGGCACTCCGCTTGAGCCGTAGAGCGTCAAAAGTGTAAACAAAAGTGATAACAAAAGGGGGGTTTAGTGGTGACATCCTGCCAGTAGCGCCACCAAAAACTTAGGCAATTCAGGGGCTTTTAAGTGCTTGCGCAAGCTAAGTGGTGCCGGTGGCCGGACTCGAACCGGCACGGGGTTTCCCCCTCGGGATTTTAAGTCCCGTGTGTCTACCAATTTCACCACACCGGCAACCGCGGGGAGTTTAGCAGGGCTTGCCGCCCCGGGAACCCGTTTCTGGCGCCCCGGACCTTTTACCCGTGCCAGGACTTGGGCAGAATCGAGCGCTCTACTGACAGGGGAGGTGGGGATGTACGCAGAACTTAAGCAGGTTTGGCAGTCGCTCACGGGGCCCGAGGGCAACTTTGAGATCACCACGGTCGATGTGCGGGGCATCCCCACGAGGACCTACAAGAATGCCCCGCCCAGCCTGCGCGAGCTCTGGCTGTCCTCCCAACAGTTCGCCGAGCGCGAATACCTCGTTTACCAAGATGAGCGCTGGACCTACGCCCAGGCCCACGAGGAGGTGGCCTCGGTCGCCGCGTGGCTCGTGGAAAATGGGGTAACCCCTGGGGACCGGGTGGCCATTGCCATGCGCAACTACCCGGAGTTCATGCTGATTTACTGGGCGATCGCAAGCATCGGTGCCACGGTCGTGGGCATGAACGCGTGGTGGGTTACCCCGGAGATGCGCTACGGACTGAGCGACTCAGAGCCTAAGTTCCTCTTCCTCGATGAGGAACGCTATGCGCGCATCAAGGATGAGCCGGAGCTGCCGGGCAACCCGACTCTCATCGCTGTGCGCTTCGAGGCTCCGGAGGGCGCCGTGGCCTATGAAACGCTTCGTGATCACGGTGGCCCCCTGCCCGAAGTCACCATCGACCCGGATAGCGATGCCTGCATCTTCTACACCTCGGGCACCACGGGGAACCCTAAGGGCGCGTTGCAAACCCACCGGGGCTGCGTCAACAACGTTATGAACCTGGCCTTCTGGGCAGGCTGCCTCGCAGGTACGCAGGTGGCCCTGGGCAATGCCAAGCCCGAAGACTTTGAGAACCCGCCCCAGGGCGTCAGCCTCATTACCACCCCCCTCTTCCACGTGACCGCCAACAACTGTGCGGCCCAGGGAGGCACGCTCAGCGGCGGCAAGCTGGTGCTGATGTACAAGTGGGATGCGGGGGAAGCGCTCAAGCTGATTGAGCGGGAAAAGGTCAGCACCATGAGCGGCGTGCCCGTCATGTCCCGGGAGCTCCTCGCCCATCCCGATTTTCCCAAGACCGACACCTCTTCCATGGTGCAGCTCGGGGGCGGTGGGGCTCAGCTCCAGCCCGATCTCGTGGGGCAAATCGATAGGGCCGTGGCCACGGCGAAGCCGAACACGGGCTACGGCATGACGGAAACCTGCGGCATTATCACCGCGATTTCCGGCGACTTTTTCGTCGATCGTCCCGAAAGCTGCGGCCCCGTGATGCCGAACTTTGAGCTGCGCATCATCGACGACGAGGGCAACCCCCTGCCCCCGGGGCAGGTGGGCGAACTCACCGTGCGCGGCGCGCCGGTGATTCGTGGCTACCTCAACCGCGAGGACGCGACGGCGGAAACGATCGTTGATGGCTTCCTGCGGACCGGGGACGTCGCCCGGGTGGACGAGGATGGCTTCGTTTACATCGTCGATCGCAAGAAGGACATGGTGCTCCGCGGCGGGGAGAACGTGTACTGCGCCGAGGTGGAATCGGCCATCTACGAGGCGGAGGGCATCGCCGAATGCATTGTCTTCGGGGTACCGGATGATCGCCTTGGGGAGGAAGTGGGTTCGGTCATCGTTCTGAAGCCCGGGGCCGAAATCGACCCTGAGGCGCTCCGCGCGGATCTCCTGACCCGCATTGCCAAGCATAAGGTGCCCCGTTACCTCTGGGTCCAGCGGGAATCCCTGCCCCGGAATGCGAACGGCAAGTTCCTGAAGCGTGAAGTAAAGGAAACGCTAAACCTTGCGGCGGCGGTATAAACGCGGGGCCATCGCTCTGCTGGGAGGGGCAGCTCTTGCGGGCTGCGCCCTCTTCCCCCCGCCGGCGCCCCCGAGCCTCAATCTGCTGACCAGCACCCTGACCGCTGAGGCTCTGGTGCTCTCCGCCGAGCTCACGCCTGCGGGAGGCGCGCTTGATGGCCTAAGCCTGACGGTCGACGGGGACACCCTCGTCTGCACCGCGGAAGCTTCAAGGCAAGGGGTGGCGCAATCCCTCCATTGCCCCCTCCGGGGAGCACGCCTTCTGGGTCAGGCCGCCGAATGGCGCCGTACCCCACCCCCCAGTCTGATGCTGACAGTGCGGGCGCGCTGGACCCAGGGCCAGGCCAGTCCCCTGACCCTTGAGCGTCAGCAGCGGGTGGCCTTCACCTTGCCTCCGCCGGGGGCCTGAAGGATCAGCTGATCCCCCTCAAGGCGCCCCGAGAGGGTCCCCTGAGGCCCTTTGCTAAATAGCTCTAACCCTCTAATCCGCCCCTCCCAGGGGCCGCTGAGGCCTAGGGACGTCGGCGCCTCCTTCAATCGCACCGACTGGTAAACCTGTTCTATCTGGAAGCGTTCCCCGCTGGCTGTGCACCACTGCCCTCCAAGCTGAGCGGGCACTATCCAAAGCAGCAACCCGCCGCTGGAAGCGGCGCGAATGTGCTGGTCTGGCGCCCAGGCGCCAAGATCAAAACTGTTGGAGACAATGCGGGCTCCCGGCGCAAGCTCCCGGAGTAGCTTGGGGCGAAGCGCGAGATTGGCATCGGGGAAGAGATAGAGGGTCACCACCGTGGCACCGGAGAGGTCCTGGGCAAAAAGATCCCCCTCGACGAAGCTAGCCCGCTTTTCTACGCCGGCCTCCTTGGCGGCGCTGCGGGCTTTCATGACTAAACTCGGATCAAGTTCGATGCCCAGGGCCTCTGCGCCCCGCCGGGCCGCCGCGATGACGATTCGCCCATCGCCCGAGCCCAGGTCGATGAGCCGATCCCCGCGCCCTACCTTGGCCAGCGAAAGGGCGGCCTGGACGTCCCGCTCATCCATCACCACAAAGGGGGCAACCTGCCCAGGAAGGCCCGCTGTGGACCCGAGCACCGGAAGGCTTGGGAACAGCGTCAGGAGGGCCCCGAGGATCGCTCCTAGGCCCCAATGCGACTTAGAGAAGGCGTGCTTCAAAGGCGAGGGTTCGGCGGGCCTCAGGAGGAAGGCTTTCCATAATGCGCCACTGCAGATGGGTCACGGAGGTGGGGGCAACCTTCTCCGGCGCCTCGAAGGTGACGCCGCCGTCCGCCGACAGCGTAAAGACCACCGGGCCCGAGGGCTTCAGCCCCTCGAGGAACTGCACCCCTTCCGGGATTGGGGTGGTCACGAGCAGGCTTTCCGCCGCTACGGCCTCGGCCTCAGCTTGATTATGAATAATCAGTTCGTAGCGAAGGATCGCCCCCGGTGCCAGCCAGGTATCTTCGAGATAGACGATCTCCTCTGCGCCGCTATCGTCGTTGCGGGTCACCCGTTGAGTCACCCGCGTCTCGAGGGTCACTTTGCCTCCAGCGCTCTCAAGCTCCGCCGCGGGAGCGGCCCAGGCACTCAAGGGAAGGCTCGCGAGGGCGAAGGTCAGCAGAAGCACAGCGCGGGTCAGCATGATGGGGTCTCGCTTAGAAAGAAGGCCCTATCTTAGGGCGAAATCTCACGGAAGGCGCCCCCGAAGGTCTGAAGCGTATCCCCCGTAGCCGAGCGCACCCGAAGGAAGAACCAACCGCTGAGGGCCACCGCGTCTAGGCGATCAAAGTGAATGAACCCCTCGAGGTTCTGCTCCCCCGCAAACTCAGCCCGTCCCGGGGCACCTGGCCCCACGGGGTAAACCCCAACCCCTCTCCTGGGCACGGTGAGGTGCAAAGGCTCCGGGAGGGTCGGCAGACGGAGGGTCAAGGCGAGCGAGGACTCCCCGGGAAAGGCCGCTTCCATTGCGTCCTGACTCGGAAGGCCGAGTCCCTGCCCCGTGATCTCACCACCAAAATAGAGGGCCACGTGGTTACGCTGAAGCCCGGGCTGCAGCCGCGCCATGGCCTGGAGCCCAAGGTCGGCTTCCCAGGGCTTGCTAGCCTCCTCCCCCGGCACCTCGGTGGGCGCCGCGGCGAAGGCGACACTGGCGTTCAGAAGCAGCATGCATCCTAAGCCCCGTAGCCCTCTTATA
>JAUILI010000026.1 GCA_030433075.1 Gammaproteobacteria bacterium | reverse complement strand
CGGCGCCGGGGCGCCACTGCGATTGAGGCCGATGGCGTGGTACCCCCGGGCCGTGAGCGCCGCCCCTAGGTCCGCCCCAATGGTCCCCGTGCCCAGCACAACGGCCCGGGCGCCGCGAAGGTTTCGAGCGCTCTGTCGACGCACCGCGCCGTGGGTCCAGCGGGCTCGGCGCTGGGCCGCCAGGGCCACCAAGAGGCCCTGTTCAAAGCCGTCGAGCCAAAAATTTAGGTAGCGCACCATGAGGGCGCCAAAGGGGCCCTTCAGCGCCGACACCGCAAGCTCGGGCCGGGACGGCAGGAGGGGCAGCAGGGGGTTCACCCCGGCCCAGGTGCTCTGGGCCCAGCGAAGCGCCGGCAGGGCGGGAAGGTAGGCGGCGAGGCGATCCGGCGCGGCCAGGGCATAGGCGACTGTGGTCAATGCCGCCTCATCGGGAGGCGTCGGCGCCGCATAGGGACGCAGGACCACCGGGAGATCCGCCAGCGCCTCCGCAAAGCGCCCGGCCTCCGCATCGATCAGCGCTACCACGGGCCGTTCCGTCATCACTAAGCTCCTTCGATGGTTGCTCCCGCCGCTCAGCCATGAAGATAATGGGGGGCGATGGCTCGGGCCCCGCTGAGGCTCACGACTTAGGGATGCATAGCATGATCACGCTCACCGTGAATGGCAAAACGCACACGCTCGACGTCGAACCCGATACCCCCCTCCTGTGGGTGCTCCGGGACCACCTAGACCTCACGGGCACTAAGTTCGGCTGCGGCATAGCGCAGTGCGGGGCCTGCACCGTTCACCTCGACGGGCGCCCCCTACGCAGCTGCGTTACGCCCGTGAGCGTGGCTGAGGGACAAGCCATCACCACCATTGAAGGCCTGGCCGGAGACACGCTCCACGCCGTGCAACAGGCCTGGATCGAACATGACGTGCCCCAGTGCGGCTACTGCCAATCGGGCCAGCTCATGGTGGCGGCGCACCTGGTCGACAACACCCCGAACCCTTCGGACGAAGACATCGATCAAGCCATGATCAACATCTGCCGCTGCGGCACCTACCCGCGCATGCGCAGTGCCATCCACCGTGCCGCGGCCCTGGCCCGCGACGCCATGGCTGACGCCTAAGGAGCCCTGCGATGACCCTTCAGAATTCGACCCTATCCCGCCGGGCATTTGTAAAGAGCAGCGTTGCCGCCAGCGGCGGTCTCATGCTGGCCCTATCCCTGCCGAAGGCCAACGCCGGCCTTGATCCCTGGACCGGAGCACCCACGGGCACGGAAATCAGCGCCTGGCTCACCATCGATCCAAACAGCCAGGTGACCATTCGCGTGGCCCAGTCGGAAATGGGGGAAGGGGTGTTCACCGCCATGCCCATGCTCGTGGCCGAAGAGCTGGACTGCGACTGGAGCCAGGTGAAAGCCGAATACGCCAGCGCAAACCGGAGCGTCCGGGAAAACGGCGTTTATAAGCGCATGGGCACGGGGGGCAGCGGCGCGGTGCGCCGGTCCCGGGAATACCTCCAGCAGGCCGGCGCCAGCGCCCGGGAACGGTTGAAGGCCGCCGCCGCAGCGCGCTGGGAAGTGCCCGTAGCGGAGCTCCGCACGGAAGGCGGCGAGGTTTTGCACGACGCCAGCGGGCGGCGCACGGCCTACGGCGTGCTCGCTGCGGAAGCCGCGGCCATTACGCTCCCGGAAGAGCCCGCCATTCGGAAGGCCGGGGAATTCAAGCTCTTGGGCACGCCCTTAAATCGCCTAGATGTCCCCAGCAAGGTCGACGGCAGCGCCACCTTCGGTATCGATGTAAAGGTACCGGGCATGGTCTACGCCGCCTACGACGCCTGCCCCGTGTGGGGCGGCACCCTTGCAGCCCTTGATGACGCCCCGGCCCTCGCCGTGAAAGGCGTGAAAAAGGTCATCCGCGTGGAAGACGGCTTCGCCGTCATCGCCGACAGCTACTGGCGAGCCCGGAAGGGCCTCGAGGCCCTTTCGCCGCAGTGGGACCTGGGCCCGAACGCAGGCGCAAGCAGCGATGCCATGCGGGCGGAATTTAAAAGCGACCTCGACCGCCGGGGCGTGGTCGCCCACGAGGAAGGGGATGCCTACGCCAGCTTGGAAGGCGCCGAAACGGTCATCGAAGCCGACTACGACGCCCCCTACCTGGCCCACCTCGCCATGGAACCGGTGAACTGCACGGTCGCCATCGCCAAGGATCGGGTGGACGTGTGGACCGGAACCCAAAACCCCGAATCGGTGCTGGGCGCCGCCGCGGAAATCCTGGGCCGGGCACCGGAGACGATCCACGTTCATAACTGCTTCCTGGGCGGGGGCTTTGGCCGGCGCAGCATGCCCGACTTCGCCCGCCGGGCTCTGGCCATTGCCAAGGCCCTGGGCAACACGCCGGTGAAGGTGCTTTGGAGCCGGGAAGCGGACACGCGCACGGGGCACTTCCGCCCCCTCGCCGCCCTGCGCTTTAAGGCGGGCTTCGATGCAAACGGTAAGCCCGTGGCCCTGCTCAATCGCTCCGCCACCCACTCCATCCTCGCAGGCTTCCGCCCCGAGGTGGTCCAGAACGGGCTCGATGGCTCGAGCACGGAGGGCCTGGAAAACCAGCCCTACGACATCGCCAACGTCAGCATCGAGCATCACTTAAAGCGCACCCCCGTGCCGGTATGGTTCTGGCGCTCCGTGGGGAGCTCGCAAAACGGCTTTGCCCTCGAGGCCTTCATCGACGAGATGGCCGAGGCCGCGGGGCAGGATCCCCTCGCCTTCCGCCAGGCCCTGCTCCACAAGCACCCCGCCATGCTAAACACGCTGAACCTGGCGGCGGAAAAGGCGAACTGGGGCCGCCCAATGGCCCCGGGCTCCGCCCAGGGCATCGCCATTCACGAAAGCTTTGGCTCCATTTGCGCCCAGGTGGCCGAGGTCACGGTCACCCAAAGCGGCGAAGTGAAGGTCGAGCGGGTGGTCA
The DNA here is from genome assembly GCA_030433075.1 of Gammaproteobacteria bacterium. Classification (GTDB taxonomy): domain Bacteria; phylum Pseudomonadota; class Gammaproteobacteria; order Pseudomonadales; family Azotimanducaceae; genus Salivita. Next base: position 28,314 of record JAUILI010000026.1, on the reverse strand, counting down.
CGGCCATCGACTGCGGGAATACGGTGAACCCCCGGACCATTGCGGAGCAGGTCGAAAGCAGCGTGATCTACGGCCTCTCCGCTGCGCTCTGGGGCCGGAGCGACATCGAAAACGGCCAGGTGGTGCAGCAGAACTTCGACCGCAACCGGGTGGTGAAGATGGTGGAAGCCCCGGCGGTGGAAACGCACTTCTCCCTCTCCGGGGGCGAGCACTGGGGTGGCATCGGCGAACCGGCCCTGCCCCCCACGGCCCCGGCAGTGGTGAACGCCATCTACAAAATCACCGGGCGCCGCATTCGCGCCCTGCCCATCGCCCAGCACGATCTTCGCTGGAGCTAGGGCCCGTGGCGCGGCGGTGCCTTCCCTGGCTGGCCCTGGCCAGCCTCCCGCTTGCCGCGCCCCTTTCGGCCCTTGAACCCCCAAGCACCGTGGCCCGCTGGGCCGCGGCCTGCAACGGCTGCCACGGCCCGGAAGGTCTGGGCAGCGGCGCCATGCCGGCACTGCGAGGCCAGAGCGCCGACGCCCTCGCCGCGAAGCTCTTGCAATGGCAGAACGACCCCGAGGCCGCGGCGGCCACGGGGCACGTCATGGCCCGCTTTGCCGCCATTCTCGATCAGGAAACGCTGCAAGCGCTCGCCAAGCACTACGGGACGGCGCCGTGAATCGTCGTCGCTTCCTAACCCATGCCGGGGCCGCACTGCTGGGCGCTTCGAGCCTGAGCGTGGCGCTGCCTTCCGCTGCGTCATCCCGGGGACCCCATGCTTCGGTGCTGATTCTGGGCGCGGGCTTCGCCGGCGCAAGCCTCGCCTGGGCGCTGAAGCGCTGGGCCCCGAGCCTGGCGGTCACGGTGGTGGCGGCCCCGGAGCGCTACTGGACCTGCCCCTTCAGCAATACAGCGCTCCTAAAGCCCGCGGATCTTAAGGCCCTGGAAGTGCGCTACGACGCCTTCTCCGAGGCCGGCGCCCCCACCCTCATCCGCGCTCGGGTCCGGGCGGTGGAGCCGGAGCACCGCGCCCTCGTCCTTGAAGATGGCCGGCGCCTCACCGGCGACAAACTGGTACTGGCGCCGGGCATCGAACTGGCCACGGAAGCCATCGACGGCTACGACGACGCAGCCGCGGCGCGCTTCCCCCATGCCTGGGAGGCCGGGCCCGAAAGCCTGCGCCTCGCCAAGCAGCTCCGCGCCGTCCCCGACGGCGGGCTGGTGGTGATGACCATTCCGCCAAACCCCTATCGCTGCCCCCCGGGCCCCTACGAGCGCGCCAGCCTCATGGCCTGGTGGCTTCAGCAGCACCGGCCCCGGGCCAAGCTGCTCCTCCTCGATGGCAAGGACCGCTTCACCAAAGACGCCCTGTTCAAGGCGGCGTGGGCGGCCCGCTATCCCAATTTAGAATGGCAGGGCTTAAGCGATGGGGCGGGGCTGCGTCGGGTCGACGGAAAGACGGGCCTCATCGAGACGGACTTCGATCGCTTCTCCCCGGATCTCGCCAACGTCATTCCCCCACAGCGGGCCCCGGCCCTCCTACGCCGTGCGGGGCTCGACGGCGGCCAGGGCTGGTGCCCCATCGAGCCCACGGGCTTTGAATCGCCCCTGGCAAAGGACGTCCACATCCTTGGCGATGCGGCCATTGCCAATCCCATGCCGAAATCCGCCTTCGCCGCCAACAGCCAGGGGAAGGCCTGCGCCGCCGCGCTTATCGCCGACCTCGCAGGGGTCCCTCGGCCCGACCCGGTGCTGCTCAACACCTGCTACAGCCTCGTGGCGCCCGACGCGGGCATCGCCGTGGTGGGCAGCTACGCCGTTCAGGGCGGGCGGCTGGAAAGCCTCGCAGCGGGCAGCGGCCTCTCCCCAAGCCGCAGCGCCCTAGGGGAATCGGTGACCGCCGTTCGCGGCGCCGAGGCGGCCCATGCCCGGGGTTGGTACGACAGCATCCGCGCCGACGCCTTCCGGGAAGGCGGGCCGCACTCGTGAGGCCCCGGAGCGCTCCAGGATCGGCCCTTTTGGCCGCAGCAGTGATTTCCAGCACCGCCGCCGCGGGCGCCCCGGACGCCCAAGGCGCGTCTCCCCTGGCGCAGCAAGGGGCACGCTGGGCGGCGGACCCCGCCGTCGGCGACTGCGGCATTTGCCATCATCTGCCGGGGCACGACCCCCGGGATCAGGGCACGGTCGGCCCTTCCCTCGCGGGGGTGGGGCTGCGTCTTGACGAGGACGCCCTTCGGGCGCTGCTCACGGACGCCCGGGCCCTTCGCCCGGGCACGGTCATGCCCGCCTACGGCCGCCCCGCGACGGGCCCTCGCGTCCCCCCGGCCCTGCAGGGCAAACCGCTCCTCCCGGCAAACGTACGGGACGCCATCGTGGCCTGGCTAACCACCCTTCGCCATGGCTGAGCGCTTAACGCGACGCCAGGTGCTGGCCGGCAGCGGCGGCGCCCTCACCCTAACCGTACTGCCCCGGGCCCTTGGCGCAGCCACGGTGCCGGAAACGGGGGATCTCCGCGCCGTTTTCAAAGCCCATTTCGGCGATCAGGTACCGACCCCCGGGGGCGTTCGGCTGGACGTGTCTCGCCTGGTGGAAAGTGGGCTCTCCGTCGCCGTGAGCGTGCGAGGGGGCGATCCGCAGGATCCCCCGGAGGCGCTCTACCTCTTTATGCCCCGAAACCCCGAGCCCTGGGGCCTGGAAGCCCATTTCCAGCACCCGGCCCTGCCGGAGCTGGCCACCCGCATTCGCCTGTCGGCCACGCAGAATCTCACCGCCGTGGGCCGCTGGTCCGACGGCCGGCTGGGCCTCGACAGCGTCACCGTGCTGGTCACCCGAGGCGCCTGTATCGATGAGAACTACGGCCAATGGGTACGCTAAGCCTGCCCGTGCGCCTGGCGCTCCCAGCGGAGGCTCCCGCCGGGGGCGTGGTCTCCCTACGCCTATTGCTGCAGCACCCCATGGAAACGGGCTATCGCATCGGTGAGGACGGGGCGCGCATTCCCCGGCACATTCTTACCCGCTTGCGGGTCAGCTATGGCGATCGGGTAATCGCCGACCTCACGTTACGACCGGCCATCGCAGCGAACCCCTATTTCGCCTTGAGCTTCATCGCCGATGAAACGGGACCGGTAACGCTCGAGGTGGAGGACGACCGGGGGGCCACGCTCACGGAAACGCGGATGCTGACCGTTGTTCCCTAGCGTGCGCGTCCAACGCTTGCCCCAGGGGGGCCTAACCCTGGCTCTGGGCCTATGCCTAAGCCTGTGCCTCAGCTGCAGCGCGGGCGCCGCCCAATCGGGCCTCGCCTACCTAGGGGAAGAGCTTAGGGCCCTGCAAGCCGACCCCTTCGCCAATCCCGGCCTGCTCTGGGTCGATCGGGGCACGGCCCTGTGGCAGGCGGCCCCGGCCCCGGGGGTGCCCGCCTGCGCGAGTTGCCACGGGGCTCCGGAAAGCCTCCGGGCCGTCATTCCCACCTTGCCACGGTGGAACCCCGCCACCGAGCGCCTCGAGAATCTCGAGGGGCTGATCCGGCAGTGCCAAAGCGCGCGCCAGCACCAGCCGCCCGCGCCCTATGAATCGGAGGCGCTCCTGGCGCTCACGACGCGCCTCGCCCACGGTGCCCGAGGCCTGCCCCTGAGCGGCGCTGTCGCCCAGGAAGCGGCCCCGGCCCTCGCCCGAGGGGAGGCCTTCTTCCGGGAACGGCGGGGCCAGCTTGGGCTCTCCTGCGCCGATTGCCACGAGCGCTATGCGGGCGCCCGGCTCCGCGGAGATCGCGTTTCCGAGGGCATGATCAACGGCTTCCCGATCTACCGCCTCACCTGGCAAACCCTGGGCTCCCGCCATCGCATGTTCCGGTGGTGCAACGAAGCAGTGCGGGCCGAGCCCTACCCCTTTGGCGCCGAGCCCTACCTGGAGCTCGAGCTCTTCCTGCGCCATCGCGGCGCGGGCCTGCCCCTGGAAACCCCTGCGGTGCGCCGCTAAGCATCGACCCTTCCCCAGGAGCGGGGCACAATAGGACCACTGCGGAGTGTCCGCCCCGGTCCCCTGGAAACACCCCCGTGCAAGAACTGTCCCTGCCCGCCTCCGGGCCCATGGCCGCCCTCGATCTTGGATCGAACTCCTTTCACCTGCTGATTGCGGAGTTCAAGGGCGACCGGCTGCGGGTCATCGATCGCTTAAAGGACATGGTGCGCCTAGCAGAGGGGCTCGGGGATAGCGGTCGGCTCCGGGACGACGTCGCGGACCGGGCCCTCAAAAGCCTCGAGCGGATCGGCCAGCGGCTCCGGGGCCTACCCCGGGAAAACGTGCGCATCGTCGGCACCAATACGCTGCGGCGCGTTCGCGATGGGGGCAGCTTCCTGCGCGCCGCCGAGGCCGCCCTCGGCTTCCCCGTGGAGGTCATTGCGGGCCGGGAGGAAGCGCGCCTCATCTACCTCGGCGTCGCCCACAGCGCCCCCAGCGGTGGCCGGCGCCACCTGGTGGTGGACATCGGCGGGGGCTCCACGGAATTGATTATCGGCACCGATCACCAGCCCGAGCTCCTCGAAAGCCTGTTCATGGGCTGCGTCAGCGCAAGCCAGCGCTTCTTTCCGCCAGGCGCCCCGCCCACGGCGCAAAGCATGAAGAAGGCACGGCTAGCCGCGCGGCAGGAAATGGAATCGATCGAAGCGGCCTACCGGGCCCAGGGCTGGGACGACGCCATTGGGGCTTCCGGGACCATTCTTGCGGTGCAGGACGCCCAGGCTGAACTCCTCGGCGCCCCGGGGCCCATCACCCCCGAGGGCCTGGAAGCACTCCGGGAAGCGGTCCTTGCGGGAACGCCGCTCACCGGCGTGCCCAAGCAGCGCGCCGCCGTCTTTCCTGGGGGCCTCGCCATCCTTAGCGGCGTGTTCGACGCCCTGGGCCTAAAGCGCATGGAAACCTCAAAAAGTGCGCTTCGGGAGGGACTGCTCTGGGATTTGGCTGGGCGTAAGGGCAACGCCGATGCCCGGGAAAGCACGGTGGCCAATCTGCGTGAGCGCTTCCACATCGATCAAGCCCAGGCCCAGCGCGTGCAGCGCCTGAGCCTTCGCCTGCTCACCGCCGCCGCCGAGGCCTGGGATCTTAAGGGCTCGAGCGCCGCGGACCTCCTGCGCTGGGCCGGGGCCCTGCATGAGCTGGGCATGGATATCGCTCATAGCCAATATCACAAGCACGGCGCTTATCTGCTCACGCACATGGATTTGGCGGGCTTCTCCCGGACGGAACAGGAACGCCTTGCCCTGCTCGTGCGAGCGCACCGGCGGAAGTTCCCGAGCGAACTCTTCGAGCCCCTCCGGGGCACGAGCCAAGCCCTGCTGCTGCGCCTCACCCTGCTGCTGCGCTGCGCCGTGGTGCTATGCCGGGCTCGAAGCGATATGGCCGTGCCTGCCACCTTCACCCTAGACGCCGAGGACAGCCAGCTGACCTTAAGCTTCCCCAAGCGCTGGCTAAGCGCCCATCCGCTGACGCGCCTTGACCTTGAGGACGAACGCCGCGTATGGCGCGGCCTGGGCTTCACCCTCGCCGTCGAGGAGCGGGGCTAGGCCCGCTCCGCGAGGCTCTTCAGGAGCGTTTCCTGGGCGCTACGGCGCCGCGCATTGCCCGCGCTCACCCGACGATAGGTGCCATCGGCTTGCAGCAACCAGGCTTGGGCGTTGTCCGTGAGATAGCCCTGAAGCGACTCCTGAATGATGCGCTGACGCAGGCGGCGATCCTCGATGGGGAAGCAGGTTTCTACGCGGCGGAAGAAGTTCCGATCCATCCAATCGGCGCTGGATAGGTAGAGCAGCTCTTCCTCATCGCCGTTCTCGAAGTAAAAAATACGGGTGTGCTCAAGGAAGCGGCCGATAATGGAGCGCACCGTAATGTTCTCGGAGACGCCTTCTACCCCGGGACGTAGGCAGCAGACCCCGCGAACGATCAGGTCGATGACCACCCCGGCCTGGGAAGCGCTATAGAGCGCCTGGATCAGCTCCGGCTCCACGAGGGAGTTCATCTTGGCAATGATGCGCCCCTGGCCCCCGGCCCGGGCCCGCTCGGCCTCCGCATTCACTAAATCCACCATGTGCTTGTGGAGGTTGAAGGGGGCTTGGATGAGCTTTTTCAGCCGCGCCACCCGCCCCATGGCCGTGAGCTGCTGGAACATTTTTTGGACATCGTCGCCGATGGCCGCATCGCAGGTGAACAGGCCGTAGTCGGTGTAGAGGCGGGCGGTGCGGGCGTGATAGTTGCCGGTCCCCAGGTGCACATAGCGGCGCAGCATGCGCCCTTCCCGGCGCACTACGAGCATCATCTTGGAGTGGGTTTTGTGGCCCACCACGCCGTAGACCACGTGGGCCCCGGCTTCGTGGAGGGTCTCCGCGAGTTCAATGTTGGCTTCCTCATCGAAGCGCGCGCGGAGCTCGATGACCACCATCACTTCCTTGCCTCGCCGAGAGGCATCGACCAGGGCCTTCACAATCGCCGAGTCGGCGCCGGTGCGATAGAGCGTCTGTCGAATGGCGAGCACGTTCGGATCCCGGGCCGCCTGGCGAAGGAAATCGATGACCGGCGCGAAGGATTCGAAAGGATGGTGCAATAGCAGGTCCCCGCGGCGGATGACGTCGAAGATATCGTCGTTCCGGCGCACCCGCGCCGGGATCCCCGAGGCAAAGCCCGGGTATTTCAAATCCGGGCGATCGATGAGATCGGGAATGGCCATGAGCCGAGTGAGGTTCACCGGGCCGTTGCAGCGGTAGACGTCATCCTCTTCCAGCTCGAACTGGCGAACGAGAAACTCCTCGACCTCCTCCGGGCAATGATCGGCCAGCTCCAGGCGCACCTCATCGCCAAAGCGACGCGCCGAGAGCTCCCCTTCCAAGGCACGCTTTAGATCGTCGATTTCTTCCTCGTCGACGAACAGATCGGAATTCCGCGTCACCCTAAACTGGTAGCACCCCGTGGCCTTCATGCCCGGGAAGAGATCGCTCACGTGCTGGTGAATGATCGAAGACAGGAAGACGAAATCGTTCGGCCCCTGGGACACGGATTCGGGCAGCGCCACCACCCGAGGCAGGGACCGGGGGGCGCCGACGATGGCCATGCCGCTGTTGCGGCCGAAGGCGTCCTTGCCTTCAAGGGTGACAATAAAATTCAGGGACTTATTCAGCACCCGGGGGAAGGGGTGAGCCGGATCGAGGGCAATGGGGGACAGCACGGGCACCAGTTCCCGAGCGAAGTAGCGCTTGATCCAGTCAGCGTGACGCTTGGCCCAGTCCGCCCGGCGAATGAAGCGAATGTGCTCCGCTTCCAGCGCTGGAATAAGCGTATCGTTCAGTACCCGATACTGATCGTCGACCAAATCGTGGACCCGCTCCGAGATGCGCTGGAGCTGCTCGCCGGGACTCAGATTATCCGGGCCCCGCTGGGTCGCGCCGTAGGCGAGCTGCTGCTTAAGCCCCGCTACCCGGATCTCGAAAAACTCATCGAGGTTTGACGCCGCAATGCACAAAAAGCGCAACCGCTCGAGCAGCGGTACGCTGTCGTCCTTCGCCTGTTCCAGGACCCGGCGATTAAACTCCAGCAGGGAGAGCTCGCGGTTGAAGAACAAGGTGGCGCCCGAGGGTTCGAGGGCGGCCTTTGCAGCGGGTTTCCGGCTCATCATGGCGCTACACTTAGCCCTTAGGTGAAAGCAGTATGACAGACCACACTGAAGGAAATATGACATTCCTCACGGCGCCGGCAGGGACATGAAGCGGGACACGCTCTACGCCGAAACCTCGGCGGAACCCGGAAGCTTCCGCTTTGACGAGGCCGTGGTCTCCGTCTTCCCGGACATGATCCGTCGGTCCGTTCCGGGCTACGAAGCCACCCTCGCCCTCACCGGGCGCTTAGCGGCCCGCTATGCCCAGGACCACAGCGCCGTGGTGGACCTCGGCTGCTCCCTCGGAGATAGCCTACTGGCCTGCGCCCAGGCCCTCGAGGGCCGGCCCGTCACGCTCCTTGGCGTGGATAACGCCGCCCCCATGATCGCCCAGGCCGAAGCGCGCTTTGCTGCGCTGGCCCTGACCCCCGGGCCCCGCTTCGAGCACGCAGCGCTTGAGGCCCTAGCCTATCCGCCCACGAGCCTCTTTATCCTCAATTGGACGCTCCAGTTCCTCCCCCTGGAGGCTCGCGCGCCGCTCATGGCTCGCCTTTTTGCCGCGCTGCGCCCCGGCGGGGCCCTCGTGCTCAGCGAAAAAATTTGCGACCCGGACCCAGAGGTGGACGCCCTGCTCGGTTCGCTGCACCACGACTTTAAGGCTGCCCAGGGCTACTCCCCGGCGGAGATTGAAGGCAAGCGGCAAGCGCTGGAAACGGTGCTGGTGCGGGAGACGGTGACGGCGCATCAGGCGCGGCTGCGCCAGGCGGGCTTCACCGGCGTGACCGTCCTGCTCCAGCAGCTGAACTTCGTCACGCTCCTTGCCCTAAAGCCCCATGCTGGCTAGCGCGGAAGCCCTAACGGGGCGCTTCGACGCCCTTGGCCTTGGCCCCTGGGCGGAGGCCCTTGGGCCCGCCCTGGCCGAAGCCCTAGCCCCGGGGCGCCATGGCGATCGCCCCCGCTGGGAGGCGGCGCTCGCACAGCTGCCCGAGCTTCCCGAGGTCACCGTGGATCTCACCGTCCCCGCGCCGCGCCTGATCTGTCCCCGCCCCCTCACTTCGGGGGAACGGGCTGCCCTCGAAGAGGGCCTTCAGGGCCTGCGCCCCTGGCGCAAGGGGCCCTTCGATTTCTTTGGGATTACCGTCGATGCGGAATGGCGGTCGAATTGGAAATGGGACCGGCTCGCTCCGCACCTCGATCTTGCCGGCAAGCGCGTCCTCGACGTCGGCTGCGGAAACGGCTACTACGCGCGTCGCCTTCGCGGCGCCGGCGCCACCGCCGTGGTCGGCGTGGACCCGACGCTGCTCTTTAGCTGCCAAAGCGCAGCCTTTGACCGCTACGCCCCGGACCCCCAGTGGCTTCTTCTGCCCCTGCCCTTTGAGGCCCTGCCTAAGGCTGAACCCTTTGATGTGGTGATGAGCATGGGCGTGCTCTATCACCGGCGCGACCCCCTCGCCCACCTATCGGCCCTGGCGGCGCAGCTGGCCCCCGGCGGCCAGCTCGTGCTGGAAACCCTGGTCATCCCCGGCGACGCGCAGCAGGTGCTCGTGCCGCCGGATCGCTACGCCCGCATGCGCAACGTATGGTTCCTCCCCAGCGTGGCGGCGCTCCAGCGCTGGCTGGACCGCCTGGGCTTTGAAAGCCACTGTGCGAGCGTCGCCCCCACCACCCCCGAGGAACAGCGCACCACGCCCTGGATGCCCTTTGAATCTCTGCGCGAGGCCCTTGCACCGGACAACGAGTCCCTTACCGTAGAGGGTCTGCCAGCGCCCCACCGGGCCCTGTTCGTCGCTGAAAAGAGAGCTCGCTCGAAATGACCCTGTTTACCTACCTTGGGAAGGAGGGTGCCATCCTCCGCATGGTGGAGGCCTTTCTAAACCACCCCAGCCGCTTCATGCATCCCGTAGAGCTCTCCCGAGCCACGGGCCTCGGGGTCTTTGAAATCCGCGATCGCCTCGAGGGCTGCCAGGCCCTGTTTGTCCGCCTTCCCCGCACCCCCGATGGGCTCGTGCGCTATGCCCTGGCGTCCTCCCTTGCGGGGCTCGACCGGGAAGGGATTCAAGCCCTCATCGCCCAGCGCGCCCGAACGGAACGGCTGACGCTCACCGCCGGCCTGCTGGTGATCACCGGCCTTGGCCTCCTGACCCTCATCACCGTGGCCCCCGCCGCCTTCCTGGGCCTCGGCTCGTGACCGTCCTTTCGCCCTTTGAGGGGCTGGGGGAACGGGAGCAGGCGATCTTCGCCAGCGCCGACGCCCTTGCGCGGGGCGCCCTCGCCGAGGCCGAGGCGATGCCGGGGGACAGCGCGGGGGAGCAGCATCTTCGAGCGGCGGCCCAGGCCGCGGGGCTGTTTGATCTTGCCCAGCGCCCCGAGCGGGAGACCCTCCTCTCCCTCGTCGTGGTACGGGAACGCCTCGCAGCAACCGGCGCCCGGCGTCGCCACGCGGCCCTCGGCCCAAGCCCCGGGCTGCTGCAGCAGGCAAGCCCGGCGCTCCAGGCACGCTTCGGCCAGCCCGTGATGGCCGGCCTCAAACGCCAGGCCTTCGCCTTCACGGATGATCCCCGAGCCCCCGTTATGGCTACCCCGGCCCCCGGCGGCTTTCGCCTTTCCGGGCGCAAAAGCTTTGTCACCGGAGGCCAACGCGCCGATCACTTCCTCGTCTACGCCAAAAGCCCCGAGGGGCCCCTCATGCTGGTGGTCGAGGCCGACGCCCCTGGCGTCAACCGGGACGACTTCTTCGAAACGCTGGACGGGGGGCAGCACTGCGCCCTGGTGCTTGATGAAGCCTTTGTCCCCGATGCCCAGTCTCTGGGCGCCCCGGGGCAGGGCCAGCGCCAGGCCTTCGACCAAATCAACCGCACCCGCCTAACCCTAGCCGCCGAAGCCGTGGGCCTCATGGCCTATGCGATCGATCGCGCCGCCAGCCATTTGCAGGCGCAGCGCCCCGATGGCACGCGGCTCGCGGATCGGGAAGGCACCCAGCTGCGCTTTGCGGAACTGTGGATGGCCGTCTTCACGGCCCGAAGCACGCTTTATCGCGTCGCCCAGCAGTTTGCGGGCACCGGCCCCGGGGCTCCGGAGGCGCTCTCGGCCCTTAAGGTGCTGGCCAGTGAAACCGCGGAGCGGGTGCTCAGCGGCGCGCTCCAGCTGTGCGGCGCCCAGGCGCTGCGAAGCGATGATCCCCTCACCCGGTGCTACCGTGAGGTGCGCAGCTGGCAGTTCGCCGAAGGGGCCTCCGATGTGCTGCGCTTAAGCATCGCGAAGGCTCGGCTGGAAAAGGGGCGGGGCGCGCTTTAGGCCACCCCGAACCCCTAGGCGAGGGACAGGGACGGGTAGGCGTCGGAACGCGTTCCCGGAATGGGGTGGTTGTCTTGCCGGTGGTAGGTGAACACGACGGAGCGCTTCACCGTTTGGGTTCGGTTCCTTCCCGCCGCATGAAACAGGCGCCCATGGAAGAACAGCACATCCCCGCGGCGCAGCTCGAGATCCACGGCCGAGGCAATCAGCGCCTGGTTCTCCTCGAGGTCCTGGCGAAGGAAGAGCGCCGCATCAAGACGGCCCCGCTCGAAGGTTTGGCTGTGCGTCCCAGGCAACACCCTTAGGCCGCCGTTCTCCTCCCGCTCCTCCCCCAGGGCCAGCCACACGCTGACGAGTTCGGGGCGATCGAAGGACCAATAGCGCACATCCTGATGCCAGGCCGTATCGCTAGAGAAGCCGGGATACTTGGTCATGATGCAGTTGTGATGGCTCTGGGCCAGGGCCACGGGGCCGCCGAGGAGAATCTCTAGGCGTCGCGCAATCGGCAGGCAAAGGGCCCAGGAGCGGAAGCTTGTATCCCGGCTAAGCGCATTCAAAAGGCGGCGCGGCGTCTTACCGCCGGGGGCGAGGCGGTCCGCGGGGGCGCCGGGATAGGCCACATCCGCTTCAAATTCCGCGGGCCCAAGCAAAGGGTCTAGGTGCTGATCCACCGCCTGCTCCATCGCCGCGAGCAAGGCCGGGGGCGCAAGGCCCCGCACCACAAGATAGCCGTGGCGTTCAAAACGCTGCCGATCGAGCTCGGCAATGGGAGGATCAAGCGGTGGTTGTGCCTGCATTTGACGATCCAGCGCCGGCGAGAAATACCGGAGACGAAGGCGGCCCGTGCCCCAATAGAATACGCCACCGCGGGGGAAAAGGCTTGCACTTCCAAAGGCGCAGGCCCACCCTTTTTCCATGATGCTCTGGATCGCCTCCCTCCTCGTGCGGTCTTCCCGCCCTCGCCCGGTCCTTGCGGCCTTGGTCCTCCTTGGCTTTGCGCCGGGAAGCCAAAGCGCCCCCCTTCCCGAGCAGCCGCCCGAGGGGCTCCGCCTAAGCTTCAGCCTCGCCTGTGATTTCGAAACCCAGTGGTGGGAAGCGGTGTTCTACCCGGAGGACGGCGCGACGCTCTTGGTGCGCTGGCTCACCCCTAGCCTCTTTTCCGACGAGCCCCAGCAGCGCACCCGGCCCCTTTCCGTGCCTCAGCAGCAGGCCCTCTACGCCCAGGGCCGGGACCTTCTGGGCACCGCCAGCCTACGCTGGGAGGACGATACCCCGGCCGCCGAGGGGCCCTGGCTCGGCCATCGAACCTTCACCGTCAGCGCCCAGCGACTAGACCACCGCCTAGGCCGGGTGGATCGGTTGGATTACAACATCGACCTGCACCCTGGCCGCCCCCTCCCTCCCGCCCTCAAGGCCCTGGCCAGCACCTTAAAGACCGTGGACCGCCGGCTCCGATTTTCCCTGGACTGTCGCTAAAACCCCTTGGGGGTCTTCCGCGAGAGGCGTAAGCTTTTTATCCCATCGCCGCTTGGGTACGCCCGCGCACCATGAGCTCGTTTTTACCTAGGCCACTAATCACCGTGGGGCTCCTAGCCCTCAGCGCGCCCCTATGGGCCGGCGCGGAAACGGTGCTCGGGGTTAGCAACGCACAGCGCTGCTTCGAGGGGGCCCTGGCCGGGCAAAGCAGCCTGAGCACCATCGAGCTCTGCACGAAGGCGCTGGAAATCGAAAATCTTTCGGAAAAGGATCGGGCGGCCACCTACACCAACCGCGGCATCCTCTATGGGCAAAGCGGCCGCGCTGAGCGGGCCCTAGGCGACTTCGGCCGAGCGCTCGAGCTCAGCCCCGGCCTCATCCATGCCCTCATCAACCGCGGCAATCTCTTTGTCCGCTTGAAGCGCTTCACGGAAGCCATGGCCGACTACGACCAAGCCCTCTTCTACTCCGAGGGCCGAAACGCCCTGGTGTACTTCAACCGCTCCCTCGCCCAGGAACAGCTCGGGCGCAAAAAAGCGGCCCGGGAGGATCTCCTCAAGGCCGTACAGCTGGAACCGGAAAACATCCGGTTCCGCGAAGCCCTCGCCGCTTTTAAGTAAGCCGCTCCCCTAGGCTTCGGCCCGGGCCCGATCCTTCGGGAAATGCACCCCGGCCCGCCAGTAATGGAAGGCGGCCCAGAAGTTCGCGAAGGTGCACAGGAAGAGCGCCCAGCGCAGGGATTCGTCGCCATAGTTCGGCGCCAGCCAGTCGGAGAGGATCCCTACCACGGAGGGTCCACAGGCCAGGCCAATCATGTTCAACACGAAAAGCAGAATCGCCGCGGCCACGGAACGCATGCGCACACCCACCAGGGTTTGGGTCTGCGCGAAGGTGGTGGCCTGGTAGAAGTTGCCGAGCATCACGGGGATGACCAAAAGCAGCAGGGCGAGGCCCGCGCTTTGCACCATATAGGCGGCCAGGGCAAAGGGAATCAAAATCAGCAGCCCCACGGCGACCACCCACAGATACCAGCGCGGGTCCCGGGCCCCAAAGTAGTCGGCGAGGCGCCCCCCCAGAGCAATACCGATGCCCCCGGGGATCCCGAAGATAAGGCCCAGGTAGGTGCCCAGCTCCCCGGAGCTCATGCCGTGGCTGCGCGTGAAAAAGGCCGCGGCAAAGGTGATAAGCCCGTAGCCCACAAAAGCCGTCACGCCCCCGCCAATGGCCATGTGAATGAAGGAGCGGCGCGCCAGAAGGTAAGCGATCACTTCCTTCACCGGAGGCTGCACCGCCGGAGGCGCATCGGCTGCTGGCGGGTTCGCCTCGGACATGCCCCGGGGCGGCTCCTTCACCGTAAAGCGCACCAACAGGGCCAGCAATAGGCCGGGAATGCCCACCACCACAAAGGCCCAGCGCCAGCCGAAGAACTGTTCCATCCAGCCCCCGACAAAGAAGCCAAAGAGGATCCCGAAGGGAATGCCGAGGGCATAGATACCCAGGGCCGTGGCGCGACGCTCCGGCGGGTAGTAATCCGCGAGCATGGAGTGGGACGGGGGGCTACAGCCGGCCTCGCCGACCCCTACCCCAATGCGGAACAGGAGCAGCTGGATAAAGTTCTGGGCAAAGCCCTGAAGGGCCGTGAACAGGCTCCAGATCGCCAGGGCCCCGGCAATCAAATTCCTCCGGTTCGTGCGGTCGGCGATGCGCGCAATGGGGATTCCCATGAAGGTGTAGAAGACGGCAAAGGCGAGGCCCGTGAGCAAGCCCATGGCCGTATCGCTCACCCCCAAATCCTGCTTAATGGGCTCCACGAGGATCCCGAGGATCTGGCGATCAATAAAGTTGAAGGTGTAGGTCACCACCAACACCCCCAGCACATAGCGCCGGGTGGCGTCGGAAAAGGTCTCGCCGACCTGCTTCATGCGTTTCTCCCCAAGCAGGCGGGGCAAGGCCCCGCCAAAATGTCGTTTTTATATGGATGCCCTAGGGCTTCAGCTGCCCCTTCAGCAGGCGCAGGAACTTGTCCCCCCAGGGGGGCGCCAGCCCCAGGCTGTGCATATCCAGCCGGCTTTGCCGGTAAATGGATTTGCCGTGGCTGAAGGTCTTAAAGCCTTCGTAGCCGTGATAGGCCCCCATGCCGCTCGGCCCCACGCCCCCAAAGGGGAGGTCCTCCTGGGACACGTGCATGATGACGTCGTTCAGGGTCACGCCCCCGGAGGTGGTGCGATCCAGCAGCGCCCGCTCCTCCTCAGCCTTCTCACCGAAATAGTACAAACCGAGAGGCCGGGGGTGGGCATTCACGTAGTCGATGGTTTCCTCGAAGGCGCGATAGGTCTTCACGGGCAGCAGGGGACCGAAGATCTCCTCCTGCATCACCGCCATGTCCTCCGTGGGGTTCAGGATGAGGTGCGGCGCAATCTTGTGGTGCGGCTGCTGGCGGAAATCTTCTCCCGCGGGATTGATCTCAAGCACCGTGGCGCCCTTCTCCCGCGCATCTTCAAGATAGCCCTGAAGGCGATCATAGTGGCGCTGATTCACGATGGAGGTGTAATCGGGGTTGTCCAGCAGGGTGGGATAGAGCCGGCCCACGGCGGCGGTGCTCGCCTCCACGAAGGCATCCACCTGCCCCTCGGGCACCATGACGTAATCCGGGGCCAGGCAGATTTGCCCGGCGTTTAAGGTCTTGCCCATCATCAGGCGCCGCGTGGCCTGCTCAAGCTTCGCGCTATCGGAGAGCACCACGGGGGATTTACCCCCAAGCTCGAGGGTCACGGGAACGAGGTTCTCCGCGGCGGCGCGCATGACATGGCGAGCCACGTTGGTCGCGCCGGTGAAGAGCAAATGGTCGAAGGGCAGGCCTGCAAAGGCGGCCCCGGCCTCGGGCCCGCCCTGCACCACGGCAATCTCCGTCGCATCGAACTGCTGGGCAAAGGCCTCGGCCATGAGCACTGAGGTCTGGGGCGTGAATTCCGAGGGCTTAATCATCACCCGGTTTCCCGCCGCCAAGATGCCTGCCAGGGGCGAGAAGGTGAGCTGAATCGGGAAATTCCAGGGGCTGATCACCCCCACCACGCCTAGGGGCTGGTATTCAATCCGCGCCTTCGCCCCGAAAAGGCGGAAGGGCATGCTCGCCTTGCGGCGCTCCGGGCGCATCCAGCGTCCCAGGTGCTTTTGCGCGGCCTTCAGGGGCTCGAGGCTGCTGGCGATGTCCGTGAAGAGGGATTGGTGCACGGAGCGATGGCCAAAATCCGCGCGCAGGGCTTCGCAAAAGTCATCGGCGTTATCGAGCAAAACGGTGACGGCGCGGCGGAGCCGATCCTTTCTAAGCGCAAGGCTCACCGGTGCATCGGCAAGGGCTGCGGAGCGCTGCGCATCCAGCAGCGCGAGCATCTCTTCGCGAGAACATTCAATGGTTGTGGTCATGGGTTCCCCTCCAGCGCCCGTTGCTGGAGTCTACCTCAGGCCACCCTGAGGTCCATGCCCCTGGGGCACTTAGCCCCGGCCGCGGGTTCGGGTGCGGTTGGGCGCCCCTTCGCGCTCGATAAACTCGATAATTTTGCCGGCCACGTCGAGGCCCGTGGCCGCCTCGATGCCGCGAAGCCCCGGAGAGCTATTGACCTCCAGCACGAGGGGCCCGTGGTTCGAGCGCAGAATATCCACCCCCGCCACGTTCAGCCCCATGGCCCGCGCCGCGCCCACGGCCGCGCGCCGCTCCGCGGAGGTGATGCGCACCGGTTCCGCGGTGCCGCCGCGGTGCAGGTTGGAGCGAAACTCCCCCGGCGCGCCCTGGCGCTTCATCGCGGCGATGACCCGATCGCCAAGCACAAAGCAACGCAGATCGGACCCCTCGGACTCCTTGATGTACTCCTGCACCATGATGTTCACGTTGAGGCCCATAAAGGCCTCAATCACGCTTTTCGCCGCGGTCGCGTTTTCCGCGAGCACCACTCCAATGCCCTGCGTGCCTTCCAGCAGCTTAATGACCAGGGGCGCGCCCCCCACCATGCTGATGAGGTCCGGGATATCGTCCGGCGAGTGGGCAAAGCCGGTGATCGGCATGCCAATGCCCTTTCGCGCCAGCAGCTGAAGGGAGCGGAGCTTGTCCCGGGCCCGGGTGATGGCTACCGATTCGTTGACCGAGTAGACCCCCATCATCTCGAACTGGCGCACCACGGCAGCGCCGTAGAAGGAGATGGAGGCACCGATGCGGGGAATGATCGCGTCGAAGTCGTCGAGGGAGCGCCCCCGGTAGTGAATCGAGGGCTTTGCCGTCGCCATGTTCATGTAGCAGCGCAGCGTGTCGATCACCTCCACGCGATGGCCGCGGGCCCGCCCCGCTTCCACCAATCGCTGGGTGGAATAGAGCTTGGGGTTGCGAGAAAGGACGGCTATTTTGCGCGCCGTGGTCATGGGGAGGGGCCTCAAAAAACGCGGAATCTGCGCCCCTTTTTCCTCCGTGACAACCTTTTTTTTCGCCGCTGGCCTAACGGCGTGAGGAGAGGGCAAAGGCCCGGGCGGAATCGACCCAAACGCGCCCCCCAAGGGCTCGCCGCCCCAGCAAAACGGGGAGCTGCATGCGGGCTCGGCTCACCAGGGTCAGCTGGATGGGAAAGGTCCACGCGCCCAGGCGGCAGGGGGTTTCAATGAGCACGCGATCGCTATCGATGCCGCCGGAATTCCGCACCCGCTGATGCCCGCGCACGAGGGCTTCAACGGTAGGACATGCCCCGTCACTGGCGAGGACACAGGGACGACGACCGGCCAGGGGCACGCTAAAGCGGACATGACGCTGACCATCGCGCTCAAAAAAAGCGAGCCCCTCGGCGTGCAGCGCGGAGGTGCGGGCCCCCGTATCCAGCTTGGCCACCAGGGGGCCCAGGCCCAGCTCCGGAAGGTGAATCCACTCCCGCCAGCCCGCCACGGGAAGCTCCGGCCCCCGACGCGGCGCCTCAACCACGTCGCCAGGCCTCCACGGCAAGGCGCCTGGGCGGAAGCGCTTGCCGTCCCCAGCGCGGGGCTAGGCGATAGGCCAGCCCGGCACGGGTCAGCGCGCGCTCCAGCTGAGCCACCGTCGGCATGACCACCTCATGAACCTCATCCTGTCGCACCCAGCTTCTTCCCCGTCGCAAAAAGGTGGTGATCTCTCGGCGCCCCCGTCCTCGCTGTTCGGAGAAGCGATGGGCCACCAGCCAGTGCTCATCTTCCCGCCAGCCTGCGCCCGTCAGGGGCTGGAGGCCTTGCACCATAAGGTCGAACAGCAAAACGCCGCCAGGCGCGAGAAGCGACCCCAGCCGGGCCAGCCTCTCTGGCCAGGGTTCAAAGGCACCATCGGGGGCGCAGTAGTTCAGCACCTCCCCGATGGCCAGGATGGCCGCCCAGGGCCCGTCCGGCGCCCCTTCCGCCGTACCCGCGCGCAGGGGCAAGGTCCCATGCCGCGCCCGAGCCAGGCGGCGAAAGGCGGGCGAAGGCTCCAGCCCCTGAACCGCAAAGCCCGCCGCGCGCAGCGCGGCGAGCAGGCCCCCGGCGCCGCTACCCAGCTCAAGCACGGGCCCCTCCGGCGCCTTCTTCAGCCGAGCTACAAGCGCCGGCAGCGCCTTAAGCGCCGCGTCCTCAAAGCCTTCGGCGTGCACCTTGGCCAGGGCGTCCCCGTAGAGCGGCGCCACGCTAGGCAAGGGTGTCATCTCCCTGCCCAAGCGTGCCCGCCAGGGCTCCAACCTCAAGCTCCCCGGCTACCGTTTGCCCCCCGCGGGCGAGGAAGCGGGTCATATTTCGGGGCGCTTCCTCCGTGGCCAGGAGGGTTTGGAACAGATAGGCCTCCTCCGCTAGCCCCTCCGCCAGGGGGCGCTCAGCGGCGTCCACGGCCGCCTTCGCGGCCGCAATGGCCGGCGCCGGGAAGCTCGCGATGCGCCGCGCGAGGCGGTCCACAAAGGGTCCGATCTCATCAGCCGGCAAGGCCCGATTGAGATAGCCCCAGGCTTCCGCCGTTTCCGCATCGAGATCATCGCCCCCCAGAGTCACTTCTAGGGCACGGCCCCGCCCGAGCAGCCGCGGCAAGCGCTGCGTGCCCGTGCCGCCAGGGATGATGCCAAGGGGCACCTCCATCTGGCAGATGCGAGTCTTCCCCCGTACTCCAAAGCGCATATCGAAGGAGGACACCAGCTCGCTGCCCCCTCCGCCGACCCGGCCCTCGATTTGGGCAATGGTGGCCTTTCCCATGGTCCGGAAGGTCTCGCACATGCGGTGGAAATCGTTTGCGGGCCCTTTCGCCGGATCGGAGCGCGGCGGCGTCGGATTCCGGGGCATCTCAAGGATTGCCGCCACGTCGAAATGGGCGATAAAGAAGTCGGGATTCGCGCTTTTCAGCACCACCACCCGAACCGCGTCGTCCTGGCTCACCGCATCCGCAAAGCGCGCCAGCTCTCCGAAAAGCTCTAGAGAAAAAAGATTAATCGGCGGCGAGGCAATGACTGCCGTGCACACCCCCTCCGCCGTGCTGACCTGAAGATGCTCGTAGGAATCGCCCATGGTCCTCTCCCCGTGCTGTCCTTCCCCTAAACCCTCAGGGGAGCTTGCCTGAGCCGCCAGGCCGGGGCTAGATGCGCTTTGCCAAGGCGGCGCCAAGGGCGGAGCCCTGAAACACCACCGCCGCCCAAAGGCCGCCGGCGCGAGCGGGGACCTTCGCTCGGGCCTCATCCCGATGAGCGCACTCCTCGGCGCGGAACTGCGCCAGTACCGCCGCCAAAAGCTCGAAGCTCGGCTGGCCCGCCAGCGCTGCCAGCTGATCGCCGTAGTGATGGTCCACGAAGGCTTCCACCGCGGCGATGGTTCGGTACACGGCCGCCGGGGAGAGGAGCGCTGGCAGGCACCCGAGCCCAAAACCCATGAGGCGCCATAGCGGGGCCAGGCGCGTCTTTCCCGCCGGAGGCAGGCCTTTTTCGAAGAAAGCCAGGTGCGCGGCTTCCGTACGCCCGTGTTCCTCTGCGAAGGCCCGAAGGGCCGGATCCCGGGCCACCGCCAGCACACCCCGGTAGATCCACACGGCGCCGAGCTCCCCAGCGTGATTCGAACGCATCTCGCGCTTTAGGGCGCGGGGCAGGCTTGGGAAAGCCGCCGTGAGCACGGCGGGATCGGGCACGGATGCCATGGCAAAAACTCCAATGCGTTGGGCCCGTGCAAGAGAACCAAAAGCTAGGAGGCGTCCTCCGCCTGCGCTTGCTGGAAGGCCGCGTGATCGGCGACCACCTGCGCCTGAATGTGCTCCAGAAGCGTTCGCGCCAGGGCTGGGGGAACCCCGTGGGCTTCGGCCTCGGCTTCGATGCGCGCCAGCTGGGCGGCTTCCCGAGCAGGATCGCGAAGGGGCAGCTGCCCCTTCGCTTTCAGCGCGCTCACCTCTTGGGTGACCTGGAAGCGCTCGGCGAGCACTGCTAGCCAGGCCCCATCCAGGGCATCGAGGCGCTCCCGGAGCGCGGCCAGCTGACCCCCGAGCGCCTCAGCCACGGAAGGTCACCGGCAACACCCGGGGGCCAGAAATGAAGTTCGATGCCAGCCATTCCGGCGTCCCGGCCAGGGCTAAATCGTGCATGCGCGTGACCACCTCCCGAAGCATGAGATCAATCTCGATCCGCGCCACGTGCTGCCCGAGGCAAACATGCGTGCCCCCGCCAAAGGCCAGGTGCGGATTGGGATTGCGCGTCGGGTCGAAGCGGTGTGGATCGGCGAAGACCCGGTCGTCCCGATTGGCCGAGCCATAGTACAGCACCACGCGCTGCCCAGCGCGGACCCGCTGCCCCGCAATCTCCACGTCCTCCGTGGCCCGACGCCGCATATAGGTCACCGGGGAGCAGTAGCGCAGGCACTCATTGCGCACCGGCGCGAGCCACCGGTCCGGGTCCTCCCGGAGCGCTTGAAGGACCTCGGGATGATCGAGCAGCACCAATAGCGCACTGCCCAGAAGATTTCGCGTGGTGTCGCCGCCCGCATCGATGAGCAGCAGAAAGAAGAGGAGAAAGTCCACATCATCGAGGCGCTTACCGTCGATCTCCGCGGCCAACAGACGGCTCGCAAGATCATCCGTGGGCCGGGCCCGCTTCTCCTCGATAATCTGCTGCCCATAGCCAAACATGGCCGCCACGGCCTCCCCCTGAGCCCCCGGGGGTAGGGTTTCCGCGGCGCTGTGGATCGTCTCCGTTAGGGCATAGAGCTTGCGCCCGTCGTCCAGGGGCAGGCCCATGAGCTTGGCAATGACGTAGCTCGGCATCTCCCCGGCCACGTCCTGCATGAAATCGCATTGCCCCTTGTCGATCACCGCATCGACGATCTGCTTGGCGAAATCTTCGATCCAGGGCGCCATGGCCGCGGCCGGGCCCTGGGTGAATTCGCGGCTGATCAACTTCCGGTAGGTGGTATGGGACGGAGGATCCATCATCAGCATCATCTTGTGGACGCCGTCATCAAAGAGCCCGGGTTCGGGGTCCTCGATCATGATGGTGGGCTCGGAGGAGAAGCGCTGGGGATCGCGGCCGATGGCGCGCACATCCGCGTAGCGCGTCACCGCCCAGAAACCGTCTCCATCGGGGGTTTCGTGCCAATAGCAGGGGGCATGTTCTCGCAGCCAGCTGTATTGATCCTGGGGATGGCCCTCGGCGAAGCTCGCGGGACTCAGCAGGTTGATCTCCATGAGACCCCCTAGGCGTTGCGCGCCATGAGCCCGCCGTCCACGGGGATCACGGCCCCGGTGAGGTAGCTCGCGGCGGGGAGGCACAGCGAAACCGTGATCTGCGCCACTTCCTCCGGTTCCCCATAACGCTTCAGGGCCGTACGCCGCTTAGCAAAAATGGTTTTGTGCTCGTCGCTAATGGCGGCGGTCATGCCCGTTTTAATGGGGCCAGGGCAAATGCAATTCACCGTGATGCCTTCCGGGCCCAGCTCCACCGCCAGCGATCGGGTCAGCCCCGTCACCCCGGTCTTGGCTGCCGTGTAGGGGCTGCCGTAGGGGGTCGCCCCGAGCCCTTCCGTAGATGCGATATTCACGATGCGCGCCGCATCGGAGCGGCGCAGGGCCGGCAGGGCCGCGCGCACCATGCGTACCTGGGCCGTCAGCAGCACGCTTAGGTGCTTATCCCAAATCTCCAGGTAGTTGTCCGCGTCCACGGGGGTAAAGATGGAGATCCCCGCGTTGTTGATGAGGATATCGAGGCCCCCAAAACGGGCCACCGCCTCGTCGACGGCGCGCTCAGCGGCCCCCGGCTCGGCCAGATCGACGGTCCAGCCCTTGACCCGCCCCCCAGCGCCCTCGATCGCGTTGACCGTCTCCGCAAGCCCTGCTTCGTTTAGATCAAACAGGGCCAGCTGCACGCCCTCATCCGCCAGCACGTAGGCCGTGGCCCGGCCCATGCCCGAGCCCGCGCCGGTGACCAGCGCGATCCGTCCCTCTAGGGACCGATTACCCTTCGTTAGCTTCCCCATGCTTCCCCCTCCAAAGATGTGTGGTGCGCACCACGCGAAATCGCTGCCCCGAGCTTAAGGTGCCACCGGGGCCCCGTCGACCGTCCGGCTAGACGGCTCGCGCCGAGGGCCGTAAGCTCAGAGCCACCTTTGGGAGGGGAATGATCACTATGTATCCAGGACACTGGGCCGCCGTTGCGCCCAACAAGCCCGCGGCCATCAATGCCAACACCGGCGAGGTGCTCGACTACGCCACCCTGAACGCGCGCTCTGCGCAGCTGGCCCACTACTTCAAGGCCCAGGGCCTGAGCGTCGGCGACCACATCGCCCTCTTCATGGAAAACAACCTGCGCTTCTTCGAGGTGGCCTGGGCGGCCTACCGAAGCGGCCTCTACCTCACTTGCATCAATCGCTATCTCACGGCGGAGGAAGCGGCCTACATCGTTAACGACTGCGATGCCTCCATCCTGATCAGCAGCGCCGCCCGGGGCCCGGTCGCCGATGCGCTCCGCGAGCCCTGCCCGGGGGTCATGGCGTTCCTCATGACCGATGGGGCCCTGCCCGGGTGGACCGATTACGACGCGGCCCTGGCTGATCAGCCCGCCACGAATCCCGCAGAGGAACCGGCTGGGGACAGCATGCTCTACAGCTCGGGCACCACGGGGCGGCCGAAGGGCATCAAGCGCCCCCTTTCCGGCGAAAGCATCCGCGCCGGTACGCGCATTTCCCAGGCCCTCGCGGCGCAGTACCACTTCACGGAAAACAGCGTGTACCTGTCCCCCGCGCCCCTCTACCACGCGGCGCCCTTTGCCTATTCCATCGGTGCTCAGTCCCTGGGGGCAACGGTGGTGATGATGGAAAAGTTCGATCCGGAAACAGCCCTCGGGCATATCGAGCGCTACGGCGTCACCCACAGCCAGTGGGTGCCCACCATGTTCGTGCGCATGCTTAAGCTTCCCGAGGCCGTGCGCAGCCAGTTCAACCTCAGCACCCACCAGGTCGCCATCCATGCCGCGGCCCCCTGCCCCGTCGCCGTGAAGCAGCAAATGATCGACTGGTGGGGCCCCGTGCTCTACGAGTATTACGCAGGCACGGAAGGGAATGGCTCGACCTTTATCACCAGCGAAGAATGGCTAAAGCATCCGGGCTCCGTGGGCCGGGCGGCCAATGGCGTGGTGCATATCTGCGACGAGGCTGGGGAAGAGCTCCCCACGGGAGAAGCCGGACTGGTCTACTTTGAGCAGCCGGCGCGGCCCTTTGAGTATCACAAGGCGCCGGAGAAGACCGCCTCCTGCCAGCACCCGACCCACGACAACTGGACCGCGCTGGGGGATGTGGGCTACCTCGACGAGGACGGCTACCTCTACCTCACGGATCGCAAGGCCTTCATGATCATTTCCGGCGGGGTGAACGTGTATCCCCAGCAGGTGGAAGACGCCCTCGTGCTCCACCCCGAGGTCGCTGACGTCGCCGTTTTTGGCGTCCCCGACCCGGACCTTGGAGAAGCGGTGAAAGCCGTGGTGGAGGTGGCCCCGGGGGTCACCGCGGACGACGCCCTGGCGGCCCGGCTCCTGGCCTTCACCCGGGAGCACCTCGCGGCCTACATGGTTCCGCGCTCCGTGGACTTCATCGATGAAATGCCCCGCCTACCCACGGGCAAGCTCTACAAGCGCCTCCTCCGGGACCGCTACTGGGGCAAGGAAGGGACCACCATCGTATAAGCCCCACTTGGGAAGTTTCTGTGAAGCTCAAAGGCCCGGGCTTCACGACCACCGGCCATAGCGGGACAATGTTAGCCTTGCTAACATTGCTCTCCCGCGAGGGGCCGGGCCCCTCGTCCTCCGCCGGTCAATCGGAGTTTCGCCTGTGAACCGTGCTCTTGCTCTCGCCATCTCCGTCTTAAGCCTCAGCGCCGCTGCCGCGGCGTCGGACAACGGCCCTGCCTTCAGCGAGGCTCGGGGCCCCTGGGTGGATGAACAACTCCCCCGCAGCGCCCCCGATGCCGCCATGACCGAAGCCTGGGATAACACCCTGGCCGGAGTTTACGAGCTGGCCCTGAATAACGACCCCATGCTTGCCATGGCCGAAGCCAGCTACCGCGTGGGCCTTGAGCAGCGGAAGATCGCCCGGGCGGCCCTTCTGCCTCAGGCGAATATCACCTACACCGATAGCGACGCCTACTCCAAGTCTCGAGGCCAGTTCGCTATCGGTACCTTCATCGTGGAAAACGCCACGAACTCCGGCCAGAATTCGGACGGCTACGTGGCCTCCCTCACCCAGCCGCTGTTTGATTTGAATGCGTGGTTTACCTTCCGCAGCGGCAGCGAACTGACGAAGCAGGCCGAAGCCACCTTCAAGCAGGCTCAGCAGGACCTCATCGTCCGCGTCTCCCAGGCCTACTTCACCGTCCTGCGCGCCGCGGCGAATCTTTCCGCGGCCCAGGCCCAGGAAGCGGCCTTGAAGGCCCAGCTGGAACAGGTGCAGCAGCGCTTTGACGTCGGCCTCGTGGCCATCACGGACGTCTACGACGCGCAAGCCGCCTTCGATACGGCGGTCGCCGATCGCCTGGCCTTCGACGCCGCGAAAAGCGTCGCCCTCGAGGCCCTCTCCGTGCTCACGGGGCAATCCCATGCGGCGCTCTGGCCCTTGAAGGACAGCTTCCCCGTGATCGACCCCACGCCGGAAGGGGTGGAGGCCTGGCTCGACTTCGCCCACCAGTACAACGTGGATCTTCAGGTCGCCGAACTCGGCAAGGATGCGGCCCTCGCCGGCGCCCGGGCCGCGGCATCGGCACACCTGCCGCGGGTCAGCCTTGCGCTGCAACGCACGGTGAATGACGCGGAAACGGACCAGTTCAACGTGGTGGACGACAGCGCCGTGCTGGTCCCCCGGGACACGGACCAAAACTCCATCGCCCTAAATGTCACCATGCCCCTCTTCGCCGGCGGCCGCATCAGCGCCCAGCGCCGGGAGGCCTACGCGCGCTTCGATGCCCAGGCCATGAACCTGGAAACCACCCGACGCCAGGTGCGACAGCAAACGCGCGCCTTCTACATCAACGTGAAGCGGGACGTCGCCCGCACCCGAGCCCGGGCCCAGGCCATCAAATCCACCCAGGCCGCGCTTGATGCGGCGCAGACGGGCTACGAGGTGGGCACGCGGAACGTGGTGGACGTGCTCATTGCCCAGCGCGCCGTGTACTCAGCGATTCGGGATCACGCCAATTCGATCATCGACTTCGTGCAGGACGTGATCGCTCTGAAGCGGCAGACGGGCACCCTCACCCCGGGGGATATGCTCACGCTGAATCAGTGGCTCACGGCCCCGGATGCCGCCCTCGCCAGCACCCAGAGCACGCTAGGGCGCTAGCCGCGCCCCGCGGGATTCTGCAAGGGCAGGCCCTTACCACTCGTGAGGGCGACCATCCCAGTTCAGAAAGGCGCCGGTGGTCTCGAGGGTGAGGCCATCGATGGCCGCCATGATCCCTGAGGCGCTTTCCTCCACGGACAGCGCCGCCTCCGACCCCCCCATATCCGTGCGCACCCAACCGGGATGAAGGAGCAGCACCGCCGTGCCCTCGTCCTTCAGATCAAGGGCGGCGAGGCGCATCACCTTGTTAACCGCCGCTTTTGAGGCGCAGTAGGCGTAGGACATGGGCCAATCCAGGCTGAGGGCGCCCAGCTGGCTCGTGATGGTCACGGCCTTCCCCAGGGGCGCCGCGGCGAGCTGCCCCCGCAAACCCTGAAGCACCCGAAGGGGGCCCATGCTGTTCACGGCGAAGGCCTCGGCCCAGCCGTCATAATCCATCTCCGCGAGGGTTTGCTGGGGACGGGCGGGGCCACTGATGCCGGCGTTGTTGATGAGCACATCCACGGGGCCGGAGATCTGGCTCACAAAGGCCTCGACGCTTTCGCCATCGCTCACCTCCAGGGTGTGCTGGGTCACTCCGGACAGCGCGGCGAGGGCGTCGCTCGGGGTTCGGCTGGTGGCAATCACCTCATCGCCCCGGGCCGCGTAGGCCGTTGCCAGGGCAAGGCCAATGCCTCGGTTTGCGCCCGTAATCACCACTCTTGCCATGGTTGGTCTCCTAGGAATCGCTGTTGAGAGTACGTAGGGGAATGAGCCCTTCTGCCCCCGGCGGCGTGACCAGCGTCGGAAGGGCGCCACCGCTTTGGGCGAAGACCCGGTCGGCGCGGTAGCTCGAACGGACCAGGGGGCCCGACGCCACTTCGCGGAAACCCCGGGCGAGGCCGGCTTCGCGGTAACGTTCGAAATCCTCCGGCGGCACCCAGCGCACCACGGGCAAGTGGTGCAGCGTGGGGCGAAGATACTGGCCGAGGGTGAGCAGGCTCACGCCAGCCTCCCGCAGATCATCCATGGCCTGGAAGAGTTCGTCCTCCGTCTCCCCGAGGCCCAGCATGAGGCTTGATTTCGTGAGCACCGCCGGCGCCAGGGCCTTCGCGGTGCGCAGCACATTCAGGGTGAGGCCATAGCCCGCCCGGGGATCGCGCACGGGATGGGTCAGGCGCTCCACGGTCTCGAGGTTCTGGGCGAACACGTCGACGCCGCTCTCCACAAGGCAGCGCACGGCCGCTTCGCTCCCGGAAAAATCCGGCGTGAGGGCTTCCACGACCACCTCGGGGGTTCGGGCCTTGATGGCGGCAATGGTGGCCGCATAGTGGGCAGCGCCGCCGTCCAGGAGATCGTCCCGGTCCACGGAGGTCAGCACCACATAACGCAGCCCCATAGTTTCCACGGTCTCAGCAACGCGCTGCGGCTCCTCGCCATCCAGGAAGCCGCCCGGGTTCCCCGTATCCACGGCGCAAAAGCGGCAGGCCCGGGTGCAGACCGAGCCCATAAGCATGAGCGTCGCCGTGCCGTGGCTCCAGCATTCGCTCATGTTCGGGCAGTGGGATTCCTCGCACACGGTCGCAAGCCCGTGGTGCTTCACCAGGGCCTTCACGGCGCCGTAGCGCGGACTGTGTTCGAGCTTTAGGCGAAGCCAGGGGGGCTTTCGCTCCGCCGGGGGCGCATCGCCTCGGGGGCGCTGGCCGTTCTTAACGGCCCGGCGACCGCTTTCCGTTTCGTACTTGCTCCCGCTGGGAACAGCGGGGCCATCCACACCACGTCCCATGGCCACCGACTCCTTACGAATCTTCATCCATGATAGCAGCGCCGTCGCTTTCCAGCGCCTGCATCCGGGCAAACCAGCCAGGATCGAGGAGCGATCCATCCTCCGGGTTCAGCGCCGGATAGGGAAGGTTGCGGCGCTGGCAAAAGGCCGCAAGCTTCGGCTCTCCCCATTCAAAGAAGAGCTGTTCATAGCGAGCCGCCTCCAGGCGCGGCGTCGCAAAGTACCCCGCCGCTTCCCGTTGCCGATAGGCCTCCGAAAGGAGCAGGGCCGCCGCCACGGAAACGTTGAAGGATTCGACCATACCCACCATGGGAATGGTGACGGTCACATCGGCCGCCGCCAGCGCCGCCGCCCCCGGGCCCTGCTTCTCCGCGCCCATGAGCAGCACCGTAGGGCGGGTGTAATCCACCTCTCGAAAATCCACGGACCGCTCATCGAGGTGGGCCACCACGACCTGATACCCCGCGGCCTTTTGCGGCGCCAGGGCTGCGTCCACGGACGGATGGCGATGCAGGCACACCCAGCGCTGGCTGCCCATGGCCGTGGACCGGTAAGCCCGGTAATCCCCGTCCCCCACCACCACGTCCATATCCAGCACCCCAAAGGCATCGGCGGAACGCACGATGGCGGAAAGATTGTGGCCCTTGTGGACCGAGTCAGTCAGCACGCGAAGATCGGGCTGGCGCCGATCAAGGACGGACCGAATGCGTCGGGCTCGCTGCGGGGTCAAGGGCTCGCTCCGGCGAAAAAAAGGGGCGACACTATAAACCACCTCGCCGCGCTGCAGGACGCCATGGACACCTACCCTCGCTATCCCGATCTCTGCGGCTGGAACGCCCTGCTGCCACCGCGGCCGGCAACCGCCCCGCTGGCGGGGGCGCACCAGGCCGCCGTGGTCATCGTCGGCGCAGGCTACACGGGGCTCGCGGCGGCCCGGCGCTGGGCCACCTTGCGCCCCGACGATGCGGTAATGGTCCTCGACGCGGCGACGGTTGGCGAAGGCAGTCCGGGGCGGAACTCCGGCTTCATGCTTGAGATTGCCCTGGCCGATGACGCCGACGCCCAGGCCGTGGCCCGCATGAACGCGATGAACGCCCTCTGCCGAGAGACCATGGGGGAGCTCGCAGCCCTCGTTGCCGAACATGAGATCCCCTGCGATTTAGCGCACCAGGGAACCTACCGCGCCGCGGCGACGGCCCGAGGGCTGGCCAGCCTCGCCGCCTACGAAGCCTTTCTGAAGGCTGCCCAGCTGCCTTACGAACGGCTCAGCGGCGCAGACCTCACAGCGCGCCTGGGCACGGCCTACTACCACGGCGGCCTCTACTCCCCAGACTGCTACCTAGTG
>JAUILI010000025.1 GCA_030433075.1 Gammaproteobacteria bacterium | reverse complement strand
CGCTTTGGAAACGGCCATGGTAGCCGCCTTTTGTGAGGCGGGTGAGGCTCCGATCAGCGGCGAGGCGCTGGCAGCGGCGCTCGGCGACGAGGAGTCCGCTCGGGCATCGAACCGCCTTCCGGCGGCCCTAAGCCGTTTGCGGAAGAAGCTCGAAGGTCTCGATGAAGCACGCCTGATTGTGTCCGTTCGGGGGGAGGGTTATCGCTTTGGAGCGCCCCTGGGCCGACGCGGAAGTCCCTCTTGAGCCTCGTTCGCTGCGACGCGCTCTCCATCCACTTTGGCGACCGCGCGATCTTGAAGGACGCCAGCTTTGCTCTGGAGCTGGGGGAGCGGGTTTGCCTGATTGGGCGCAATGGGGCGGGGAAGTCGACGCTGCTTAAGATCCTAAACGGCGAAATAGTCCCCGATGGCGGTGCCGTGCAAACGCGGGCCGGGCTCCGGGTCAGCACCTTGCCCCAGGCCCTGCCGGAGGAGAGCCCGCAGAGCGTTCGGGACTATCTCCGGGAGGCCCTGGCGCCGCAGTTTGAGCGCCTGGCGGCCCTTGAGGCTTTGAGCGCGGAGGCGCCGGAGGCCGCAGATCTCGACAGGCTGGCGACGCTTCAGGCGGAGCTGGACGCCATGGAGGGATGGCAGCCGGAGCAGCAGGTGGAGGCGGTGCTCTCCCAGCTGTCCCTGCCCGGCAGCGCCCGCATGGAAGAACTTTCTGGGGGGTGGCGGCGGCGCGTGGCCCTGGGCCGGGCCCTGGTCACCAAGCCCGAGCTTTTGCTCCTCGATGAACCCACCAACCATCTAGATCTCGCCACCATCGCCTGGCTCGAGGGGGTGCTCCTGGGGTTCTCCGGCACCGTGGTCTTCATCACGCACGATCGCGCCTTTCTGGAGCGCCTTGCGACGCGCATTGTGGAAATCGATCGCGGCGTGGTGCAAAGCTGGCCCGGGGGCTATGCGGATTATCTCCGGCTGAAGGCGCAAGCGCTGGAAGCGGAGGCTGCGGCGGAGGCGCTCTTTGATAAGCGCCTAGCCCAGGAGGAAGCCTGGATTCGCCAGGGCATCAAGGCTCGGCGCACGCGGAACGAAGGGCGGGTTCGTGCCCTAGAAGCCCTCCGTCGCACCCGGGCGGAACGCGTGCAGCGCCAGGGGCGCGCGGAGGTGGCCCTCTCCTCTGGGGAGGCTTCCGGCAAGCGCGTGCTCGAGGCCCAAGGCCTTACCCAGGCCTTTGCGGGGCGAACGCTGCTCAAGGGCTTTGACCTGGAAGTCCTGCGCGGCGATCGCATCGGCATCGTGGGCAATAACGGCGTGGGGAAAACCACGCTTTTGCGGATTCTCCTGGGGGATCTCTCGCCCGATGGGGGCTCGGTTCGCCGGGGTACGCAGCTGTCCGTGGGCTACTTTGATCAAACCCGGGAGGGGCTCCGCTGGGATCAATCCATTGCCTTTAACGTTGCCGAGGGCCGGGACACGGTCACCGTCGACGGCGTCGATCGCCATATCTACAGCTACCTCCAGGGTTTTCTCTTCACGCCGGAGCGCGCCCGCACGGAGATTCGCCATCTCTCCGGGGGCGAGGTCAACCGGGTGCTCCTGGCCAAGCTCTTTACCAAGCCCCATAACCTCCTGGTGCTTGATGAGCCCACGAACGATCTTGATCTGGAGATGCTGGAGGTCCTCGAGGAGCAGCTTCTGGCCTTCGACGGCACCCTCATCGTGGTGAGTCACGATCGCGCCTTTCTCGATAACGTGGTGACGAGCGTACTCGTCTTCGAAGAGCACGGCGTCGAGGAGTACGTCGGCGGCTACGGGGATTGGAAGCGCCGGGGACGCACCCTCCGGATCGCGGAGTCGGGCTTCGCGAGCGATGCCCCGGCAGAGGCGGCCGCGCCCACGGCGCCGTCACTGGCCGCCGCACCGGCTCCGGAAAAAGCGCAGGCAAAGGCCCCGGCGAAGCTTAGCTATAAGCTGAAGCGCGAGCTTGAGGCCCTGCCGGAGGAAATCGAACGGCTGGAGGGCGAGGTCGAAACGCGGCAGGCGGCGGTGAGCGACCCCGCCTTCTTCTCTCGCGACCGGGCCGAGGCCGAGGCCGCCCTAGCCGCCTTAGCCGAGCTGCAAGCGACGCTGGAGGCGCGCATCGAGCGCTGGATGGAGCTCGAGGCGCTGGCCACGGGGGAGGGCTAGGCCCAATTGGTGCTAGGCTCGGGCCAGGAAAAAAGGGGATGGCGTACATGGTGAGCGTGACCTTTCGGCGCGGGGCTTGGGCTCTGCTTCTCCTCGGGGTTTTGATCGCAGGCCAAAGCCTTCGCGCGGAGCCGCTGGTGGTGGGGGCGAACATCGGCAATGTGCCTTGGGAGTTCCAGGCGCGGGATGGGCAGTACGTGGGCTTTGAGATTGATCTCGCCCGGGCCCTCGCGGAAGCCCTCGATCGGGAGCTTGAGCTTCGCAACATTCCCTTTAACGGCCTCTTTGCCGCGGTGCAGTCCGGGCGCATCGATGTGGCCGCATCGTCCATTTCCGTGACGCCCCAGCGCCTGGGCCAGGTCGCCTTCACCCAACCCTTTTACGACAGCGACCAGTCCCTCACGGTGCTGAAGGCCAGCCCCGTGGAAAGCCTCGAGGACCTGAAGGGCCGGCGCGTGGGCGTGGATACGGGCTCCACCGGGGACATCTGGGCCACGGCGGCCCAGGATCGCTACGGCATCGGGTCCCTGGCCCGCTACGAGGGCCTGGCGCCGGCCATGCTCGATCTTCAGAGCCGGCGCATTGATGCCTACCTCTCCGATATTCCCTCTCTTTTGTACTACGCCAAGGACAAGCCCTTCCTACGCATTGCCGAGCGCATCGAGACCGGAGAGCGCTACGCCCTCATGCTGGCCAAAGGCAGCGCCGTGCTCGAGCCTCTGGATGCGGCGCTCGGCGAACTCAAGCGCAATGGGACCCTGGCGGCGCTCCACGAGAAATGGTTTGGGCAGGCGCCGGCGCCGGGAAGCAGCACGGTCACGGTCCTGCCTCGCCCGCAAGCGCCCTAGCGATGCTCGAGACCTTCTTTAACGGTGAGGTGCTGCTGCGGGCCTGGCCCCTGCTATGGGAGGGCTTGCTCCTGACCCTTCAGCTGGGGGCCTTGAGCATCGTGCTGGGCTGGCTGGGGGGGCTGGCCCTCGCCCTTCTCGGACTCTACGGGCCTGGGCCTCTGCGGGCCTTGGTGCGGGCCTACGTCGATGTGTTTCGAGCCTTGCCCGTGCTCGTGCTTCTCATTTTGGTTTATTACGCGCTGCCCTTTGTGGGGCTATCCCTCAGCGCCTTTGCCTCCGCCACCCTGGCGCTGGCTGCCGTTTCCAGCGCCTACACTTCGGAGATCGTACGCGCCGGCATCGAAGCCGTACCCGAGGGGCAAAGCGAAGCGGGGCGGGTGCTCGGGCTGTCTTTTCCGCAAATTCTGCGTCTGATTGTGCTGCCCCAGGCCTTTCGTTTGGTGATTCCGCCCCTGACGGGAAACAGCATTAACGTGCTGAAGGACACGGCCCTGGCCTCCGTGGTCGCCATGCCGGACCTACTGAAGCAGGCGACCCAGGCGCAGGCTCTCGAGGCCAACCCCACGCCCCTCATCGCTGCTGCGGGGCTGTATCTGCTGATCCTATTGCCTCTGGTGGCCATGGTGCGCCGCCTTGAGCGGCGTCTGGGGCGCCCCTCATGAGCCCCGTCGTGCTCAGCCTTACGGGGGCGCGCAAGGCCTTTGGGGCCGATGAACTCTTTAGCGATCTGTCCATAACCCTTGCCCGGGGCGAGCATCTTTGCCTGCTGGGGCCCTCCGGGGCGGGGAAGTCATCGCTTCTTCGGTGCCTGATGGGCCTGGAAGCGCTGGACGGGGGTACGCTGACCCTCGCCGATCCCGCCGCCGGCCTGGGCCTCGTTTTCCAAGATTTTCGCCTTTTTCCCCATCTCGATGCCCTCGGGAACGTCACCTTAGCCCTGCGTGCAGCGCAGGGGCTGGGCCCGGGGGAAGCGGAGGGGCGAGCGCGGGACGCGCTCGCTCAGGTGGGGCTTGAGGCCTTCGTGCATAAAAAGCCTGGCGCCCTTTCCGGGGGGCAGCAGCAGCGGGTGGCCATTGCCCGGGCCCTGGCGCTCAGGCCAGCGGTGCTGCTGTTCGATGAGCCCACCTCGGCCCTGGACCCGGAGCGCACCGCGGGGCTCGGCGCCGTGCTTCGGGGGCTGACGGCGCGCGGGGTGGCGTTGCTGACCGTGACCCACGACCTTGCCTTCGCCGAACACTGGGCCGATGCTGTGGCGCTGCTACGGGACGGTCAGCTCACCACGCCCTTACCCGCGGCACGCTTTTTTGGCCCGGAAGCGCCGGCGACGGTACGGGCCTTTCTGTCCCCAGGCGCTGCCCCAGAGGAGCCTAGCGAACCATGACCTTTCCCCTTGCCTTCGCCCGTGGGGCTTTTTGTGGCTTAGACGACGGCTGGGCGTACTTCGATAACGCTGGCGGTACGCAAATTCTTGAGGCCTCGGTGGAGGCCATGGCGGCCTACCTGCGCCATTCCAATGTCCAAACCGGCGGCAGTTATCCCCGGTCCCAGGCCGCTGCCGAGGCCCTGGCGACCCATCGAGCCGCCCTGGCTCGCCTGATCGGGGCGCCGGAAGCCGAAGAAGTGGTGTTTACGCCGTCCACCACGGGAGGGTTCCAGCTCCTGGCTAGGGCCCTGGCCCCGCAGTTCGCGCCCGGTGATGAGGTGATCCTCACGGTCTTTGACCATGAATCGAACATTGGCCCCTGGCAGGTGCTGGCGGAGCGGGGGGTGACCTTCCGGTTTTGGACGCTAGACCCCGAGACCCGGGTGCCGCGCTTGGAGGATCTGGATGCGCTCTTGGGGCCCAAGACGCGCCTGGTCGCCGTTACCTGGGCGTCTAACATCCTTGGCCAGGTGATGCCCCTGGAGGCCATCGGCGAGCGGGTGCAAGGGGCGGGGGCGCAGCTGGCGGTGGATGCCGTGGCCTATGCGCCGCACCGGCGGATCAACGTGGCTCGCCTGCCCATCGATTACCTCGCCTTTTCCCTCTATAAAACCTTCGGGCCCCATCAGGGCGTGCTCTGGGGGCGCCGTGCTCACCTGGAAGCGCTGGCGCCGCAGTATCACCACTTCATCGACGCGGTGCCGAAGAAGCTTGAGCCTGGCAACCCGAATTACGAGCTCGCGGCAGCGGCCGCCGCCATCACCCCCTACCTAGAGGCCCTGGGGCAGCACGTTGTGCCGGGGGTCGAGGGCTCGGACGCCCTCGATGCGGCCTTTGAGGCGATCGCTACCCACGAAGGGCGCCTGGCGGAGCGCCTCCTGGCCTATCTCCGCAGCCGGCCGGACGCCGACATCGTCGGCGGCAGCGATGGCCTGGCAGCCGATCGCCTGCCGATCATCAGCTTTCGCCTTGCGGGCTGGGACGCCGGCGTAGTGGCCCAGGCCGTGGAAGCCGCCCAGGTGGCCGTGCGCTATGGAGATTTCCACGCCCGACGCCTGATTGAGCACCTGGGGCTGGCGGGGCAGGGCGGGGTGGTGCGCGTGTCCTTCGCGCACTACAACACCCTTGAGGAAGTGGACCGACTTATTCAGGCGCTTTCGGTGCAGACGCCGCCGAAGCCCGACTCATCGGAAACAGGAGCCTAGCCATGGCCAAACCCCTTAAGCATTCCGCTGCATCCCTTGTGGCCGCGGCTCGAGCCCAAATCGAAGAAATCGACAGTGAAGCCGGGCAAGCCCTGCTCGAGCGCGACGATGTGCTCATTGTCGATCTTCGCGATGTTCGGGAGCGGCAGCGCGACGGCTTCATTCCCGGGAGCTTCCATTGCCCCCGGGGCATGCTGGAATTCTGGGTGGATCCGGAGAGCCCCTACTTCAAGGAGGAATTTGGGGAAGACAAAACCTTTGTTTTCCATTGCGCCTCGGGCTGGCGTTCTGCCATTTCTACGCAGCTGGTGCAGCACATGGGGCTGGAAAAGGTAGCCCACCTGCGCGATGGCTTTAAGGGCTGGGAAGCCGCGGGCGGGCCCATCGAGAAGGCCCCCCCGCGGGACTAGGGCCCTAGAAGCGATAGCCGAGGGTCAAGCTATACACCCAGGGGTCAATTTCGATGTCGGAGGACACCACGTCCCCAGAATCAAATTTGATCGTGGCTGAGGTGTTGATGTCGATCCATCGTACCGATCCGTTGACGAGCCAGCGATCGTTTAGGTCCATATCAAAGCCCGCCTGAAAGGCGAGGCCAAGGGAGGGGTCGATGTCGACGCTGCCGCCCGTGAGGCCGAGGGTGTCGAAGGTGTTGGCGGCGGCGCCCGTGACGTCCTCATCGAAGAAGACCGTGGCGTTCACCCCGGCGCCAACGTAGGGCCGGAAGGGGCCTTGATCCCGAAGATAGTAGACCGCGCTCACGGTGGGGGGCAGCTGCTTGGCTCGGGCGATTTTGAGCCCGGCAAGGGGGCCCGTTCCGCTCGCTGTGTGGTCGAAGGGGGTGGCGGCGAGAAGCTCAATGCCGAGCTTAGGGGTGAGCATGTATTGCACGGTCAGACCGAGCTGCGTGCTGTTATCAACGGAGAGCTCTGCTGTTTGTCCGCCCAGCGCCAGGGCCGCGCCGTTTAAGGCGACGGCCTTTGAATCCTCATTCGGTGCCACCTGTGTCGCCCCGGCCCGCACGATCCAATCCCCGGCGTCCTGCGCGCTGGCGGCGCTGGCCGCAGTGGCGAGGGTCCCCAATAACACGGCGCTGATGAGGGTTTTCATAGTGTCCTCTCTTAGAAGCAGTCTTGATGACGGGCCTATTAGGCGCCCCCGCTTCTTCCTTAGACTTGATCTAAAGCAAGGCCCGGGAGGCTCCCGGGCGGCCTCCGGGCAGGCAGTTGATCTGGGTCAAGGAAAGGGCGAGGCTTGGCGCTCGAAAAGCCGTCGGGGGAGTAGGGCTGTGGGGAAAATGATGGTGATGCAGAGCCTGGCCTGGGCCGCGGCTATTATTGTGGTTGCGCTCCTTGGAGGGCCGCCCATGGCGCCGATTCTGTTGGCGGTGCTCGGGACCCTAGCCCTGGGGCGACTCCGATTAGACGCCAAGCGGCTGCAAGGCTAAGCCATGGGCGATCTTGAAGCGCAGCTTGAGGGTTTTGCAGCTGGTGCCCTCTGGTTCTATGGCGCCCTGGTGCTCTTGGAGGCCCTCCTTGAGCTTCGGGGAAATACGCACTTTTACCGCCTTAAGGACACGCTCTGCAGCATTGCGACGGGGCTCGCCTACACCGGGGTTCAGGTGCTCATGCGGGGGGTGTTTTTCGGAGCGATGTTCTTTGCCAGCCAGTTCGCCCCCTGGCAGCTAGAGACCACGCCCCTGACCTTTGTGCTGTGTTACCTAGCGGTCGACTTCGCCTTCTATTGGCACCACCGCGTGCTGCACGAAGTTCGCCTGGGCTGGGCAGCGCACATCGTTCATCACTCGAGTACCCAGTACAACCTGGGGGCCACGGCGCTGCGCCAGTCCGTGGTGGAAGCGCTCTACGAGCCCTGGTTCTACCTGCCCGTGGCGCTTCTGGGCTTTGAACCGCTGGCGGTCATGCTGGCCCTGCAGGTGAACATCACCTACATGTTCTGGCCCCACACGCAGCACATCAAACGCATGCCCCGGTGGTTCGAAGCGGTGTTTGTGACCCCGGCGCACCATCGCGTTCACCACGCCAGCAATTTGGCCTACCTCGATAAAAACTACGGGGGCACGCTCATTATCTGGGACAAGCTCTTCGGCACCTTTGCGGAGGAGCGCGAAGCCCCGGCCTTTGGGGTGCTCACCCCGATTCGCTCTGCCAACCCCTGGACAGTCACCACCGCCAGCTGGCGAGCTCTGGGCCGGGACCTCGCCGCCGCAAGCGGCTTTCGCGAGCGGCTGGGTGTGCTCCTTCGCCCCCCGGGTTGGGCGCCAAACGGCGCGGGGCTGACGACCCGACAGATGCAAGCCGCTGGAGTGCTGAAGGCCGGGGCGCCCCTCGCCTAGGGGGCCTCTGGAAGCGCCGGCCCCGTAAAGCGCTCTACCGTTGCAAAGGACGACACCGGATTGCGCCGCAGCTTGGTGAGGCGCTTGCTCGGTACCCCGAGGGGAATCATGGCGGCGAAGGCGTAGTTTTCGGGAACCTCGAGAAGTTCAGCCACGGCGCGCTCCTCCGGGGCCAGGAAGGTGGTGAGCGTGCCCCCCAGTCCCTCGGCGTGGGCCGCCAGAAGAATGTTCCAGGCAAAGGGGTAGATGGAGGCGCCGCTAATCACGCCCACGCGCTTCAGATGCTGATCCATCGCGGCGACCTTGCCCAAATCCAGAAAGAGAAAGAGGAGCACCGGCGCCGTGCGCAGGGGCGCGAGCAAGGCGTCGGGCACTTCCGTGGCCGCGCAGGTTTCCGCGCTCACGGGAGAGGGCTCCAGGGGATTCCAGGGGCTCATCCCGGCGCGCTGTTCGGCCACATAGCGCTGCATGGTCGGCAGCATGAGGGGCTCGAGGGCTGCGCGGGTCTCGGGGCTTCGCACCACCACCACACGCCAGCCCTGGCGGTTGCCGCCGCTGGGGGCAAAGCGCGCGTTCTCAAGCAGGTGGGCGACGGTTTCGTCGCTGACCGGGTCGTCCGTGAAATGGCGCGCCGCAAAGGTGCCGCGAAAGGCCTCGTAGAGTTCCATGCTCTGTCCCCTCGTCATGGCTTGGTCATCGGGTCGTCATGCCATGGTAAGGGAGGGGAGGAGAAAATGCGTCGCACCTTACCGAGCGGAGAAGGCCCATGATCATGACGTGGCTAAGGCAGGGGGGGCGTTGCCTGCTGCGCCTTCCCTGGGTGGTGATCACCTTGCTCGCGCTCTTGCTGACCGTAACCGCCACGGCGCGCTGGCCGGGTTTGCAGCGCCAATGCCTTCGCTGGGGATCCTGGGCCCTGTGCCAGGCCTTCTCCGTTCGCCTTCCGGCGCCCCTGACCTTGCCCGCCTCGCCCCAGCTGGTGGTGGCGAACCATATCTCCTGGCTTGACGTGGTCGTGCTGTCCGCGTTGCTACCCCCCGCCGCCGGGACGTGCTTTCTGGCCAAGGCGGAGGTGGCCCGCTGGCCCGTGATTGGGGCCTTTGCGCGGGGGCTGGGCATGGCCTTTATCGATCGAACCTCGGCCTTTCGGAGCTACCGGGCGCTGCCGACCCTGGCGGAGGGGCTTCGGACCCGGTCCCTGCTGTTTTTTCCCGAAGGCACCACCACCGACGGGGCGGACATTGCGCCCCTGAAACCCATGGGCTTTGAGCTTGCGGCCCGCACCGGGGTCCCCGTGCAGCCGCTTTTCTTGCGGTACTGCGATGGGGCAGGGCGGCTTAGTCGGGCGCCAGCGTTCCTGGGGGACGATACGCTTTTAGAAAGCGTGCTGCGCCTCGCCTGCGCGCCGGCGGTGGCGGTGACGGTTGCGGTCTTGCCGGTGCTCTCCGCCGCGCCCCGGAAGCGTCTAGCGCACTCCGTTGCGGCCAGCTTTACGGCGGTGGCCGAGCGCCAGCCCGTGCCTAGGCCGCCCGTCCGAGGGGTGCCTTTTCCCCGGCGCAGCCCAGGTAGCGGCGGGCCACCGCAGGGCGTAGCTGGGTAAGGTCGACCTGCATCAGTAGATCCAAGGCGTTGCCGAAGGCACTGTCAACGTTCGACCCAAGAGCGCGGGCCCCGAGCCCTAGATAGTGACGGAGCAGCACGGGAATCTTTCCCGGCGCGCCGGGGAGGGTCGCCAGGACGGTCTCCACCGCGCGCTGATCGGCCCCTGCGGGAAGCTGGGCTTCTGCCCAGGCGAGCGCCTCCGGCGCCAGGGGCTGGCGCCCCGCGAGGCGCGCTTGGCCTTGCCCGGCGCCTAGCCAGTGGGCCAGGAGCGCTTGCCCCCGGGACCCGTAGTCCTGGGATACGGACACGGGGCCGAGGAGGCTTTTGGCCCCGTGGAATCCGATGCACTGACCGATGCCCTTCCATAGCAGGTAGAGGGCGCTCGGATCTTTCTGGTAGGTGGGGAACACGAAGGAGCGGCCCAGCTCGAGAGCGCCCTCCAGGGCCTCGAGGTGCGTCTCCTCCAGCCGGAAGAGCGTGGGCAGATAGCGGTGGCGGAGCCCCTGGGCCACCCCGAGGGGGGCGAGTCGATAGGCGCCGGCCAAGCGCTGTTCCGCCTTGTGGATCAGCAGAAGGTGCTCGTAATAGGGATCGAAGCGGTCTAGGTCCAGGGGGCGCCCCGTACCTTCTCCCACGGCGCGGAAGGTGTGCTCCCGGGCCCAGCCGAGGGCTTCCGCAAGGGCTTGGGAGGGGAGCCCCTGGGTCCAGTGAACAGCGAAGTGATCGTTCTCTGCGAGCACGGGGCTCGCAAGCGCGGGCACGAAAGGGGCTTCAAGGGCCGGGGTCATGGCGACACTCCCTAGGATGGCTTCGCGGAAAGGAGTGTTCGGTCGTAAGATCACTGGCCGATGACAGCGGGATAAAAAAATGATGACGGCAGGGAAAGCACATCCTCAGCACTGGCTGGAGGAGGACCTGGCCGCGCTGGCGGCGGCGCATCCGGCGGTGGCCCGGGCCCTCAAGCGGGTCGGGCCGCCGGAGCCGCGCGTGCGCCCCGGGGGCTTTGGCACCCTGGCCAAAATTATCGTGGGTCAACAGGTGAGCACCCATGCGGCCCGGGCCATCGGCCAGCGCCTTACCCAGGCCCTCGGGGGACGGCTGGGCGCCGGGGCCGTGCTGGACGCGTCCGACGAAACCCTGCGCGGGGCGGGCCTGTCGGGGCAGAAGGTTCGCTATCTCCGGGCGCTGGCGGTGGCGGTGGAGACCGGCGCCTTGCCCCTGCGCCGCCTGCCACGCATGGAAGATGCTGCGGTGGTGGAGGCCATCACCTCCGTGCTCGGCTTCGGCGTTTGGTCCGCACAGATGTATCTGCTCTTTTCCCTGGGGCGCAGGGATGTGTGGCCTGCGGGGGATCTTGCCGTGCGCGGCGGTTTTGCCCGCCTGCAAGGGTGGGAGGCGCGCCCCACGGAAGCGCAGGTGCGGGACGCCTCCGAACCCTTCGCCCCCCAGCGCAGCGCCCTCGCGCTGCTGTGCTGGCGGGTCTACAGCGAAGCCCCGCTCTAGGCGGGGACCCTGGCATAATGGCCCTTTCGCCGGCCCAGAGGAGGGCCCCTCGGTGAAGGCCTACCTAGCCCTTGCGCTCTCCATTGCCTTTGAAGTGCTGGCCACGGCCAACGTGCAGCTGTCGGCTCAGTTCACGCGCCTCGGGCCTACCCTGACCATGGCCGGGGGCTATCTGCTGGCGCTCTACTTCATGTCCCTGGCCCTGGCCTCCCTGCCCATTGCGCTCGTTTACGCCACCTGGAGCGGGGTGGGGATTGTGGCCATTACCCTGATCGGGCGCCTGGCCTTCGGTCAGATTTTGACGCCGCCCGCGCTGCTGGGCATCGCCCTCATTGTGGTGGGGGTGGTGCTGGTGAATGGGTTTGGCAGCCGTGCCTGAGACGCCGTTCTCCGCCTTCGATGAAGCCTGCATGGCCCGGGCCCTGGCCCTGGCGGAGGCGGCTGCGGAGGCTGGGGAGGTGCCCGTGGGGGCGGTGCTCACCCGGGATGAGGTGATTCTGGGAGAAGGCGCCAACGGCCCCATTGGGGCGCAGGATCCCAGCGCCCACGCGGAGCTCTCGGCCCTTCGGGCTGCCGCGCGGGCCGAGGGCAATTATCGCCTGCCGGGCACCACGCTCTATGTCACCCTAGAGCCCTGCGCCATGTGCGCCGGAGCCCTGATCCACGCTCGGGTGGCGCGTTTGGTTTTCGCCACCCGGGAACCCCGGGCCGGCGCCGTCCGAAGCCAGTTCCAGCTGCTCGAGCACGCCGCCATGAATCATCAGGTGGCGGTGGAGGAGGGGCTCCTTCAAGAGGCCTCCGCCACCTTACTTCGCACCTTTTTCCGCGCCCGGCGCTCCGCGCCCCGCGCCCAGGAGTCTGTTTAGCCATGACCGATGTGCTTTCCCTCGCCGGCCCCCTCACCCTGACGGCGGCGCGCCAGGCCCGCTGGCTGAAGCAGCTTCAGCCCCTAGCCCCGGGGCTGACGGCGGTGACCGCAGCGGCCTGCACCTTTGTGGCGGTAGATGCCCCGCTTTCCGATGGGGAGCGAAGCCGCCTTGAGGAGGTCCTTGAGGGCCCGGCCTGGGTGCCCGACACGGCCTGGCTGCCCTTGGCTTTGGTGGTGCCGCGGCCGGGAACGCAATCGCCCTGGTCGACGAAGGCCACGGATATTCTTCACGGCTGCGGCCTGGGGACGGTCCAGCGGGTCGAGCGCGGGGTGCGCTGGTATT
This sequence comes from Gammaproteobacteria bacterium, assembly GCA_030433075.1. Classification (GTDB taxonomy): domain Bacteria; phylum Pseudomonadota; class Gammaproteobacteria; order Pseudomonadales; family Azotimanducaceae; genus Salivita. Next base: position 19,127 of record JAUILI010000025.1, on the reverse strand, counting down.
TCACCGGCACCCTGACGGAGGCGGAGCGGGCGGCCGTTACGGAGGCGCTTTTCGACCGCATGACCGAAGCGCACCTTCCCTGGGACAGCGACGGCGCCCCCCTCTTTGCGGCCGACGCGCCTCGGGCCCTGCGCTCCGTGCCCTTGCTGGCGGAGGGGGCGGCAGCCCTGGTCGAGGCCAACAGCGCCTGGGGTCTTGCCCTGTCCGACGATGAAATCGCCTATCTGGCCGAGGCCTTCACGACCCTCGGCCGGGACCCCACGGATACGGAACTCATGATGTTCGCCCAGGCGAACTCGGAGCACTGCCGGCACAAGATCTTCAACGCGGACTGGATTATTGACGGCGAAGCGGCGCCCCAATCCCTCTTCTCGATGATTCGCCACACCTACGCTGCGGTGAATGGGGACGGCATTTTGTCCGCCTATAGCGATAACGCTTCCGTCCTTGAGGGTCCGAAGACCCAGCGCCTTTGGGTGCGCGGCGATGACCCGCGCTATGGCTTCGTAGAAGAGGCCGTGCCCCTGTTGATGAAGGTAGAGACCCACAACCACCCCACGGCCATCGCCCCCTTCCCCGGGGCGGCGACGGGCTCCGGGGGCGAGATTCGCGACGAAGGGGCCGTGGGTCGAGGCTCCAAGCCCAAGGCCGGGCTGACGGGCTTTACCGTTTCTAACCTGAACATTCCCGGCCTGCCTCGCCCCTGGGAGACGCCCTACGGGCGCCCCGGGCGCATGGCGTCGCCCTTTGAAATCATGCGCGACGGCCCCCTGGGCGCCGCCGCCTTCAATAACGAATTCGGCCGTCCGGCGCTGCTCGGCTATTTCCGCGCCTTTGAGCAAACCGTGGATCTGGGCCTGGGCCTCGAGCGCCGGGGCTATCACAAGCCCATCATGCTGGCCGGGGGCGTGGGGCAGATGCGCACGGAGCATGTGGAAGCCCTGCCCCTGGCGCCGGGGGACGCGCTGGTGGTGCTTGGGGGGCCGGCCATGCTCATCGGGCTCGGAGGCGGCGCTGCCTCCTCCATGGCCACCGGGGCGAGCCAGGAGGCCCTGGACTTTGCCTCCGTGCAGCGGGGCAACCCGGAGATGCAGCGTCGCTGCCAGGAAGTCATCGACCGGTGTTGCGCCCTGGGGGACGACAATCCCATTTCCCTGATTCACGACGTGGGCGCCGGCGGGCTCTCCAACGCCTTGCCCGAGCTGGCCAAGGACGGGGGCGTGGGCGGGGACTTTGACCTGCGCGCTATCCCCTCCGCCGAGCCCGGCCTTTCCCCCCTGGAAATTTGGTGTAACGAAGCGCAGGAACGCTATGTTCTGGCCATTCCCGAGGCGGCGCTCGGGCGCTTTGCGGAAATCTGCGAGCGCGAGCGCTGCCCCTATGCGGTGGTGGGGCGGGCCACGGGGGAGGATCACCTGCGCGTGGGCGATGCGCTTCTGGGGGCGTCCCCCGTGGACCTTCCCCTCCCCGTGCTCTTCGGGAAGCCGCCGAAGATGACTCGGACGTTCGATCGGATCGAGCGCACCCCCGATCCCCTCGATCGCAATGCCATGGAGCTTTCCGAGGCCGCGGACCGGGTGCTCACCGTGCCCGCCGTGGGCTCCAAGAGCTTCCTCATTACCATCGGCGATCGCAGCATCACGGGGCTCATCGCCCGGGATCAGATGGTGGGCCCTTGGCAGGCGCCCGTGGCCGATGTGGCCGTGACCTTCGCGGGGTTCTACGACGTCCGCGGGGAGGCCATGACCCTCGGCGAGCGACCCCAGCTGGCTCTGGTGAATCCCGCGGCCTCGGCCCGCATGGCCCTGGGTGAAGCCATCACCAATATCGCTGCGGCCCCCGTGCCGGGCCTCGAGGCCGTTCGCCTGTCCGCGAACTGGATGGCCGCTGCCGGTGCTCCGGGGGAAGATCAGGCGCTGCACGAAGCGGTGACGGCCCTGGCCCTGGAGCTCTGCCCCGAACTTGGCATCGCCATCCCCGTGGGCAAGGATTCCCTGTCCATGCAGACCCGCTGGGAGGCAGAAGGCGAGGCGCGAGCGGTCACCTCGCCCCTGTCCTTGGTGATCTCCGCCTTTGCGCCGGTGGAGGACGGCACCCGCACCCTAACCCCGGAACTTCAACTCGATGCAGGGGCGACGACCCTTGTGCTCCTTGATTTGGGTTTCGGCGCGAACCGCCTTGGGGCGTCGAGCCTCGCCCAGGCCTATGGTCAGCTCGGTCACGAAGTCCCTGATCTGGCCGACCCCGCTCGTCTAAAGGCCTTTTTCGCGCTCGTGCAGCGCTGGGCCGGCGCGGGGGACCTGCTCGCCTATCACGATCGCAGCGACGGCGGCCTCTGGGCCACGGTAGTGGAGATGGCCATCGCGGCCCGGGCGGGCTTCGACCTGACCTTGCCGGCGCAGGACCCTCTCGGCGCGCTCTTTTGTGAAGAGCTCGGCGCCGTGCTTCAGGTCCAGGAAGATGCAGTGCCGCGGCTCCGGGCTGAGGCCGAAGCGGCGGGGCTCGCGCCGGCCTTCCAGGTGCTTGGGGCCGTCACCGCGGACGAGCGCCTCGTGGTGCGCGACAGCGCAGGGGCCGTGCTCTTTACGCGTACCCGGGCCGAGGCCGAGCGGCGCTGGATGGAAACCAGTTATCACATGGCGCGGCTCCGCGACGACGAAACCTGTGCCCGGGAGGAGTACGACGCCATCGAGCGTTCAGCCCACGCCCTTCAGCCGAAGCTCACCTTCGACCCCGGCGCCGAGCCCCCGGCGCCGGCCGTGCTCACCGGCGCCCGGCCCCGGGCCGCGATTTTCCGGGAGCAGGGGGTGAACGGTCAGCTCGAGATGGCCGCGGCCTTCCATGCGGCGGGCTTTGAAACGGTGGACGTGCACAGCTCCGATCTACAAAGCGGTCGGACGTCCCTGGCGGACTTCCAGGTGCTTGCGGTGTGTGGGGGCTTCTCCTACGGGGACGTGCTTGGGGCGGGGCAGGGCTGGGCGAAGGCTCTGCGCTTTAACGACCGGGCTCGGGGCGAGCTCGAGGCTCACTTTGCTCACGCCGATCGCCTCACCCTCGGCGTCTGTAACGGCTGCCAGATGCTGTCGGCCCTCGCGCCCCTCATTCCCGGGGCGGAGGCCTGGCCGCGCTTTCTCCGGAACCGCTCGGAGCAGTTTGAAGCGCGCCTGTCCCAGGTGGAGGTGCTAGCCAGCCCGTCGCCGTTCCTGGCGGATATGGTGGGCTCCGTGCTGCCCGTGGCCGTGGCCCACGGGGAGGGACGGGCAAGCTTTGCCCATGCCGAGGCGGCGCAGAGGCTTCAGGCCCAGGGCGGGCTCGCCCTGCGTTATGTGGATGGGGATGGCCAGGCCGCCACCCTCTACCCCAGCAACCCCAATGGTTCTGAGCTTTCCGCTGCAGGGGTGTGTAGCGCCGATGGACGAACGCTCATCATGATGCCCCACCCGGAGCGGGTGTTCCTGACCCGTCAGCTGTCCTGGGCGCCCCGGGCTTGGCCTGAGCCGTCCCCCTGGCTGCGCCTGTTCCAGAATGCCCGGAAGGCCCTGGGCTAGCCGTTGCGCGGCGCGAAGCGGCGATCGGGCTCGAGGGTTTCGTGGCGCGTAGGGAAGTGGCCCGCGGCGCGGTCCTCGAGCCAATAGCGAAGGGTTTTTTCCACGGCGCGAAAGGCCAACGCTTCCCAGGGAATGGCCTCCGGGGCGAAGAGGGCCACCTCGAGGCTTTCCGGCCCCGGGGCAAAGGCCACCGGGTCTAGGGTGCCACGGAAAAAGAGATACAGCTGGTTGATGTGGGGCAGGCTAAAGGCCGTATAGAGCCCCGCCAGCGTGCCCCGGGCCTCCGCCTCTTCCCAGCTTTCCCGCAGGGCGCCGGCATCGGCCCCTTCCCCGTTCTCCATAAAGCCCGCCGGGAGGGTCCAGTAGCCCTTTCGAGGTTCAATGGCCCGGCGGCACAGGAGGACCTGCTCTCCAGCGGTGAGGAGCGCGCCGGTGATGATGCGGGGATTTTGATAGTGAATTTGGCCGCAGCCCTGGCAAACGAAGCGCGGGCGGTCGTCCCCTTCGGGGATTCGGTGGTCAACGGGGGCGGCGCACTGCGCGCAGTAGTTCATGGGGTCTCCCGGGGTGCGGTGGTACCATCGCGGCTTGTCCTAGAGAGGAGGCAGTATGCCCGTTTATCGCTTAGGAGAGCGCCAGCTCGAAGCCGAAGGATCCTACTGGATTGCGGAAAACGCCACGGTGATTGGCAGCGTCGCCCTGGGGGAAGGGGCGTCGATCTGGTGGAACGCCGTGCTGCGCGGGGATAACGATTGGATCCGCGTCGGGGCCCGCAGCAACATTCAGGACGGCAGCGTCCTCCACACCGATGCGGGCATGCCCCTGACCATCGGCGAAGACGTGACCGTGGGCCACATGGTTATGCTTCACGGCTGCACCATCGGCGATGGCAGCCTGATTGGCATCGGGGCCGTGGTGTTGAACGGCGCCAAGATCGGCAAAAACTGCATCATCGGAGCCAAGGCCTTGATTCCCGAAGGGAAGGAAATTCCCGATAACTCCCTCGTGATGGGCGCTCCGGGGAAGGTGGTGCGGACCATCAGCGAGGCCCAGGGGGCCATGGTGGCCGCCGGGGCGCGGCACTACGTGGATAACGCCCGTCGCTACGCCGAGCAGCTTGAGCGCATTGCCTAATGACCTCTGTTGCCTCGCCCTGCATCGGGGTGTGCGTCCTCAATGCCGAGGACCACTGCGAGGGCTGCTATCGCTCCGCCGAGGAAATTACGCGGTGGATCGCCCTGGACGATGAGGCGCGCCGCGCCGTGCTTCGCCAGACCTTGGTGCGCATGCGCGCCGCCGGCGTTTTATTTGATTCTCCCGATTCCTGAGGAAGGGCCATGACACAGCAAGCACAGGCAGCATTAGCAGCGCGGGGCTGGGGCGCCCCGGGAACCCCGCGGGCCTGCCGGGTGGCCCTCTGTGGCGCTGGCGAGCTGGGCAAGGAAGTCGCCATCGCCCTTCAGCGCCTGGGCTGCGAAGTCATTGCGCTGGATCGCTATGCCGACGCCCCGGCCATGCAGGTGGCCCATCGATCCCACGTGCTGCCCATGACCGACGAGGCCCAGCTGCTGGCCGTGCTTCGCAGCGAAAAGCCTGACCTCATCGTTCCGGAGATCGAAGCCATCGCCACCTCGGCGCTCGTGACCCTGGAAGGGGAGGGTTTCACCGTCGTCCCCACGGCCCGCGCGGCCCAGCTCACCATGAATCGGGAAGGCATTCGGCGCCTGGCGGCGGAAACCCTGGCCCTGCCCACCTCGCCCTACCGCTTCGCCGATTCCGAGGAAAGCTTCCAGGACGCGCTGGCGGCCGTGGGCTACCCCTGCGTGGTGAAGCCGGTGATGAGCTCCTCCGGGAAAGGGCAGTCCACCCTGAAGGGGCCCGAGGACGCCGCGGCTGCCTGGCGCTACGCCCGGGAGGGCTCCCGGGGTTCGGGGCAAAGCGTCATCGTCGAAGGCTTTATCGACTTCGACTACGAGATCACCCTGCTGACGGTCCGCCATCGCGATGGAACGCTCTTCTGTGACCCCATCGGCCACGTGCAGGTGGACGGCGATTACCGGGAGTCCTGGCAGCCCCAGCCCATGGCCCCGGCGGCCTTGGAGAAGGCCCAGGCCTACGCCGCCGCCGTGACCGAAGCCCTCGGGGGCTTTGGGCTTTTCGGCGTGGAATTCTTCATCAAGGGCGATGAAGTTTGGTTTAGCGAGGTCTCCCCTAGGCCCCACGATACGGGCCTCGTGACCCTCCTGTCCCAAAGCCTTTCGGAGTTTGAACTGCACGCCCGGGCGATTCTGGGCCTGCCGATCCCGGGCCTTGAATCCCGGGGGCCGGCGGCGTCGGCGGTGCTGCTCCTGAAAGGGGAGGGCATGGCGCCCCGGCTTGGCAATCTTGCGGAAGCGCTGGCCGTGCCTACGAGTGACCTGCGGCTGTTCGGAAAGCCTGACCTGGCGGGGCGCCGCCGCCTGGGCGTTGCTCTGGCCCTGGGCGCTTCCGTGGATGAGGCCCGGGCGCGCGCGCGGAGCGTGATCGAGGCGATCCAGCCCGAAGCCTAGGAAGCTTAGGGCCACGGGGGCGCTCCGGCGCCTTGCGCCGGCGGGGGGGCGGTGCTAGCGTTGAGATCGTTTTTAGGGAGAGACTTCGTGGCCCACCGCCCGAATCGCCAGCAACTCACCGCTTCTGCGCCCCTGCGCAGTGCGGCGCTGTGCGCCCTACTACGACTGCCGGCGCTGCCGGCTAAATAACTCGCTCCAGGGCCGACGGCCCCCTAAAACCTCCCGATCGATTACACTTTAGCCACCTCGCGCGGGCGCGGGGAGCTTAGGAGCGCAGCCATGAGTCGCAGTAGCTATTCCTTCAACCGGGCCGGCGGGCGCAATGCCGCCATGCCCTTCCAGAAATACCGGCCTTTTCAGCCCATCGATCTGCCCGATCGTCAGTGGCCCAGCCGGACCATTACGAAGGCGCCGCGGTGGTGCAGCGTGGATCTCCGGGACGGTAACCAGGCCCTGATCGATCCCATGCGGCCCGAGGAAAAGCTCCGCTTTTGGAATCTGCTGCTGTCCCTTGGCCTTGAGGAAATCGAGGTGGGCTTCCCCGCGGCGTCGCAAACGGATTTTGATTTCGTTCGCAAAATCATCACCGAGAACCGCATCCCCGAGGCTGTCACTATTCAGGTGCTCTGCCAGGCTCGGGAAGAGCTGATCGCCCGCTCCGTGGACGCCATCGCCGGCGCCAAGCGAGCCATCTTCCACCTCTACAATTCCACCAGCACGCTTCAGCGCCGGGTGGTCTTTGGCAAGTCCCGCCAGGAGATCATCGATCTCGCCCTCGAGGGGGTGGAACTGGTGAAGCGGGAAGTGGAACGCATCCCGGAGACGGAGGTGATCCTCGAATATTCTCCGGAAAGCTTCACGGGCACGGAGCTCGATTTCGCCGTAGAGGTCTGCTCCGCCGTGGCCCAGGCCTGGGGCGTGGGCCCGGATCGGCACATGATCATCAACCTGCCGGCGACGGTGGAAATGGCCACGCCGAACATCTACGCCGACCAGATCGAGTGGTTCTGCCGAAACCTGCCCGAACGTCCCTACGTGGCCGTCAGCCTTCACACCCACAACGACCGGGGCACGGGCATTGCGGCCTCCGAGCTGGGCTTGCTCGCCGGCGCGGACCGGGTCGAGGGCACGCTCTTTGGCAACGGCGAGCGCACCGGTAACGCGGACCTCATCACCCTGGCGATGAATATGTTCTCCCAGGGGGTGGACCCGGAGATCGATCTCTCGGACATGCGCCACGTGCGCTCCGTGGTGGAAAGCTGCAATAAGCTGCCCGTGCACGAGCGCCACCCCTACGCCGGCGACCTGGTCTTCACGGCCTTCTCCGGTAGCCACCAGGACGCCATCCGGAAGGGTATGAACCAGGTGCAGGAGGACCTCTGGGAGGTGCCCTACCTGCCCATCGACCCTGCAGACGTCGGCGGCCACTACCGGGAAACGGTCCGGGTCAACAGCCAGTCCGGGAAGGGGGGCGTGGCCTTTGTGCTCGAAAACCATTTCGAGCTGTCCCTGCCGCGCACCCTCCTGGTGGAGTTCGCCAAGGTGGTGCAGGGGGTGACGGACGAGCGCGGCGGTGAGCTGCGGGCGTCGGATATCCGCGGCGTTTTTGATCGGACCTACCTGGAAGTGGACGGACCCTACAAGCTCGATCGCTATACCCTCGAGCAGCACACCCTGGACGACGGCTCCGAGGGCACGCGGTGCCAGGTGTCCTTGCTCGTCTCGGGCCAAGCCCTAAGCTCGGAAGGGGAGGGTAACGGTCCCATCGAGGCCTTTGTCCATGCGGTGGAGCGGGCCATCAACGAGCGCTTCGCCGTAGACCACTACCACGAGCAGTCCGAGGCTTCCGGTTCCGGCGCGTCCGCGCTGTGCATCGTCGGCCTGAAGGACAGCGAAGGCGGCCTCACTTGGGGTGCGGGCAGCAGCCGCAATACGGTGACGGCCTCCTTCGAGGCCGTGCTGGCGGGGCTGAATCGGCGCTGGAAAGAAGGCTAGGCGCCGGCGGGCGGGGGGGGCAACACGCGTACGCTGCGCACCGTGTTGTCCTTCACCTGCAGGATCTCTAAGCGGTAGGCCCCGAGGCGGAGGCAGCAGCTGGCCTCGGGGATAAATTCCAGATGTTCGATTACGAGCCCGGAGAGGGTCCGGGGGCCGGCGGTGGGCAGTTCCCATTTCAGGCTTCGGTTGATATCCCGAAGCAGGGCCGTCCCCTCGATGATGAAGCTGCCGTCGTCCTGGGGATGGATTTCCGGAATGCGGGCTGCCAAGTCTGAGGTGAACTCTCCCACGATCTCCTCGAGGATGTCCTCTAAGGTCACGATGCCCTTCACTTCGCCGTACTCGTCCACCACCAGCGCGATGCGCCGCTGCTCCTTTTGGAAGTTCAGCAGCTGGGTGTGCAGTGGAGTGTTTTCCTGCACGAAGTAGGGCTCGCGAGTTTCCTGCATGAGCGCGGCCTTCGTGGGTTCGGGGTTGCGCAAAAAGCGGCTGGCGTTGCGCAGATGCAGCATCCCCACCACGTCGTTGATGCTGCCTCGATACACCGGCACCCGGGTATGGCTGCTGGCGCAGAGCTGCTCGATGATGGTGTCGAGATCGTCCTCCAAATCGATACCGAAGATATCGGCCTTCGGCACCATGATGTCGTCCACGGTGGCGTGTTCGAGATCCAAGATCGATAGCAGCATGCCCCGGCGCTTGAGGGGGAGGTGGGCCCCTTCGTGGAGCACGGTGCGGAGTTCCTCCGGGGTGAGCTTCTCTTCCTTTCCGTCCCCCGCGTCCTTAATAAACGGTCGCACAATGGCGTTGGCCGAGGCGTTGAGGATCCACACGAAGGGGTACAGCAGGCGCAGCATCGGGCTCAGGATGTAGGCCGAAGGAAAGGCGATGCGCTCTGGGGCGTGGGCGGCGATGGTCTTCGGGCCGATCTCTGCCAAGATCAAAAAGACGAAGGTCAGCACGAAGGGGGCGACGGCGAGGCCCACCTCCCCAAACTGGCGCAGGGCGATGAGCGTGGCCACCGTGCCCGCGAAAAAATTCACGACGTTGTTGCCAAAGAGGATGATGCCCAGGAGTCGGTCCGGGCGCTTCAGGAGCGCGTCCGCACGCTTCGCGCCCCCCTGGCCCGCCTTCACCAGATGCTTCAGGCGATAGCGGTTGAGCGCCATCATCGCCGTCTCGGAGCTGGAGAAATAGGCCGAGAGCACGATCATGATGGCAATCAGACCGTAGAGTACCGGCAGGGAAAGGGATTCCATGGCAGGTGCCTCCTAGGCGCCGAGGATCACTTCAAGCACGACCTTGCTTCCGAAGTAGGCAAGCACCAGCAGGAAGAAGCCGCTTAGGGTCCAGCGGATGGCCGTGCGCCCGCGCCAGCCGAGGCGGTGGCGGCCCAGCAGCAGAATGGCGAAGACCACCCAGGAGGCAATGGACAGCACCGTATGGTGGACCACCTGCTGGGCGAAGAGCTCTTCGAGGAAGAGCATGCCCGTGCCGAGCGTTAGGGTGAGGAGCAAAAGCCCCAGGGCGACGCACTCGAAAAGGACCGTTTCCATCGTTTGTAAGGGCGGCAGGGCCTTCAAGACCCAGCGCGCCTGGCGGCGTCGAAGAGCGCGCTCTTGCCAGGCCAGAAACAAACTTTGGGCCGCGGCCACCGTGAGCACGGAGTAGGCCAGCAGGGCTAGGATGACGTGGAGGGCGAAGCCGGGTGCGGGATCGCTGGGGGGCACGTAGCGGCTTTCCACGCTGAGGGCGGCGGTGAGAGACAGGGCCGCCAGGGGAAAAAGCACCACAAACAGCGTATGCAGCGGGCGCCGGAGCCCAAGCACCACCATCACCGCCACCATGGTCCAGGCCATCAAGGTGGCGATTTGGAACACCCCAAGGTCGAGCTGCCCCCCGGGGAAGAGGAGCCCTGCCGCGGCGCCGCCGTGGGCCAGGAGCGCAAGCCAGGTCAAGAGGGCTCGGCGCCAGGGCGGGGGTGCCTGCCCCCGGACGAGCTCGGCGAACTGTTGAGCGGCCCCAAGCAGATAGAGGATGACGGCCAAAAGGCCGAGGATCGGGACGCTCATGCGCCTCCCTCGTCGCAAGTAGGCCTGCAGTGTGCCACGGCCTGCGGGTTTCGGGCAGAGGGCAAGGCACGGGGGAAGGGGCGCTGCTATACTCCGCGCCTTTCCCCGGTTGAAGGCCCCGGCCCATGTTCGATTCCTTAACGGAACGCCTCAGTACTACCCTGCGCGCCCTTGGGGGCAAGGCGAAGCTCACGGAAGACAATATCGGAGAAACGCTCCGGGAGGTCCGCCGGGCCCTCCTCGAGGCAGACGTTGCCCTTTCCGTGGTGCAGGGCTTCCTCGATGCGGTGCGTACCCGGGCTCTGGGCATGGAAGTGTCCTCGGCCCTAAGCCCGGGGCAGGCCTTCCTAAAGATTGTTCACGAAGAGCTGGTTCGGGTCATGGGCGCGGAGCGCGCCGAGCTGAACCTTGCCGTCAAGCCGCCGGCGATCATTCTCCTGGCCGGTCTCCAGGGGGCGGGGAAAACCACCACCGCCGGGAAGCTTGCCCAGTATCTTAAGACCCGCGAGAAGAAGCGGGTGATGATGGTCTCCGCGGACGTGTATCGTCCCGCGGCGATCGAGCAGCTCGCCGTGCTCGGGGCCCAGGTTGGGGTGGCGGTGCATCCGAGCCAGGCGCTCTCCTCTCCGGAGGCGATCGTCCGGGATGCGGTGGTCGCAGCGAAAACCCAGCTGGCGGACGTCCTCATTGTTGATACGGCGGGGCGCCTGGCCATCGACGACGCCATGATGGCGGAGATTAAAACCCTTCACGAAGCCCTGGCTCCGGCGGAAACCCTCTTTGTCGTCGACGCCATGACTGGGCAGGACGCGGCGAATACGGCCAAGGCCTTTGCCGATGCCCTTCCCCTGACCGGGGTCGTCCTGTCCAAGGCCGACGGTGATGCCCGCGGGGGCGCGGCCCTGTCCGTGCGCCAGATCACGGGACGGCCCATCAAATTCCTGGGCATGGGGGAAAAGCTCGAAGCCCTTGAGCCCTTCCATCCCGACCGCATGGCCAGTCGCATTCTGGGCATGGGGGATGTGCTGAGCCTCATCGAAGAGGCGGAGCAGAAGCTCGATCGGAAGAAAGCCGAGCGCTTGGCCACGAAGATTAAGAAGGGCAAGGGCTTCGACCTCGAAGACTTCCGCGATCAGCTCCAGCAAATGAAGTCCATGGGCGGCATGCAGGGCATGCTCGAAAAGCTCCCGGGCATGGGACAGATGGCCAAGGCGGCGGAGCAGTCCCTCGACCAAAAGCGCTTTGTGCATATGGAAGCGCTGATCTGCGCCATGACGCCAAAGGAGCGCCGCTTCCCCGACCTGATCTCCGGCTCGCGCAAGCAGCGCATCGCCCGGGGCTCGGGGTTGCAGGTGCAGGACGTCAATCGCCTGCTAAAGCAGCACAAGCAGATGCAAAAAATGATGAAGAAAATGGGCCAGAAGGGCGGCATGCAGAAGATGATGCGCGGCATGGGCGCCCTCATGGGCGGAGGTGGTGGCATGCCCCCCATGCCCCCGCCCGGCGGGCTTCGGCGCCGCTAGGCGCCTTTTGCCCTAAAAGGTGTTAAAGGCGGTTCCCAAGGCGTAAGGGTTGGCGTAGACTACGCGGCCTTTATCTCCCAGGGCTCTTGAAAAATTCAAGGGCTGCAACACGTTACGGTAGCGAGCGCGGTATGGTCACGATTCGTTTGGCCCGCACGGGGGCGAAGAAGCGTCCCTTTTATCACATCAATGTTGCTGACAGCGCCGCTCGGCGCGACGGCCGCTTTATTGAGCGTCTCGGGTTCTTTAACCCCGTGGCCCGCGGTCAGGAAGCTCGGCTGAAGGTGGACCTTGCCCGGGTCGATCACTGGCTGGCCGTTGGCGCAGGCACGAGCGATCGCGTCGCGCAGCTCCTGAAGGAAGCGCGCAAGCAAGGCGAGGCTGCCGAAGGCTAGTGGCCGCCGCGGTGGAGGCCCCGGTGGTGGTGGGGCGCCTCACGCGAGCCCACGGTGTGCGGGGCTGGCTCCGGCTTCAGTCCTTCACCGATCCGGAAGACAACCTTCTTAGCTACCGCCCTTGGCTTCAGCAGCGGGGCGGTCAGTGGGTCAGCTGCGAGGTTGAGCAGGTGATTCCCCAGCCGAAGGGGTTTTTATGCAAGCTGGCCGGCTGTGATAGCCGGAACGATGCGGAAGCCCTCGCGGGCACGCTGCTTGCGGTGGCAAAGGACGTGCTCCCCGCGAGCGACGACGAGATTTACTGGATCGACCTGATTGGTCGGTCCGTGGAAACCCCCGATGGGACGAGCCTGGGCCGAGTAGACCGGGTGCTCGAAACCGGCGCGAACGATGTGCTGGTGGTGGTGGGAGACCGGGAACGGCTCCTGCCCTTCATCGAGTCGGTGTTTCCAGAGGTTGGGGCGACAGACGCGCCGCTGGTGGCGCACTGGGACCCGGAGTTTTAGGTGGAGATCGCGACGGCGGAAGCGCCCTTTCACGCGGTGGTCGTCACGATCTTCCCCGAGCTGATTGAGGCCGTGGCCTCCGTAGGGGTTTTTGGTCGGGCGGTGGAGCGGGGCCTGGTTTGCCTTGAGACCATCAATCCCCGGGCCTACACGGAAGACCGTCACCAGACGGTGGACAGCAAAGCCTACGGCGGCGGTCCGGGGATGGTGATGAAGGTGGGGCCCCTGCGGGCGGCCCTGCAGGAAGCGCGGCGACGCTGCCCCAAGGCGAAGGTCATCTACCTATCGCCCCAGGGCGCGCCCTTCGCGCAGCAGAAGGCGGAGGCCTGTGCGGCCCAGGGGCAGGTGATCTTGCTCGCCGGGCGCTACGAAGGCATCGATCAGCGCCTCATCGACCGCGATGTCGATGAGCAGTGGTCCCTCGGGGACTACGTGCTGTCCGGCGGTGAGTTGCCCGCCTTGGTGGTGCTCGATGCGGTGGCCCGGCTGCGGCCGGGGGTCCTCGGAGATGAAGGCTCCGCCGAGGCAGAATCTTTCAGTGCGGGTTTGCTCGATTTCCCGCATTATACGCGCCCTGAGGAGATAGACGGGCAGCGGGTACCGGAGGTGCTGCTCAGCGGCGATCACGGTGCCATAGCGGCCTGGCGACAGGCCCAGGCGGAAGCGGTAACCCAGCGCCAGCGGCCCGATCTTTGGGCACGGTGGCAGGAACAACAACAGCGCGCTGAGAAGCGCAATGGTGGCAGCGGAGACGGCAGTCATGAGTAAGAATCGGATTATCTCGGCCCTTGAGGAAGAGCAGATCCAGCGCGAGCTCCCGGATTTCGGGCCCGGCGACACGCTGGTCGTGCAGGTGAAGGTGAAGGAAGGGAACCGGGAGCGTCTCCAGGCCTTCGAGGGCGTGGTTATTGGCGTGCGCAGCCGCGGCCTCAACTCCGCCTTCACCCTGCGGAAGATTTCTCACGGCGTCGGCGTGGAGCGGACCTTCCAGGCCTTCAGCCCCATGATCGACAGCATCACGGTGAAGCGCCGCGGCGACGTGCGCCAGGCTAAGCTGTACTACCTCCGCGAGCGTTCTGGCCGGTCCGCTCGGATCCGCGAAAAGCTCGGGGCCAACACCAAGGGCCAGCGCGATACCAGCGTGGATATCGCACCGCCCGTGGTGGAGGCGCCGGAAGCGGCTGGGGAAGAGGCCGCCGCCGAGGAATAAGCGATCGAGCTTGGCGCCCCCTTGGGGCGCAGAAAAAACGCCCAGCATTGGCTGGGCGTTTTTTTTGCCTGGAATTTAAGGGGCCGGCCCACCGCGGCCACTAGGGGAGGGGGAGCGCGTGAAGTCCGCGGTGGGCCGACGGGTACGGTCAGGGGAGAGACGGCCTGCGTACCCGCTGACCTAGGCCAGCGCTATAGGTAAAGCAGGGAGCGTGCCAGGATTTCCCCAAGGATTCCGGGCAAAAATGCCCCGCGCTGGTGCGCGAGTCGCTCGGAGCCCTTCCCCTTGCCCCGCGGCGACGCAGCGCTTCCGGGGGTATAGTGGCGCCATGGGACCGCATGACCTCGCCAGCGCGCCGGATGGAGAACGCATTGATGCGTTCCTGCACGATCTATGGCTTCAGCGAGGCCTCTCCGAACACACGCGCAACGCCTATCGCTCCGACCTGGCGGCGGTGCAGCGTTGGCTGGGCCCTGACCAATCGCTGCCTAAGGTAGAGCGCTCCACGCTCTTTGCCTACCTCGCAGCCCGCTTTGAGCAGGGCTATAAGCCGCGCTCCACGGCGCGGCTTTTATCGGCGCTTCGAGCCTTTTTTCGCTGGCAGGTGGAGCGTGGGCTTCGGGAGGACGACCCCACCCGGGAGCTCGCCAGCCCACGGCTAGGTCGGCCCCTACCCGGAAGCCTATCCGAGGCGGAGGTGGAAGCGCTCCTGGCCGCCCCCGATGTCACCACGCTGCTAGGCCTGAGGGATCGAACCATGCTGGAAGTGTTGTATGCCTGCGGCCTGCGCGTGTCCGAGCTCGTGTCCCTAACGCCGGCCATGGTGAATCTTCGGCAGGGGGCGCTTCGGGTGCTCGGGAAGGGGCAAAAGGAGCGTCTTGTCCCCCTGGGCGAGGAAGCCCACCAGTGGATCCGACGCTGGGTGGAGGAAGGAAGCGCTCAGTGGCCTGCCTTGGCCCAGGGCGCGGTGCTTTTTCCAAGCCAGCAGGGTCGGCCCATGACGCGGCAAACCTTCTGGCACCGCATCAAGCGCTATGGGCAGCAAATTGGTTTGCAGCGGCCCCTCTCCCCGCACACCCTGCGCCACGCCTTTGCGACGCACCTGTTAAATCACGGCGCCGATCTGCGCGTGGTACAGCTGCTGCTCGGGCACGCGGATCTGTCGACCACGCAGATTTACACCCACGTGGCCCGGGCCCGGCTGCAGGCCCTCCATGCCGAGCATCATCCCCGGGGCTAGGCGAAGAAGACTTTCTGAACTCGCCGCCGGGAGCGCGCACTCTCGCTGGGGCTGTGCGAAAATGCGCTTCTTGCGAGGAGGTTCGCTATGTTTTGGTTATTACGTGCGCCGGTGCTGTTGCTGGTGCTGCTCACCGCGCTCGGTGCCCGGGGCGAGGCCAGCCTAACGGGTCCCGCGGCGGCGGAAATTTATGCCCGGTTGGATTCGGCCCGCCCTGGGCTGCCTATTCAGTCCATTGCGCCAGCCCCGGTGGCCGGGCTCTATGCCGTGGCCCTCGATGACGGCACCATTCTCTACGCCACGGAAGACGGCCAGCATCTTCTGGCCGGAGACCTCTACGAGATCAGCGCTTCGGGCCTGCGTAACCGGTCGGAAGACGTGCGCTCCGTGCGGCGCCTAAGCCTCCTTGAGGCCGTGCCCGAAGACGACATGATTATCTTCCCGGCAACGGGGGAGCGCCTCGGGGTGGTCAACGTCTTCACCGATGTCGACTGCGGCTTTTGCCAGAAGCTGCACCAGGAAGTGCCGGCCTTGAATCGCATGGGTATCGAGGTGCGCTACCTTGCCTTCCCTCGGGCGGGGGTGGGTTCGAACGCCTTCGATAAAATCGTTTCCGCCTGGTGCGCGAGCGATCCCAAGGCGGCGCTGACCCGCCTAAAAGCCGGGGAGCCCGTGGAGCCGAAGCGCTGCGTGAATCCCGTCGCGGATCAGTACCGTTTAGGGCAGCAGCTGGGCGTTCGGGGCACGCCGGCGCTCTTCCTGGAAGATGGCCGCTATCTGCCGGGCTATTTGCCCGCCGATGCCCTCGCGGCGGAAATGGGCCTGGACGGCTAAGGAACGCACTTCGTGATGAATACGCCCTTGCGCATCGGCATTTGTGGGTTGGGAACGGTGGGGCAGGCCGTGGTGCGCCTGCTTCGGGAGGAGGGGGAAACCCTCGCGCGCCGTGCGCCCCGGCCCCTGGAAATCACCGCCCTGGGGATGCGCTCCCCGAAGGCGGGCTTCGACCCCGGTGCCATCCCGGTCCATCAGGACGTGCTTGCCGTAGCCCGGGATCCCGCCGTGGATGTGGTGGTGGAGCTCATGGGGGGCACGGAGGACGCCAAAACCCTCGTGGAGCTCGCCCTCGCCGAAGGCAAGGCCGTGGTCACTGCCAATAAGGCCTTGCTCTCCGAGTACGGTGATGCGCTCTTTGCGGCGGCCACGGCGAAGGGTTTGCCCCTCGCCTTCGAAGCGGCCGTGGCCGGGGGTATTCCCATCATCAAGGCGCTCCGGGAGGGCCTGGCGGGGAACCGGATCGAATGGCTTGCGGGCATCATTAACGGGACCTCGAACTTTATTCTCACGGAAATGGCCAGCGCTGGCCGTGCCTTTGACGATGTTTTGAAAGAGGCGCAGGCCCTGGGCTACGCCGAGGCGGACCCCACCTTTGACGTCGAAGGCATCGATGCGGCGCATAAGCTTTCCCTCCTGGCGTCCCTGGCCTTTGGGGTGCCCATCGCCTCGGCGAAGGTCTTTAACGAAGGGCTCTCCCGCGTCACCCCAGAGGATTTCCGCTACGCCGAAGCCTTTGGCTATCGCATCAAGCCCCTAGCCCTGGCTCGGCGCCGGGCCGCGGGGCTCGAGCTGCGCGTTCACCCCGCCCTGGTGCCCGAAAGCACGCTCTTTGCCCAGGTGAACGGGGTGCAGAACGCGGTGATGGTAGGAGGCCATGCCGTGGGGCCGACCCTTTACGTTGGGGCTGGCGCTGGCGGCGACGCAACGGCGTCCGCGGTGGTGGCCGACCTCATGGATTTGGCCCGCAGCACCCTGGGCGCCATGCCGCCCCTGGCGTACCGGGCGGAGGCGCAGGGCTCGGCCCTGGCCCTCCCCAGCGCCGCCTTCCAGGCGCCGGCTTATCTGCGCATTTTGGCGGAGGACGCCCCGGGGGTGCTGGCTCAGGTGGCCACCTTGCTCTCGGCGGAGGGCATTAATATCGAAGCCCTTATGCAGAAGGCCCAGGACAGCGTGGCAGTCGACGGCGTGACCTACGTGCCCATCGTCTTGTTGACGCGCACCGCCGAGGAAGCGGCCATCGACCGCGCGATTGCGGCGCTCGAGGCCCTGCCGGCGGTGCGCGGTTCGGTGCTGCGCCTACGCGTCGAAAGCTTCGGCGCCTAAAGGAGATCACGATGGAAGACAGCAACGCCGTGCGCGAGCGGCTGGCGGATCTCCGCCAGCGCAGCGAAGCGCTCTGGGGGTATCTTTGACGTCGCTAGCCAGCAAGAGCGGCTAGAGGAAGTCGAGCGGGAGCTGGCCGAACCGGGCGTCTGGGAGTCCCCGGAGAAGGCCCAGGCCCTCGGTAAGGAGCGGGCCAGCCTCGAAGCCGTGGTGGGCGTGCTCGTGCCCCTGCGTCAGGGGCTTGCCGATGCGGAAGAGCTCTTTGCCCTGGCCCTGGAAGAAAACGACGCGGAAACGCTGGAAGAGGTGAGCGCTGAGTTAGCTCAGCAGGCCAGCACCCTGGAGAAGCTCGAATTTCGCCGCATGTTCTCCGGGCCCATGGATAGCGCCGACTGCTACGTGGACATCCAGGCCGGGTCCGGGGGCACGGAGGCCCAGGACTGGGCCGAGATGCTCCTGCGCATGTATCTGCGCTGGGCCGAGCGGCGCGGCTTTAGCACGGAGCTGATCGAACTGTCCGCCGGGGAAGTGGCGGGCATCAAGGGGGCCACCTTCGCCCTCCGCGGCGATTACGCCTTTGGCTGGATGCGGACGGAAACGGGTATCCATCGCCTGGTGCGCAAATCCCCCTTCGATTCCGGGGCTCGGCGCCACACCTCCTTCGTCTCCGTGTTTGTGTCGCCGGAGGTTGATGACGATATTGAGATCGAGATCAATCCCGCGGACGTGCGCACCGATACCTATCGCTCCTCCGGCGCCGGGGGGCAGCACGTGAATACCACCGATTCCGCGGTGCGCTTAACCCACGGGCCCACGGGCATCGTGGTGGCCTGCCAGTCGGAGCGATCTCAGCATCAGAACCGGGATAAGGCGTGGAAGCAGCTCCGCGCCAAGCTCTACGAATTTGAGATGCAAAAGCGCCGGGCCGATGCCCAGCAGGTCGAGGACAGCAAGGCCGATATTGGCTGGGGGCACCAGATTCGCTCCTATGTGCTCGATCAAAATCGCGTAAAGGATCTGCGCACGGGGATCGAAGTGAACAACCCCGATGCCACCCTCGACGGGGATCTCGACCCCTTTATTGAAGCCAGCTTGAAGGCCGGGCTCTAGCCCGGCGCCCAAGGAGCGATGAATCACCATGACTGAGCACGGTAAGGCCCCGGGGTCTAGCGAAGCGGAGCAAATGGCCTGGCGCCGGGGCAAGCTGGAGGGCCTCCGGTCTGACGGCTGGGATTTCCCCAACGACTTCAAGCGTAGCTGCGATGCGGACGGCACGGAGCACACGGCGGCGTTGCTGCAGGCGCGCTATGGCGACTGGGAGAAGGCCGCGCTGGAGGCGGAGGGCCTCCGGGTCACCCTGGCTGGGCGCCTGATGAACCGGCGGGGCCCCTTTATGGTCCTGCAGGAAGGCTCCGGCACCATTCAGTTCTATCTGGCCAAGGGCGCCGAGGACGGGCTCCGGGACACCGTGGCCCAGTGGGATATCGGCGACATCGTTGCCGGCACGGGCACGCTGGAGAAGTCGGGGAAGGGTGATCTCTACCTCAACCTCACGGAGGCTCGGTTGCTGACGAAGGCCCTGCGCCCCCTGCCCGATCAGTACTACGGCATCGCGGACACGGAGCTTCGCTACCGCCGGCGCTACCTTGATCTCATCATGAACGAGGCGTCCCGGGAGACCTTCCGGGTGCGCTCCCAGGTGGTGAGTGCGGTGCGCCGCTTCCTCGAGGAGCGACGCTTCATGGAGGTGGAAACCCCCATGATGCACGTCATCCCTGGCGGCGCCGCGGCCAAGCCCTTTGTCACCCATCACAACGCCCTGGATATGCCGCTGTTCCTGCGCATCGCCCCGGAGCTTTACCTAAAGCGCCTCACCGTGGGCGGCTTCGAGCGGGTGTTCGAGATCAACCGGAGCTTCCGTAATGA
>JAUILI010000132.1 GCA_030433075.1 Gammaproteobacteria bacterium | reverse complement strand
AGGCGGCTTCGAGCGGGTGTTCGAAATCAACCGGAACTTCCGGAACGAGGGGCTCTCCACCAAGCACAACCCCGAGTTCACCATGCTCGAGTTCTATTGGGCCTACGCTGACTACCGGGATCTGATGGATCTCACGGAAACGCTGCTCCGGGGGCTTTGCGAGCAGGTGCTGGGCACCACCACCGTTACCTACCAGGGCACGGTGCTGGACTTCGCCAAGCCCTTTGCCCGCCTAACCGTGCCGGAGGCGCTGCTGGCTTACACCGATATCACGGAGGCAGCGGTCCAGGATCCGGCGGCGCTGGCCGCGCGGCTGCAGGGGCAGGGGGTGAAGGTGCCGTCGAGCTGGGGCCTTGGACGCCTGCAGTTCGAACTCTTCGAGGCGGAGGTTGAAGATAAGATCACGGACCCGGTCTTCCTCACCCAGCATCCCACGGAGGTATCACCCCTGGCGCGGCGTAACGCCGCCAACCCCGAGCTCACCGATCGCTTCGAGCTGTTCATCATGGGCCGGGAGATTGCCAACGGCTTCTCCGAGCTCAATGATCCGGAGGATCAGGCGGAGCGCTTCAAGGCCCAGGTGGCCCTGCTCGATGAGGGGGACGAGGAAGCCATGCACTACGACGCCGACTACATCACGGCGCTGGAGTACGGCATGCCCCCGACGGCGGGGGAGGGCATCGGCATCGACCGCCTGGTGATGCTGCTTACGGACGCACCCTCGATCCGGGATGTGCTCCTGTTCCCCCACCTACGGCCCAAGGCCGCGGACGGCCCCGATCCCAGCTAGGAGGTCCCATGACTGACGCCGCTTTTGCGCGCTTTGATGCCAAAAGCACCGCAGACGCGGTGCTCGCCGGGGAGGATCTTCGGGGCCTGGAGGCGTTGGTCACCGGGGCCAATGCGGGCATTGGGCTCGCCACGGCGGAGGCCCTGGCCGGGGCGGGGGCGCGGGTATGGTTGGCTGGGCGCCGGCCTGAGGCCCTTGCAGCGGCGGCGGAGCGCATTCGTCAGCGCCATCCCGACGCCCTTCTCGAATGCCTCACCCTGGATTTGGCCTCGCTGGCCAGCATCCGCGCTGGGGCCGAAGCCTTTTCCGCCCCGCGCTGCGACCTTTTTATCGCCAATGCGGGGCTAGTCACCAGCCGCTATGAGGAAACGGTGGAGGGGCTCGAAAGCACCGTGGGGGTCTGCCACTTTGGGCACAGCGCGCTGCTTCGCCTGCTCATGCCGAAGCTCCTCGCGGCCCCGGGGGCACGCATCATCTGGGTGTCTAGCGAATCCCATCGCACGCCGGCGAAGCTCGACTTTGCGCGCTTTCCCCTGAAGCCGTCCCAGTTCAAGGGCCTTGTGGCCTACGGGCAGGCGAAGCTGGCCAATGTGCTGATGGCCAAGGCTCTGCAGCGCCGCTATGGCGGCGCCGGGATCATGGCCTGTGCCCTTCACCCGGGGGCCTTGGTGACCACGGACATCGGCCGGGATGCGCCCGTGCTGCGCTGGCTGGTGCGTTTGGCCCAGCCCTTTACTAAGTCTCCTGCCCAGGGTGCGGCCACCACTGCCGTGGCCGCCGTGCATCGGCCAGCGAGCGACCTCGGGGGCGCCTATCTTTCCCATTGCCGGCCCGTGGCTTGCTCCAAGGAAGCGGGGTCCCCGGAGGTCGCCGATCAGCTTTGGGCCCTGACGGATCAGTGGCTGACGGAACACGGGCTGGATCCCTGGCCCGAGCGGCCGTGACCGAGCGTCCCCTGCGCCTGAGCGCCCCCTGGGCCACGGTGCTTGAGCCTGTGCTGCGAAGCCCGGAGCTCCAGGCCCTTGCCGCCCATCTGCGTAAGCGCAAGGCCGCGGGAATCCCCGTTTATCCCCCGGGAAAGGACATTTTTGCGGCGCTGGATGCGGCGCCTCCGGAACAGGTGCGGGTCGTGATCGTGGGGCAGGATCCTTATCACGGGCCGGGGCAGGCCCATGGCCTAGCCTTTTCCGTGGCCCCCGGGGTCCCCGTGCCGCCGTCCCTTCAGAATATCCATAAGGAGCTCATCACCGATCTCGCTTTGCCCGAGGGCACCTTTCGCAACGGCGATTTGCGAGGTTGGGCTAGGCAGGGGGTTTTGCTTCTGAACGCCGTGCTGACCGTGGAGCAGGGGGCTCCCGGCGCCCATCAGAAGCTTGGCTGGGAGACAGTGACGGACGCGGTCATCGCTCATCTGTCCGAGCGCTACGAGCACATTGCCTTCTTGCTATGGGGCAGCTACGCCCAGCGCAAGGGGGCGCAGATTAACCGGCAGCGCCACGCGGTCTTTACCGCGCCCCATCCCTCGCCTCTGAGTGCCCACCGCGGCTTCTTCGGGTCCCGGCCCTTCTCCCAAGCCAATGCCTACCTTGTGGCCCAGGGGCGGGCGCCCATCGACTGGACGGACCATCGTGGCTAAGCGCAGCGGCAGCACCCGGGTCTACAGCACCGATCCGGCGGCCCGCTGCCCCGGCTGCCTGCGGCTGCTCGGCGAGTGCGTTTGTGCGAACCCACCGGCCTCCGCGCCGACGGCGCCCAAGCAGGGCGTGGTGCGGGTCGGCCGGGAAACCAAGGGGCGTAAGGGCGCTGGGGTGACCGTGATTACGGGTTTGGCGCTTCCGCCGGATGCGCTGAAGGCATTGGCTCAGAAGCTCAAGAAGCGCTGCGGGGTGGGCGGCGCGGTGAAGGATGGCGTGATCGAACTCCAGGGCGAGCAGCGCGATGCTGCCTGCGCCTTACTTGAGGCCGAAGGTTTTTCCGTTAAGCGTGCGGGGGGCTAGCCCTCGCCGGGACGAAAGGGTTCGAGGGCTTTGGGATTAAGGATCCGCCGCAGCAGCGGGCCAAGGGCTTCGCTGCGGGGCGCCTGCCCGGGAATCGCGCTCGGCCGTGGAGCGTTCTGCCCAGGCCCCTCTGGCGGATCAAAGCGAAAACGGAAAATGTAATCCGGTTCCGCCCCCATGCGGAGATCCGTGACCTCATAGGCGCCCTCGGGCAGGGCCTTCAAGCCGTAGAAGCCGTGGGTAAACCAGCTTAGGCGCTGGAAGTCCGGGTGCGCCGCCAGCCAAAGGGGCGGCGCTGCGCTGCCATAGCGTCGAAAGCGCAGGGCGCCCGGGGGATCGAGCAAACTGCTGTAGCCCTCCTGATAGCTGTCCCCGTCCACCACCACGATGCGCCACAGCAGAATGTTCAGCGGCGCGGGCGTGGTCAGGACCGTGCCTTCGGACGCCCCTGCGGGAAGGGCCAGCGCCCGTTCTACCCGCCCTTCGATCACCGCTTTGGCCCCCAGCGACGCCCCAAGGTAGAGGGTGGTGAGGGCCAGGCCCAGGGCGTTGGGCCATGCCGCTCGGGAGGCCCCTCGGCGCCGCAGCCAAAGCGTTGTCCCAACGCCGAGGAGCAGGGGCAGGGTGTAGGCGGGGTCGACAATAAAGATCGATGACAGAGAAACGGGCGCCCGGGTGCTCGGCCAAAACCATTGGGTGCCGTAAACGGTAAAACCATCGAGCAGGGGATGGGTGACCAGGGCCAGGGTGCAGAAAGCCCAGCTCCGTCCATAGCTCACCGCCGGCCCCAGCCATCGCCAAAGGGGCCAGGCCAGCACCGGCGCCAGAAGCATGAGCACGAGGAAGCTGTGGCTGAAGCCCCGGTGCTTCGTGAAGTCGTCCACCGCATTCCCATAGGGAATGAGAACGTCGAGGTCCGGAAGGGTCCCCAGGGCCGCGCCGAGGGCGACGGCGCGGAGCCCGGGCAGGCGGCGCCCCAGTACGGCTTCGCCCACGGCGGCGCCCAGGGCCGCTTGGGTGAGGGAATCCATCTTAGGCTGGGTCTCCCACGATCAGGGGGATGAGGGCGATAAGCGAGGCGGCGAAGAGCCAGTTCACGCGCTGCCGCCGTTCTGGGGACGTGATCAGCCGCGCGAGCACCGTGCCAAAGCAGGTCCAGGTGAGGGTCGAAATCACCGTGACGATCGCGGCGGTGGTGGTGAGCACGGCCACGGCCTTCAGCCCCTCGGAGGAGAGGAAAGCGGTCGCGGAGCTAATGGCGTAAAGCCAGCCCTTGGGGTTGATCAGCTGAAAAAGGGCGGCTTCGTGAAAGCGAAAGGGCGCGCTGGGCGCCGCGGCTTCCGCGCCCCCGGCCCGGGCGATGCGCCAAGCGAAATAGAGGAGGAAGGCCGCCCCGAGGAAGCGGCTCACGAGCTGAAGCTTGGGCGCAGCGAGATAGAGCGCTCCGAGTCCCAGGGCCGCCACCGTGGCCAAGGTGGTGAAGCCCAGGAGCACGCCCAGGATGTGGGGCAGGGAGCGGCGCAGGCCAAAGTTCATGCCCGAGGCCGCCAGCATCAAATTGTTGGGCCCCGGCGTAATGCCCATGACCAGGGCGTACCAAAACAGGGGCAGGACGGCGACGCCGGCCACCACAGGGCCTTCGATCATGACCTTCTCCTTTCGCGGGCGGCGATGCTAGCA
Source organism: Gammaproteobacteria bacterium (assembly GCA_030433075.1). Classification (GTDB taxonomy): domain Bacteria; phylum Pseudomonadota; class Gammaproteobacteria; order Pseudomonadales; family Azotimanducaceae; genus Salivita. The sequence continues at coordinate 946 of JAUILI010000132.1, read as the reverse complement.
CGCGCGCCCGCCTTCGGATCAGTCCTCCCCGCCAGCCTCTTCCACCGCTGCGAGTACTACTGGAAGGAGCTTTTCGACGATGGCCTCTAGGCTTTCCTGCCCCGCGTCGGCGACGAAGTCCGGCGCCTCCGGCGGTTCGTAGGGGCTGTTGATGCCGGTCATGTTGGGGATTTCCCCGCGCCGGGCTTTTCCGTAAAGGCCCTTTACGTCTCGCTTCTCACATTCCTCGAGGGACGTGTTCACGTAGATCTCGAGGAAGTCGTCGTCCCCCACCCGCTCCCGGGCCATGGCTCGCTCCCGTTGGAAGGGGGAGATGAAGGCGGTCATGACGACCACCCCCGCATCCATCATGAGTCGGGCGACCTCAGCGATGCGGCGAATGTTTTCTACCCGATCGCTGTCGGTAAAGCCGAGGTCCTGGTTCAGGCCCTGGCGAATGTTGTCGCCGTCCAAGAGGTAGGTGCGGATGCCCCGCTCGTGGAGGGCGATTTCCAGGGCGTTGGCCAGGGTCGATTTGCCGGAGCCGGAGAGCCCGGTAAACCAGAGCACCTTGCCCCGGTGGCCGTTTTGCCGTTCCCGGGCCGCGCGGTCGATGGCCAGCGCTTGGCGATGGACGTTCTGCGCCCGGCGCAGGCTGTGGTGAATCATGCCCGCGGCGACCGTGGCGTGGGTGAAGCGGTCGATGAGGATGAAGCTGCCTAGGGTCGGCGCCTCCTCGTAGGCCGCAAAGCTTACGGGGCGGCTTAAGGAGATTTGGCACCGGGCGATGTCATTCAGCTCAAGGGTGCGCGCCGCGTGATGCTCGAGGGTATTCACATCGATTTGGTGTTTGATGCGCGAGAGGGTGGCCCGGCTGTCCTGAGTGGCCAGCTTTAAATCGTAGCTGCGCCCGGGAAGGCCCGCTTCCTCGTGGAGCCACACCACCGTGGCCTCGAACTGATCGGTC
>JAUILI010000131.1 GCA_030433075.1 Gammaproteobacteria bacterium | reverse complement strand
TCCCGCCAATCTGGCGGGCCTCCCCGCCCTCTCCCTACCCGTGGGCTTCAGCAACGGCCTGCCCGTGGGCGGGCAGCTGCTCGCGCCGCACTTTGAAGAGGGGCGCATCCTGAGCTTGGCCCACGCCTTCCAGCAGGTCACGGATCACCACCAGCAGCGGCCGACGGCGGGAGGGGCAGCCTGATGAACTGGGATGTTGTGATTGGCCTTGAAGTCCACGCCCAGCTGCAAACGGCCAGCAAGCTCTTTTCTTCGGCGCCCAATGCGGCCGGGGCCACGCCCAACGAAACGGCCAGCGCCGTGGAGCTCGGCCTGCCCGGGACGCTCCCGGTGCCCAATGCGGAGGCGATTCGCCTCGCCCTGCGCTTTGGCGCCGCCATCGACGCCGAGCTCGCTACGGAAACGGTCTTCGCGCGAAAGAACTATTTCTACCCCGACCTTCCCAAGGGCTATCAAATCAGCCAGCTGGACGCCCCCATCGTCGGCCGGGGCGCGCTGAGCGTGGTGATGGCGGACGGCACCACCAAAGCCATCGGCATTACCCGGGCCCACCTCGAGGAAGACGCAGGGAAGTCGGTGCACGACGCCTACAGCGAAAGCACGGCCATCGACCTGAATCGGGCCGGCACGCCCCTCCTGGAGATCGTCTCCGAGCCCGAATTGCACAGCGCCCAGGAAGCCGTGGCCTATCTCCGGGAGCTGCACAACCTCGTGCGCACCCTGGAGATCTGCGACGGGAACATGAATGAAGGGTCCCTGCGCTGCGATGCCAACGTCTCCCTAAAACCTGCGGGCTCGGAAAAACTCGGAACGCGCACGGAGATCAAGAACCTGAACTCCTTTCGCTTCCTCGAGCGCGCCATCACCTATGAGATTGAGCGCCAACAGCTCGTTCTTGAAGGCGGCGGCACCGTGGTGCAGGAAACGCGCCTCTACGACCCGGACCGGGACGAGACGCGCCCCATGCGCAGCAAGGAAGAAGCGGAGGATTACCGCTACTTCCCGGATCCGGACCTACTCCCGATTCTGCTCACCGCCGACGATCACGCCGCCGCTCGCGCGTCCCTTCCCGAGCTGCCCGCGGCCAAGCGGGCACGCTACGAAACGGAGCTCGGGCTGACCGCGAGCGAAGCCCGGCTTCTGGCCTCGGAGCGGAGCACGGCAGCCTATTTTGAAGCCGCCCTGGCCGCCGGGGCTCCGGCGAAGGGCGCAGCCAACTGGCTTTCCGGGGAGATTGCGGCCCAGCTCAATCGCAGCGGCGAATCCCTCGAGGCCTTCCCCATCACGCCAGCGCAGCTGGCCGGGCTTTTGGCGCGCATCGACGACGGCACCCTGTCCTCGAAGCTCGCGAAGACGGTTTTCGAACGCATGTTGGAGACCCGCGAGGACGCGGACGTCATCATCGAGCGGGAAGGACTGAAGCAGGTTTCCGATAGCGGCGCCCTCGAAGCCCTGGTTGCCGAGGTCATCGAGGCCAACCCCGGGCAGGTTGAACAGTACCGGGCGGGGAAGGGGAAGGTGCTGGGCTTTTTCGTAGGTCAGCTGATGAAAGCCAGCGGCGGCAAGGCCAACCCCCAGCAGCTCAACGCGCTGCTGAAGGCGGCCCTGGGAGAACCGGGGGAGGGCTAGCTCCCGCTGGTGCTCCAGTCGCGGATAGCGCGAAGCAAATCGCGGCGGCTGAGCTGCCCCACGAGGCGCCCCCCGTCTACCACGGGCAGGCGCCGGCGCCGGGCGCCGATGAACAGCTTGGCAGCCTCGTAGAGATCCATCTGGGCGTCGATGGTTTCCGCCCCTTGGGTCATATAGTCCCCTACGGCCCCCTCGAGCTGCCCGTAGTAGGCCCCCTTGAGCATGGCGTCGAGAAAATCGATTTCCGAGATCACCCCCAGGATAGCCCCTGCGTCATCGACCACCGGCGCCCCGGAGATTCGGCGCTCAAGCATCACGCCCATGGCCTCATAGAGGCTGGTTTCTGGCGTGAAGGTCACCAGCTGGCGGGTCATGTATTCGCTAACGGTTACGGCTTTCATGGCGCAGCCCTTCGTCCGTGCCCAACGCTTCGGGCGGCCTTGGAGAATTACGCGTCTTCTGTCCCCTTCGCAAGAGCTTTTCCCGCGAAGGCGAGGGCCTTTTTCTCTAGCGCCTAAAGGTTTGCCCCTGCAGCCTGGGGCCCTTTAGCTAAGGGCATCCTCATGCTTCTCAGTCATCCCCTGGCCCCGGCCCTGGCATCCTGCCTCGCCCGCTCCCACCGCGCCTGCCAGCGCGTGCTTCTCAAGGTCGAACGGGGGCAAAAAGCCTTACAGGACGATCTAGCCCTTCTCCGGCGGGGGCGACTTCTACCTCCGGCGCCCCTTTGCCCCACGGAAGGCGAAAGCTTTCGCGCCGCCCTGGCCGGGGAACGCCGGGGCGTCATCCTTTGGATGCTTCACGAAGCGAACTATCTGCGCCTGCTCCTGGGCCTTGGGGCCGCCCTTGGCGAAGACCGGCGAGTCACCGTGCTTCGAGCTCGGCGCCAGCCCCAGGAACGGGCCACCCTCGAAGCCTCAGCCCGGGCCCTGGGCCTCACGCTGACCGTGCTTGAGGGACCCGGGCAGAGCAGAGCGCTCCTCCGCGCCCTTCGGCGCGGGTCCGTGGTGGTGCTCCTCGGCGACGCCCTCCCGGGCATGCATGATGGCCCAGTGGCCAGCGAGCCCGTGCTTGGGCGCCCCCTGCCCTTCAGCACCGGGCCCTTTCGCCTCGCCGCCCGCGGGCCCTATGCGCTTCTGCCCCTGGCCTTTCTGCCGCGACACGGCGCCGAGGGCGGGCTTCGCCTCCTCCCCGGCCCGGCCCTCGCCCCCGGGCCAACGGCCCTCGCCGCAGCGGCGGGGTTTTTTCAGCGCTGGCTCACCGAGGCCCCGGCGCGCTGGCTGCTATGGCACCGCTTCCTCACCTTGCCCCCGGATCCCCGAACCTAAACCCGCCCGGCCCACGCGTTGCAGGGGCGGAAGCCCTCGCCGTATGCTCCCGGGACACTAGGGGAGACCACCATGATGAGTACCGCCCACGCACCCTTGCCAGCTGCACCGTGCCTGCGCATTCCCGAGGGGGAAGCCCCCTACCTGGAAGCGCAGCGTTGCGGCGCCTGCGACGCCCTCTACCTCACGCCGCGCATGGCCTGTAGCCGCTGCGGCAAGCGCGATGACTTCCACCCTCAGCGCCTCGCCGACCGCGGGACCCTGTACAGCTTTGCCATCGTTCATCGGTCCTTTCCCGGGGTGGAGACGCCGTTCATTTCTGCCATCGTCGATCTCGAAGGTGGCGGGACGCTCAAGGGCAACCTCCGCGGCATTGAGGCAACCCCCGAGGCCGTTCGCCTGGGCATGGCGGTGAAGGTGGTGATTGATGATGCCCTCGGGCGCCGAGACAAGGACGGCCATGCCTACCTTGCCTATTTCTTTGAACCTGCCGAGGAGCCCAGCGCATGAGCGATGACGTCTACATCATTGGGGTCGACATGCTGAAGTTCGGGCGCTTCCCGGACCGCACCGTACCCCAGCTTGGGGCCCAGGCGGCCCTCCTGGCCTTGGATGACGCGGGGCTCGAAATTAAAGCCATGGAAGCGCTCTACTGCGGCAACCTTTACCAGGCAAACGCCATGGTGGGGCAGCGCCTTCTCCAGGAGATCGGCCAAACGGGCATTCCCGTGGTGAACTGCGCGAACGCCTGCGCCACCGGCGCCACGGCCTTCCGGGAGGCCTGGATGGCCGTGAAGGCCGGGGCCTGCGATCTCGCCCTCGCCGTGGGGGTCGAACAGATGGGCAAGGGCCTTCTCGGGGGCGGCGGGGCCGGCACGGGCATTCCGAAGGAAGGGCTCTTTGGTGGGGGCACCATGCCCACGGTTTTCGCCGAAGCAGGCATGGAACATAGCCATCGCTACGGCACGACCTTCGAGCAGTTCGCCAAGGTCTCGGTGAAGAATCACCACCACAGCACCATGAATCCTAAGGCGGCCTACCAGATGGAAACGCCCCTGGAGATGGTGATGAACGCGGAGATGATCAGCTATCCCAACACGAAGCTGATGTGCTCCGTGAACGTCGACGGCGCCGCTGCCGCCGTGCTGACCAGCGGCAAGAAGGTGCGGGAGCTGGGGCTTGGAAAGCGGGCGGTCAAGGTGCGCGCCTCCGCCCTCACCTCCGATCCCTGGCAGGAACGGGATCTGGTCATGCCCGACGTGAACAGCTGCACACGCCTTGCGGCGGAAAAGGCCTTCTCCCTTGCGGGGCTGGGCCCGGAGGATCTCGACCTCGTCGAGCTGCATGACTGCTTCGCCACCGCCGAGCTTCTGCACTATGAGAACCTGGGGCTCTGCGGCGACGGGGAGGCAGGGCGGCTGATCGATGACGGGGAAACGGCCCTCGGCGGCCGCATTCCCGTGAACGTCTCCGGTGGGCTCCTGTCCAAGGGCCACCCGCTGGGGGCCACGGGCATTGCCAACATCTATGAAGTCAGCACCCACTTGCGCGGGGAAGCCGGCCGGCGCCAAGTGAAAGACGCGCGCATTGGCCTCACCCATGTGATTGGGCTGGGCTCCGCCTGCGCGATTCACGTCCTCGAAAAGAGCGATCTTTAAGGGGTGAGGGTCCTGCGCCCGGCCTCGCAAGAGGCCGGGCTGGATCGTTGGTCTGGGCGGCAGGATTCGAACCTGCGACCCCGGGCACCCAAAGCCCGTGCTCTACCAGGCTGAGCTACGCCCAGACGCGGGCGGAGCATAGCCCCTTCTGCCGGGCAGGTCACGACAACCGCGCGCGTCCTTTACAAATGATATTGGTTCTCATTATCATTTGCGCATGAACAGCCTAAGTCTCTCTTCCCTGCAGCGCCTCCTTCTTTGGACCCTTCGCCACTGGGGATCCAGCGAGGGCCCGGCGCCCCATATGCTACGGACGCTTCGCGCTAGCCCTGCTGGCCCGACCCTCCTGGGCGCCGCCGACCGGCTACTCGCCTGGCATGCCCGCTACGGTCGAGGCCCCCGGCACCTGAGCGTTCCGTCAGCGCAAACCCTGACGACCTTCGAAGGACAGCTGCTCGCTGCGCCCCACTGCGCCCAACGGTATCCGGGCGCCTTCCTGCGCCTTTGGCTCGCGGATCATTTCACCGCGGAAGGGCTGGCCGAAGCGCCCAGGGTGTTAAAACCCCTGGCGGGTGCCCTTGAAGACCTGGGCCCCGATGCCCTTCTGGCCCCAACCCAGGTGCAGCTCGCGCGCTACGGGTCCTGCGCCTTGGGCTGGGCTTCCGCAAGGCCGGCCAGGTTTCCATAGACTTCGGCGGCGGCTTCAAAGGCCCCCGGCGAAAGGCCCGCAGCGCGAAAGGTGGCGACAATCTCCTCCATTTCCCCCACAAAGCGCCAGGCCTTCGGCGCCACGGCCTGACCCGTGGCCGCCGCTCGATCCCTTAGCCCAGGGCTGTGCCGATCCCACAGGGC
>JAUILI010000024.1 GCA_030433075.1 Gammaproteobacteria bacterium | reverse complement strand
CATTGCCCAGGGCATGGAGACCTTCAAAGCGCTCCTCGCCGGCGCCCGGGCCATGGATGAGCACTTTCGCACGGCGGAGGGGGCACAGAACCTGCCCCTGCTACTCGCCCTCTTCGAATTTTGGAATCAGAACGTGTTGGGCACCCAGTCCCATGCCTTTCTGCCCTACGCCGATGCCCTGACCCAGCTGCCGGCCTATCTCCAGCAGCTTGAGATGGAGAGCAATGGAAAGTCGGTCACGGTGGACGGGAGGCCCGTGCCCGAGGCCACGGGGACTATCCTCTGGGGGACCGTGGGCACCAATGGGCAGCACGCCACGCACCAGCTGCTCCACCAGGGCACCCAGCCCTTCAGCGCCACCTTTGTCTTCCCGCGCCGGGGAGCCCCGGGGCTCGAGGATCATCAGCGCTGGCTACGGGCTCACTGCATTGCCCAGGCGGAGGCCTTCGCCCGGGGCCTGACGGAGGCCGAAGTTCGCGCCAGCCTGACCGCCGGCGGCGCCGCTCCCGAGGAGGCCGAGCGCCTCGCGCCCCACAAGCAGCTCCCGGGCAATCATCCATCGAGCCTGCTCATCATCGATCAGGTGGACGCTGCCAGCCTCGGTGCGCTGCTCGCTCTGCACGAGCACAAGGTGTTTTGCCACGGTATGCTCTGGGGCATTAATTCCTTCGATCAGTGGGGCGTGGAATTCGGCAAGGTGCTGGGGGATACGCTCTATGCCGCGCAGGATCCTGAGGGCGACGCCCCAGTACTCAGCGCAAGCGCCCAGGCCAGCCTGCACGCGGCCCTCGCCACTGACGGGAAGCCATAACAGTCCAAACCGGAGGGGGAGAAGTCATGTCCGAGGTGCAGCGTTACCCCGTACCCGCCGACCTAGCCGCGACGGCGCAAATCAACGCCGAGCGCTACGAGGCCCTGTACGCCGAATCGATCGAAGACCCGGAGGGCTTCTTTGATCGGCAAGCGCGTAGCCAACTCACCTGGATGAGCGATCAGTGGGATCGGGTGTCCGAGGTGAACATGGCCCGGGGCGAAGTGAAGTGGTTCGCCGGCGGCACCCTAAACGCCTGCGTGAACTGCATCGACCGGCACCTTCCCGCGCGAGCCTCGCAAACGGCGATCCTCTGGGAAGGGGACAACCCGGACGACAGCCGAGCCATCTCCTATCAGGAGGCCTACGAGGCCATCTGCCGACTTGCTAACGCCCTCAAAACCCGAGGCGTCAAAAAGGGCGATCGGGTTTGCATCTATATGCCCATGATTCCCGAGGCGGCCTTCGCCATGCTGGCCTGCGCCCGCATCGGCGCGATCCACTCCGTGGTCTTTGGCGGCTTTTCCCCCCAGTCCCTCCAGGATCGCATCCTCGATGCGGACTGCGAGGTGGTGATCACCGCTGACGAAGGGGTGCGGGGCGGCAAGCGCATTCCCCTAAAGGCCAATGTCGAGGCCGCCCTGGAGAAATGCCCCGGGGTGCACACGGTGCTCACGGTGCAGCGCACCGGCGCGGAGGTGCCCTGGGAGGCCCCGCGAGATATTTGGTACCACGAGGCCACCGGCGCCGAAGCCCCAGACTGCCCCCCGGAACCGATGGATGCAGAGGACCCGCTCTTTATCCTCTATACCTCCGGTTCCACGGGAAAGCCAAAGGGGGTACTCCACACCACCGGGGGCTACCTTCTCATGGCCGCCATGACCTTCCGCTATGTCTTCGACTACCGGGAGGGAGAAATCTACTGGTGCACCGCCGACGTCGGCTGGATCACGGGGCACAGCTATATCGTCTATGGCCCCCTCGCGAACGGGGCCACCACCCTGATGTTCGAGGGGGTGCCCACCTGGCCCGATGCCGGGCGCGCCTGGGAGGTCATCGATAAGCACCAGGTGGCCATCTTCTACACCGCGCCCACCATGATTCGCCAGGTCATGGGGGAAGGGGACCGCTTCGTTACCCGTAGCAGTCGCCAGTCCCTGCGCCTTCTGGGCTCGGTCGGCGAACCGATTAACCCGGAAGCCTGGAACTGGTATTACACCGTGGTGGGGGAACAGCGCTGCCCCATCGTCGATACCTGGTGGCAGACGGAAACGGGCGCAGTCCTAATTACGCCCCTACCTGGCGCGACGACCCTAAAGCCCGGCTCGGCCACCCGCCCCTTCTTTGGGGTGCGCCCCGCGCTCATGGACGCCGAGGGCAAGCGCCTGCCTGACGATGGCGCAGCTTCCGGAAACCTGGTCATCGAAAGCAGCTGGCCGAGCCAAATTCGTACGGTCTACGGTGATCACCAGCGCGTGGTGGACACCTATTACAGCACCTACCCCGGGGTCTATTTCACCGGCGATGGCGCGCGCCGCGACGAAGATGGGGACTACTGGATCACGGGGCGCGTGGACGACGTGATTAACGTCTCGGGCCATCGCATTGGCACCGCGGAGGTGGAAAGTGCCCTCGTGCTCCACCCTGCCGTCGCGGAGGCCGCGGTGGTGGGCTTTGATCACGACGTGAAGGGCCAAGCCATTTACGCCTACGTGACCCTCATGGTCGACGCGGACAAAACGGCGGAGGCCCTGGCGGCGCTAGAAACGGCCCTCGTGAACCTCGTCCGCCAGGAGATCGGCCCCTTCGCAAAGCCCGAGGTCATCCAATGGGCGCCGGGGCTGCCGAAAACGCGCTCGGGAAAGATCATGCGCCGAATCCTGAGAAAAATTGCCGCAAACGAAATCGACGCCCTTGGCGACACCAGCACCCTCGCGGATCCCAGCGTGGTGGATGCCCTGGTGCGCGAGCGCGCCCATCAATAAGTGGGCTAAGCCCCTTCGGAGAACTGGTCTATGAACCTTCGGAAAACGCTACGCCACGGCCTTGTGTGGCTTTTGACCCTCACCGTCAGCCAGCTCGTGCTGGCGGCCAACGGCCCCCAGTACGCCAGCCATGGCATGGTGGTGTCGCAGAATGCGCTGGCCTCCGAGGCCGGCGCGCAGGTGCTCCGGGAGGGCGGCAACGCCATTGATGCGGCTGTGGCCACGGCCTTCGCCCTGGCGGTGACCCATCCCACGGCGGGAAACATCGGCGGTGGCGGCTTCCTCATCCATCGCCCGGCAAAGGGTGACGCCCAAACCTATGACTTCCGGGAAAAGGCGCCGGCGGCAGCGCACCCGGAGATGTGGCTGGACGAGGCCGGGAACTACGACTACGAAAAGCACCATTCGAGCCACCTCGCGGTGGGGGTGCCGGGCACCGTCGCCGGCCTGCATTTGGCCTGGCAGGACGGCGGCACCCTACCCTGGGCCCGCCTGGTCGCCCCGGCCATCGCCCTGGCCCGGGACGGCTTCACCGTCACCCATGGCCTTGCCCGCTCCCTCAGCACCACGGGCATGCGACGCTTCGAGCCCTACCCCGCCTCCGTGGCCCAGTTCACCAAGGACGGCACGCCCTACGAAGCCGGGGACCGGCTCGTGCAGCGCGACCTCGCGGCCACCCTCGAGCGCATCGCCGAAGCCGGCCCGAAGGGCTTCTACGAGGGGGAAACGGCGAACCTGCTCGTAAAGGAGATGGCCGCCAACGGGGGGATCATCACCCATGACGATCTCAAGGCCTACGAGGCCGTACGCCGCGCCCCGATCCTCGGCAGCTACCGGGGTTACGAGATTATTGGTATGCCGCCTCCGAGCTCCGGCGGCGTCACCATGGTGCAAATGCTCAACGTCCTCGAGGGCTACGATCTTTCCGCCTCGGGCTTTGGCTCGGCCCGCACCCTGCACCTCATGACCGAAGCCATGCGCCGGGGCTATGCCAACCGGGCCCGGTATCTGGGCGACCCGGACTTCAACCCGGACATGCCCCTCGCCGAACTCCTCTCGAAGGACTATGCCACGGCCCTTCGCGAATCCATCGATGAAAAGACGGCCTCCGTGTCCGATCCCGGCAGCTTCACCTGGGGCTACGAAAGCCCGGAAACCACCCACTTCTCCGTAGTCGATGGGGCGCGCAATGCGGTCTCCGTGACCTATACGCTGGAATACAGCTACGGCTCGGGGATTGTGGTTCCCGGCGCTGGCTTCCTTTTGAACAATGAAATGGGGGACTTCAACGGCAAGCCCGGGCTGACGGATACGCGCGGCCTCATTGGTACGCCGCCGAACGTGGCCGAGCCGGGCAAGCGCATGCTGTCGAGCATGTCCCCCACCATCGTCGCGAAGGACGGTGCGCTGTTCATGGTCACCGGCTCGCCGGGCGGTCGCACCATCATCAATACCACCCTCCAAACCATCCTCAATGTGGTCGACCACGGCATGAACGCTCAGGCGGCGGTGGACGCGGGCCGCATCCATCACCAGTGGCTACCGGACCGCATCAGCTATGAAGCGCAGCTGTTCTCCCCGGACACGGTGGGGCTGCTGGAGGCGATGGGGCACGAAACGCGCGCCCAGAGCCGCCAGGGGGTCGCGGAGGTCATCGTGGTGAACCCGGAAACGGGCGTGCTTGAGGGCGGCGTCGACGGCCGGGCCCCGGACGGTGGCGCTGCGGGCTACTAGTTCGAGCCCTCGGGGGCTTCCGGCGATCGCCACCGGCGGAGCCCCCAGACCAGCACGGGCAGGATGTAAACCAGAATGAAACCCCAGGCGAGGGTTCCGTAGCCCTCGCCAATAAGCGCCACCACCCCCAGGCGACCGAGCACGGCCGCCGCGGCCAGCAGAAGCAGGGCCATGGCCCCATGGCCCCAGGGGGAAAAGGGCGCGCCGTGGCGCTCCTCACGCCAGCGGTCCATCCGTTCCAAAAGCCCCTGCAAATCCCCCAGCGCGGTCTCGAGGAAGGTCCCGAGAAGCACCACGGAAAGGCAGAGGGTCAGCATGGGGGCCGCCAGAACGTCGAGCACGGAAAAGAGGGGCAAGGCCACGCCGTCGTAGACCGCGGGCCCCAAAGCTAGAAAGCAGAGATGAAGGGCCACCGCCGGCAAAATGGCGAGCACGCCCCCAAGGGCCCCAGCGATGGCCGTATCCCGCTGGGAACGCAGCGCCCGCGCCGCGAAGAGCACCACCGGCACCGCGGTCACGTTATAGCCCACGTAGCGCAGCGCGCTGAGCGCCCAGCCTTCGCTGGCCCCGGGCGTACTGAACGCGGCCCCTAGGCCCTCCCCAAAGCGCAGCCAGACCATCCCAAGGAGCGCGGCAAAGGCTGCATAGAGCACGAAGCTCCAGAAGGTGAGAATGCGCGTCACCCAGGTGCGCCCGAAGAGGATGAGGCCCACGGTCGCCAGGACAAAGAGCAGGGTGGACAGGCCCGGGCTAAGGCCTGGGAAAAGGCGTAGCAGCATGCCTTGGCTAGCGGCGCTGATCACCCCCAACACCAGCATCACGAGGAGCAGCAAAAGCACCTCGTAACTCACCCAGAAGCGACCGAGCAGGGCCTTAAAGAACGTGCGGTAGTCGTAGGCGCCAGCCCGGCGGGCAAGCTCTAGGGAAAGGGCGAAAACCACCGCAATGCCCGCCCCCGCCAAAGCCAGACCGAGCAGTCCGGCGCCGGCGCCGAAGCGCGTAAAATACTCGACCACTTCCCGGCCCGTGCCGTAGCCCCCGCCGATCATGACGGACTGAAGCACTGCCCCGGGAATTAGAAGACGTTGTAAATTGCGCACCGATCCCTCCCAAGGCCTTGAGCATGCCTGGGAGCGACCCCCAGCGCAAAAGGAGGCCCCGTGGATCCCCTACTTCCCGTGCAGCCGAGCCAGCTCCCCGCCGTCAACGCGCTGATTCTCCGCGCCATCGACGGCTGGGATCTTCCCCCGCGGGTGAAGCGGCTCGCCGGCCCCAGCCACTGCTACGATGAGGTCGACCTGACCACCATGGATATTCGCTATCTCGGGGCGCCGGCCATGCCCACGGGGGTTCTCGCTTTGGAAACGGTCGGTGTAGAGGAAGCGCCCGCGCAACCCGCCTGGCGCATCCACGGCATTTACGTGGACCCCAAGGCGCAAGGCCAGGGCTTCGGCGCAAAGCTCCTATACGATGCGCAGCGCCGCGCCCGCGCCGAAGGCGTGGCCATCCTGACGGTCCGGGCCCAGAAGGACGCGGTGGGCTTCTTCAAGGCCCAGGGCTTTACGCCCCTGGTCCCTGCCAACCCCGAACTGGCCTATCCCCATCAGTTTTACTACCGCCTTTAGGCGGGCGAAAAAAAACCCGGCCTGCCGCAAGGCAAGCCGGGTTTTTGCGAGGGCCCGAGGCCTTAGGCGTCCGCCGCTTCGCTGTCTTCCGTACCCTCTTCTTCGGGGACTTCCTTCATGGACAGCTTAATGCGACCGCGGGCGTCGACGTCGAGCACCACCACGCGCACCTGCTGGCCTTCCTTGAGGTAGTCCTCAACGTTCTCGACCCGCTCCTGGGCAATCTGGGAGATGTGCACCAGGCCATCCTTGCCGGGAATGATGTTCACGAAGGCGCCGAAGTCGACGATCTTGGACACCGTACCCAGGTAGACCTGACCCACCTCGGCTTCCGCCGTGATGGCTTCGATGCGGGCGATGGCCGCATCCCGGCTCTCGGCGTTCTCGCCGTAGACCCGGATCAGGCCGGAGTCGTCGATGTCGATCTGAGCACCGGTCTCTTCCTGGATGGCACGGATGGTGACCCCACCCTTGCCGATCACGTCGCGGATCTTGTCCGGGTTCACCTCGATGGTGGCGATGCTCGGCGCGTTGTCCGATACCGCAGCCCGGGGCTCGGCGATGACCTGGTTCATCTCGTTCAAGATATGGCAGCGCGCTTCATAGGCCTGGGCCAGCGCCTTCTCCATGATCTCTTCGTTGATGCCTTCGATCTTGATGTCCATCTGCAGCGCAGTGACACCCTTTGCCGTCCCGGCCACCTTGAAGTCCATGTCGCCGAGGTGGTCCTCGTCGCCCAGGATGTCGGTGATGACCGCGTAGCGATCCCCTTCCTTCACAAGACCCATGGCGATGCCCGCCACCTGCGCCTTAATCGGCACGCCGGCGTCCATCAGCGCAAGGCTCGTGCCGCACACCGAGGCCATGGAGGAGCTGCCGTTGGATTCGGTGATCTCCGACACCACCCGCAGGGTGTAGGGGAAATCTTCCGCATTCGGAAGCACCGCCTGCACGCCGCGGCGCGCCAGGCGACCGTGGCCAATTTCCCGGCGCTTCGGCCCACCCATGAAGCCCGCTTCCCCGACGGAGTAGGGCGGGAAGTTGTAGTGGAGCATGAAGCTTTCGCGATAGGTGCCTTCGAGGGCATCGACGATGGCGGCGTCCCGGTTCGTCCCGAGGGTGGCCGCCACGATGGCCTGTGTTTCCCCGCGGGTGAACAGCGCGGACCCGTGAGCCTTGGCCAGATTGCCCACTTCCATGGCCAGGGGCCGGACGGTCTTGAGATCACGGCCGTCGATGCGGGGCGCACCGTCGATGATGGCGTTACGCACCACGGACTTCTCAAGACGCCCAAAGAGGCCTTCCACGGTTTTGCTGTCCGCGGCGTCGTCGCCCAGGGCTTCCCCGGCAAACTGCTCAAGGCACTGGGCCTTAAGTGCGGCCACGGCGTCCTGGCGCTCGAGCTTATCGGTGATGCGATAGGCCGCCCCCATGGGCTCGGCGAACACGTCAGCGATGCGATTGGCGAGGGCCTGATCGATCTCCGGGGGCGTCCACTCCCAGCGCGGCTTGCCGGCCTCGGCGACGAGCGCATTGATCGCATCGAGCACGGGCTGCATTTGCTGGTGCGCAAAGAGCACGGCGCCGAGCATTTGATCTTCCGTGAGCTCTTCGGCTTCGGACTCCACCATGAGCACGGCTTGGCGCGTACCCGCCACGGTCATGTTGAGCGCCGAAGACTTCAGCGCCTCAAAGCCCGGGTTCAGCAGGTACTGACCATCGGCGAAGCCCACCCGGGCCGCAGCCAGGGGTCCGCTGAAGGGGATGCCGGAGATGGCCAGGGCGGCGGCGGCGCCGATCATGGCGATCACGTCCGGGTCCTGGTCCTTGTCCGCGGACATCACGGTGCAGATGACCTGCACTTCGTTCATGAAGCCCTTGGGAAAGAGCGGACGGATGGGCCGGTCGATGAGCCGGCTCGTGAGCGTTTCCTTTTCCGAGGGACGACCCTCGCGGCGGAAGAACCCACCGGGGATTTTCCCCGCAGCGTAGGTCTTTTCCTGGTAGTTGACGGTCAAGGGGAAGAAGGGCTGGCCAGGCTTGGCGTCCTTCATCCCCACCACGGTGCACAGCACGGTGGTGTTATCCATGTGCGCCATCACGGCCCCGGTGGCCTGGCGTGCAATTTTTCCGGTCTCTAACGTGATCCGGTGATCACCCCACTGAAAACTCTTCGCAACAGCTGACAACAGTCTATCCTCCAATAGGAAACGGGCCCGCTCCGCAACCCTGCGGGGCAGCCCGTTTCAACAAGTGGCCGCGCATCGCGGCCAGCGTGCTTGCAAGCTCATCACAGCGGGCGCCCGAGGGCCCCGTTGCCTGCCCCCGCCCTTAGCGACGGAGACCGAGACGTTCGATGAGTTTTGCGTAGCGAGCGGTGTCCTTCTCCTTGAGATAATCGAGGAGACGACGACGCTGATTCACCATACGAATCAGGCCGCGACGCGAGTGGTGGTCCTTGGCGTGGGTCTTAAAGTGACCCTGAAGACCATTGATGTTGGCCGTCAGCAGGGCAACCTGCACTTCCGGCGAACCCGTATCCCCCTCCGCGAGCTGATACTCCTTAAGAATTTCAGCTTTCGTCTGCGCACTTAGTGCCATGGTATTGGACTCCGAACATGCTAGTCAGGGAAACGCCCCATGCGGTCCCCTGGGTCACCGCGCATGATTACAGTGACGCTCTCGTGTACCCCAAGGGGTACGGTTTTAAACTTTGCTTCAAGCGCATTGGCGCGCCGCTATTTTCCGACGACAAGGCGCCTCGGCGCAATGCGTCCGTCATCAATGATTTCCCCCACGCCCAGGAAGGTCGGCTCGGGGTTTTCCTTAAGCATCAGCCGCACCCACCCTTCCCGCGGGGCGCCGGGCACCTGCACCGCCTGGCCCTTGCCAAGGTAGTAGGCCGTGGCCTCCGGCAGCAGCACCTCGGGGAAGTGCCCCACCCCCGCCGCGAGGGGAAGGAGAAAGGCATCTACGGCCTCGAAGCCGCCCTCTTCCCGGGCTCCTTCCAGCTGCCCGGGGGTAATCGCATCCTCGATACGAAAGGGACCCACGGCCGTGCGGCGCAGAGCCGTCACATGGGCGCCGCAGCCCAGGGCTTCGCCAAGATCTTCGGCGATGGAGCGCACGTAGGTCCCCTTGGAGCACGCAATATCCAAGGTGATCCGGTCGCCCTCGAAACCGAGCAGCCGATTCTCAAAAATAGTCACGGGGCGCGCTTCCCGCTCCACCGTGATGCCTTGCCGGGCCAGCTTATAAAGCGGCTGCCCCTGATGCTTCAGGGCCGAATACATGGACGGCACCTGCAAAATATCGCCCCGGAAGGCCTCTAGGGCCTCTTCCAAGCGCGCTTCCGTGAGCGGCGGCACGGGGCGCGTGTCAATCACCTCACCGTCGGCATCGCCGCTTTCCGTGCGCACGCCGAGCCGAATCTCCGTCCAGTACCGCTTGTTGGAATCCAGCAGATACTGGGAGAACTTCGTCGCTTCCCCGAAGCACAGGGGCAATACCCCCGTCGCAAGAGGATCGAGCGCCCCCGTGTGGCCCGCCTTGGCCGCGCCGAAAATTCGCTTGGTGGCTTGGAGTGCGCCATTCGACGTCATGCCCGCGGGCTTATCGAGCAAAAGAATACCGGTGACGTCCCGGCCCCGAGGCTGGCGCGCCTTACGCCGCCCCCCGCGATGGCGCGGCGGGCCCTTACGGCTCGAGGCTGCGCCGTCAGTGCCACTCATGCGTCATCCTCCCGGTCCTGCTCCCGGGCGCGATCTTCCGCCAGCGCCGTATCGATGAGCGCGCTCAACTCGCCAGCGCGACCCGGGAGGCTATCCCAGTGGAAGCGCAGGCGGGGCGTGGTTCGAAGGGTGCTCCGCTTCGCGAGGGCCGTCCGCAGATAGCCCGCTGCGCCCGCCAAGGCCTTGATCACGGCCTTCTGCGCCGCCTCATCCTGGGCCTGCAGGGAGGAGACATAGAGATCAGCGTAGCCCAGATCGCGAGATACGCGAACCTCATTGATGGACACCATGGCCACCCGGGGATCGCGCATTTCGTTCTGCAAAACCGACGCCAGCTCGCGCTGGATAAAGTCGGCGACGCGCTGATCGCGTCCGTATTCCTTCGGCATAGATCCTCGCGGCGCTTATAGGGAGCGCGCAATTTCCTTCACGTCGAAGACTTCGATCTTGTCCCCTTCGCGAACGTCGTTGTAATTGCGAACCCCGATACCGCACTCAAAGCCGTTACGGACTTCCTGCACGTCATCCTTGAAGCGCCGGAGCGATTCCAGCTCCCCTTCGTAGATGACGACGTTATCGCGCAGCACGCGAATCTTCTTGCTTCGGTAGATCGTGCCTTCCGTGACCATGCAGCCCGCCACGGCGCCGAACTTCGGCGACCGGAAGACATCGCGCACTTCGGCGATACCGACAATTTCTTCCCGCAGCTCCGGCGCTAGCATGCCCGAGAGGGCATCCTTCAGATCGTCCAGGAGCTCGTAGATCACGCTGTAGTAGCGCAGATCGAGGCCTTCCCGCTCGATGATCTTCTTGGCGGAGGCATCTGCCCGGACGTTGAAGCCGAGCACCACGGCCCCGGAGGCGACCGCGAGGTTGGCATCGGATTCGTTGATCCCGCCTACCCCGGAGGACACCACCTTGACCTTCACTTCGTCGTTGGATAGCTCGCCCACGGCCGCAATCAGCGCCTCGAGGGAGCCCCGCACGTCGGTTTTCAGCACCAGGTTGATGGTGGGCTTTTCGCCCTCGCCCATGTTGTCGAAAAGGCTATCCAGGCGCGCCGCCTGCTGCTGTTTGATCCGCGCTTCCTGGGACCGGCTGCGGCGGAACTCCACCAGTTCCTTGGCCCCTCGCTCGTTCTCCACCACGGAGAACTCATCCCCCGCATCCGGCGTACCGGAAAGGCCGAGAATCTCAACGGGGTAGGACGGCAGGGCCTGATCCACGTTCTCACCGGCATCGTTCACCATGGCGCGCACGCGACCGTAGTGCTCACCAGCCACAATAAAGTCGCCCTTCCGGAGCGTGCCGTTTCGCACCAGCACCGTCGCCACGGGACCGCGACCGCGATCGAGGCGCGATTCCACCACCGAGCCCTGCCCCGGCGCATCTTCCACGGCGGTGAGCTCGAGCAGCTCCGCCTGAAGCAGCAGAGCCTCGAGCAGGGCATCGATGCCTTCCCCGGTCATGGCGGAGACGTGAACGAACTGCGTATCACCGCCCCACTCGTCGGGAACCACGTCCCGGCCCGCAAGCTCCGTTTTAACCCGCTGGGGATCGGCCCCTTCCTTATCAATTTTGTTTACCGCCACAACGATGGGTACGTCCGCGGCGCGGGCGTGGGCCACCGCCTCTTCCGTCTGCGGCATTACCCCGTCGTCAGCAGCGACCACGAGGATAACGATATCCGTGAGCTTGGCGCCCCGCGCCCGCATGGCCGTGAAGGCGGCGTGCCCAGGCGTATCGAGGAAGGACACCGCACCGTGCCCCGTATCGACGTAATAGGCCCCAATGTGCTGCGTAATGCCGCCGGCTTCCCCGCTGGCCACTCGGGTTTTCCGGATGTAGTCGAGGAGGGAGGTTTTGCCGTGGTCGACGTGACCCATCACGGTCACCACCGGTGCCCGGGGCTTGCCCTCGCCTTCGATCTTCAGGGACTCGAAGTACTCCTGCTCGATGGCATCGGAGGCCACGGTCTTCGCCCGGTGACCGAATTCTTCCACCAGCAGGATAGCCGTATCTTGATCGAGTACCTGGTTGATGGTGGCCATCACCCCCATGCCCATAAGCTTCTTGATGGCGTCGCCGGCCTTAACGGACATGCGCTGGGCAAGCTCGCCCACGGAGATCGCCTCAGGCACTTCAATATCCCGGGCAACCATTTCCGTCGGCCGCTCAAAACCCTGGGTTTTCGGCATGCCCTTCGGCGCCGCCCGGCGCTTGCGCTCCGCGAGGCGATCTCGGGAGAGGGTGCCCGCGCGCTTGCCTCGTCCGCCGTCGCGCCCCGGACCATCGTCGTCCATGCGCCGGCCCTTCCGGGCCCGGTCGTCGTCGTGGCGTTTTGCGGGCTTGCCGCCGCGCTTTTCGCTCTTCACGGTCGCCGCTTCAGCGTCCACGATCGCGGCCGCAGCAGCCCGCCGCGCTTCTTCCTCGGATACGGGCGCGGTGCTCGGCTCCGCCGGCGCCTTTGCCGCCGCTGCTTGGGCCTGAGCTTCCGCCTCGGCCTTGGCCTTGGCTTCCGCCTCGGCCTTCGCCGCCGCTTCAGCCTTACGCCGCTCTTCCTCGGCCCGCCGCTCGAGCTCCGCCGCCTGACGCTGGGCTTCGCGCTCCGCTTCCTCCGCCTTCAGCCGAGCCAGTTCGGATTCGGCGCTTTCCGGCACAGCCGCTTCCGTGGTGTCGCGCTTAACGTAGGTGCGCTTCTTCCGGACCTCCACGGCCACGGCTTTGCCCCGGCCCCGATCCGTGCGCAAGGTGCTGACGGTCTTGCGCTTTAAGGTGATTTTCTTTGGCCCCTCGGCCACTTGGCCATGGGCGGTCTTTAGATAGGTCAGAAGGGTTTGCTTCTGCTCCTCGGTCACCGCGTCCTCAAGGCCGCGCTGGGGCAGGCCCGCCTCTTCCATTTGCTTTAGCAAGCGCTCCGGCGGGGCGCCTACGGACTCGGCGAGTTGCTTGACGGTCACTTCTGCCATCTGACTTCTCCGGAAATTCTGTTCCTGCGCAACGGGGAGCCCTAGGCCTCGCCCGCTTCCTCTGCAAACCAGGGTGCCCGCGCAGCCATGATCAGTGCCGAAGCCTGAGCCTCGTCGAGGCCAAGCTCCTCCAGCTCCACCAAATCGTCGGTGGCCTGCTCGGCGAGGTCTTCCTGGGTAACGATGCCGTTCTTCGCAAGCACGAAGGCCAAGCGCGCCTCCTGCCCTTGCTCTTCAATCAGGGCCTTCAAGTCCTCGGCGGGGGCCGAGCCCTCCAGCGCTTCCTCGGACGCCAAGGCCTGGGTGAGAAGCGCATCCTTGGCGCGATTACGCAGCTCAAGGACGATCTCCTCGTCGAAGCCTTCAATGGCCAGCATTTCCTCAAGGGGCACGTAGGCCACTTCCTCGAGGGAGGCAAAGCCTTCCTCGATGAGGACGCCCGCCACGTCTTCGTCGACGTCCAGGGCACCCATGAAGCGCTCGAGGAGATCGACCATCTCCGCTTCCTGCTTCTGGCCGGCCTCTTCCTCGGTCATGATGTTCAAGGTCCAGCCCGTGAGCTCGGAAGCCAGCCGAACATTCTGCCCGCCCCGGCCGATGGCCTGGGCAAGGTTATCTTCCGCCACGGCGATATCCATGGCGTGCGTATCTTCATCCACCACGATGGAGGCCACATCCGCCGGGGACATGGCATTAATGGCGAGCTGCGCGATGTTGTCGTCCCAGAGCACGATGTCGATGCGCTCGTTCGCCAGCTCTCCGGACACGGCCTGCACGCGAGAACCGCGCATGCCCACGCAGGCCCCCACGGGATCGATGCGGCCATCGTTGGTCTTTACGGCAATCTTGGCGCGGGAGCCGGGATCCCGGGCCGCGCCCTTGATCTCGATGACCTGCTCGGCGATTTCCGGCACCTCAAGCTCGAAGAGCTTCACCAGCATCTGCGGATCGGTGCGCGACAAAATGAGCTGCGGCCCCCGGGCCTCGGGCTCGATGCGCTGGAGCAGGGCGCGGACGCGATCGCTGATGCGGAAGGTTTCCCGGGGAATCATTTGATCCCGGGGCAGGACCGCTTCAGCGTTGTTACCCAAATCAACGATGACCACTTCCCGGGTCACCTTCTTCACCGTGCCGCTAACGAGTTCCCCAAGGCGCGGGGTGTAGAGCTCCACCACCTTCGCCCGCTCGGCTTCGCGCACGCGCTGCACGATGACCTGCTTCGCCGTTTGCGCCGCAATGCGCCCAAAAGCTTCGGGCTCAATCTCTTCTTCGTAGACGGAACCGAGCTCGAGGCTGGGATCAATTTCCTTGGCCGCCGCAAAGCTGAGCTCCGCCGCCGGCGTCTCCATCTCCGCTTCCGATTCGACGATGGTCCAGCGCCGGAAAGCCCGATGCTCCCCGCTGGTACGATCAATGGCCACGCGCACGTCGGCCTCTTCGGAATAGCGCTTCTTCGTTGCCGAAGCGAGGGCAAGCTCAAGGGCCTCGAAAATGACCTCTTTCTCTACGCCCTTCTCGTTCGAGACGGACTCCACAACCAGAAGGATCTCTTTACTCATTTCTCATCCTCGCCGGCAGCGCACGCGCTACGCAAAGGTAGGAACGATGTGTGCCTTCGCAATCCACTCGTAGGGAAGGACGTATTCGTCGTCTTCGACGCGCAATACGATTTCATCCCCATCCACGGCTTGCAGCACACCGACCAATTTTCGCCGCCCCTCAAAGGGCTGCTCTAAGCGCACGGAGAGCTGCTCTCCGATGCTTTCCTCAAACTGCGCCAGCTCAAAGAGCCGTCGATCCATGCCCGGGCTCGACACCTCGAGGGTGAACTTCCCCGGCACCAGGTCCTCTACGTCCAGGAGCGCCCCAAGGCGGCGGCTCACTGCTTCGCAATCTTCGATGGTGACGCCATCGGCCCGATCGATGAACACGCGAAGCAGGGGTTGGCGCCCGGGGTTCATCAGTTCAATGCCCCAAAGCCGGCAGCCCAGCGCAGCAATAGCCGGGGAAAACAGGGTTTTTAAGGCATCCACCCCCAAGCGCTTACTGGTGCTCTGCTCCGGCACGCCCGCTCCGCTAACTCCAGAAACAAAAAATGGGCACAAGGCCCATTTCCGTGATGCCTAGCGTTTCCGCCGGCACCGAGGCTTTTACTACAAGCCTCTGATACGTTGGTAGCGGGGGCAGGATTTGAACCTGCGACCTTCGGGTTATGAGCCCGACGAGCTACCAGACTGCTCCACCCCGCACCTAAGGGACGCGGATTATAGAGAACCGCGAACTTTTGAACAACCTCCGCCGCTTAGGTGGCAACGGGGTTTCGTTGAATGGTGCCGAAGAGAGGACTTGAACCTCCACGGGCTAATGCCCACTAGCCCCTCAAGCTAGCGCGTCTACCAATTCCGCCACTTCGGCAAGGGGATGCGTATCTTAGGCGTTCGTCTGGCGATTTCAATACCTTGAACGCCCAATTTCCAAAATTAAGGGGCTTCCGGAAGCTCCCCGGCACCTTCCGAGGCCGGCGTCTCAGCCACGGGGACCTCCGCCGCGGGAAGCTCCGTGGCCTCCACCGGCGCCGACGCCTTAGGAAGGGAAAGCTCGAGGGAGGCTTCGTTCCGCGCCTTCGCCGACCACGCCAGGGCGAAGGTCAGCACAAAGAAGCCCACGGCCAGGAAAGTGGTCAAGCGGGTAAGGAACCCCGTTGCCCCAGCGGAACCAAACATCGTCGTCGATGCTCCGGATCCGAAGGCCGCGCCCATGCTCGCGCCCCGGC
The DNA here is from genome assembly GCA_030433075.1 of Gammaproteobacteria bacterium. GTDB lineage: Bacteria > Pseudomonadota > Gammaproteobacteria > Pseudomonadales > Azotimanducaceae > Salivita. The sequence continues at coordinate 16,887 of JAUILI010000024.1, read as the reverse complement.
CCTGCTGAAGAAGCACGAGCCCAATGAGGGCGAGCGCATCCAGCACCAAAAGGACCCGAAGCACCAATTCCAGCGTTTCCATGTTCATTCGTTTGCTGCCCTTGCAATGGCGTTGAACGCCGTAATGTCCAGGGAGGCACCTCCCACGAGGACCCCGTCAATGTCCGGTTGCGAAAGCAGGGCCTTCGCGTTGTCTGGCTTGACGCTGCCGCCGTAGAGCAGGGGAAGCCCCCCTAGCCCAGCAACCTCAAGCCTTTCCCGCAGGGCCCGGTGCATGGCCTGGGCCAGCTCCGGCGTTGCCGTTCGGCCCGTGCCGATGGCCCAGATCGGCTCATAGGCAATGGCGCCAAGGGCGTCGAGCGCCGGCGCAGGCAAAGCCAGCACCGCCGCCAGCTGGCCAAGCACATAGGCCTCGGCCTCATCCTCTTCGCGCACCGCCAAGCCTTCCCCGACGCACACCAGGCCGCGGAGCCCCGCCCGAGCCGCCGCCTCAAGCTGGGCGGCCACGTCCAAATCCGTTTCCCCCTGGGCGCGGCGCTCCGAGTGCCCCAGCAGCGCCCAGCGGGCGCCGGCCTCGGCCACCTGCTCGGCGGAGAGGCAGCCCGTGTGGGCGCCGTCCCTCGCCGGGTGAATCGCCTGCGCACCGGCGACCATGCCAACCGCTGCTCCGGCCTCCGCCGCCCGCTCAAGAAGCGTCGCCGGTGGAAAGACCAGATGGGTCTGCGCCTCGGGCCAGGAAAGGGCCCCCGCGCCTTCGAAGTACGCGGTCAGAAAGGCGCGGTCACCGTGCATTTTCCAATTCGCTGCGATCAGCACGGCAATCCCCTGCTCGCGGGCCGGTCTCCGGGGGCGCGTATGGTAGACAAGGGGCCCGGGGGAGGCAATTCGCTCACGCTCCGCCCGCCGCGGCGGCGCGGACCGTATCGGCCAAGCGCGTTGCGGCCCCCTGGACCTCGTCCCCGTCCAAACCCTCGACCATCACCCTAACCAAAGGCTGGGTACCGGAGGCCCGAAGGAGAATTCGGCCTCGATTTCCGAGGGCTTGTTCCAGGTCGGCCACGGCAGCCACAACGGAAGGGGCCTTCAAAACGGCGCGCTCGGCCGCCACGTTAATGAGCACTTGAGGGCAGAGCGTCATGGGCGCCAGGGCCTCCTCCAGGGTCTGCTCCGCAGCCCGAAGGGCCACCAGCACCTGGAGCGCGGCAATCATGCCGTCCCCGGTGCTGTGGGCATCGAGACACAAAATATGCCCCGAGCCTTCGCCCCCAAGGCGCCACCCCCGGGCTTGGCATTCGGCCAGCACGTAGCGATCTCCGACCCCCGCGCGGGCGAAGGGGATGGCGGACGCCTGAAGGGCCTGCTCGAGCCCGAGGTTCGACATCAGGGTGCCCACGACTCCGCCGGCCAGCGTCCCCTCGCGCTGCTGGTGCTGAGCCAGCACGTAAAGGAGGCTATCCCCATCGCGCACCGTGCCGCGGCCATCAACCATGATCAGCCGATCCCCGTCGCCGTCAAAAGCGAGCCCCAGATCCGCGCCGGTCTCAAGCACCCGGGCCCGCAGGGCCTCGGGAGCCGTCGCGCCGCAGCCCTCATTGATATTGAGCCCATCGGGGCTCACCCCGAGGGTCTCGACGGTCGCGCCAAGCTCCTCAAAGAGCGCCGGCGCCAGGTGATAGGTTGCCCCGTGGGCGCAGTCCACCACCAGCTTCAGGCCGCGAAGGTGAAAGCCCTCGGGCGTGGTGTTCTTGCAAAACTCGAGATAGCGACCCTCCGCATCGTTCACCCGCGCGGCGCGCCCAAGCTCCGCGGACGGGCGGGTCTGAAGCGGCGCTTCCAGGGCCGCCTCGATGGCGAGCTCTTCCTCGTCGCTCAGCTTGTCGCCCTGGGCGGAGAAGAACTTGATGCCGTTGTCGTCGTAGGGGTTGTGGGATGCGCTGATGACCACGCCGGCCCGCGCGCGCAGGCTACGGGTTAGGTAGGCGATGGCGGGGGTGGGCATGGGGCCCGTAAGCCGAACCCCAACCCCTGCGGCGGAAAACCCCGCCTCCAGGGCCGATTCGAGCATGTACCCAGAGATGCGCGTGTCCTTGCCCAGGACCACAAGCCCCCCCTCCGGCGCCAGGGTGCGCCCTGCCGCGTACCCCAACCGCACCATAAAGTCCGGCGTAATGGGGGCATCCCCCACCCGTCCGCGAATGCCGTCCGTGCCAAAATATCGTCGTTCCATCAAAGCGTTTCCTCAGGCAGGGCCGTCGAGGGCCTGCATCATGGCCAGGGCGTCGCGGGTCTCTGCGACGTCATGGGTTCGAATAATCGCCACGCCGTGGCGGGCGGCTTCCGCAGCCAGCACGGCCCCCGCCACCATCCGCGCCTTCGGAGCCTCCCGCCCGGTCAGCGCCCCCAGCATGCGCTTCCGGGAAACCCCAATGAGCACGGGGACGCCCAGGGCCACGAAGCGCGGCAAGGCGCGAAATAGGCTGAGGTTGTGCGCAAGGGTTTTTCCGAAGCCGAAGCCGGGATCGAGCAGGATTCGGTCGCGGGCAATGCCCGCCGCCTCCGCTTCCCCCATGCGCGCCTGAAGAAAGGCCAGCACCTCCCCCACCACGTCATCGTAATGGGGGGCGTCCTGCATGGACGCCGGCGACCCCTGCATATGCATGAGGCACACGGACGCCGAGGACCCCGCGGCAGCCTCAAGGGCGCCGGGACGCTGAAGGGCCCGAACGTCGTTCAGCAAGGCAGCGCCCAGGGCCGGCGCCTGGCGCAGGATCTCGGGCGTGCTGGTATCTACGGAAAGCTTGACGTCAAAGCGCGGCGCCAGGAGCTCGAGCGCTTCCTGAATGCGCGCCCACTCTTCCCCTTCAGGCAGGCCCTGGGCCCCGGGGCGGGTCGACTCCGCACCGAGGTCGAGGTAGGCCGCCCCCTCCTTCACAAACGCTTCCGCCCGGCGCAGCAAGGCATCACGCTGCAGCGCGCCGCTGGGGGAGAGCAGCTCCCCCCCGTCGGAAAAGGAATCGGGGGTGAGGTTTAACACCCCCATGATTTCCGGAGCCCCCTGCCAGGTCACCGGCAGGGTTCGCCCATCCCAGGCCATGCGCTTAACCGGAGGCAGAGCCCCCCACGGCAGGATCGGGGGAGGCCCCGGGCGCCGCATCGGACCCCTCCGGCGCACTCGGGGGCCGGCGGTTGCTCGGGTCCTCCGGCGGCCGGGGCGGCATGCCTTCCATGATGTCGTTGATCTGATCGCTGTTCAGCGTCTCGTACTCCATCAACGCATCGGCCATGGCATGGAGCTTATCGCTATGGGTCTCGAGCAGGGTTTTCGCGCGTCCGTAGCAATCGTCGATGATGACTCGCACTTCCTCATCGATCTTCCGTGCCGTCTCTTCGGAAACGGCCAGGGACCGGGAGGATGCGGAACGTCCCAGGAAGGGCTGGTCGTCGTCTTCGTCGTACTTGAGCGGCCCGAGTTTTTCGGAAAGGCCCCACTTGGTGACCATATTTCGTGCCAGGGAGGTGGCGCGCTCGATATCGTTGGAAGCCCCGGTAGTAATGCCGTCGGCTCCAAGCACCATCTCCTCGGCGATGCGCCCCCCAAAGAGGCTGCAGATCGAACTCAGGATGTACTGCCGGGAGTGGCTGTAGCGGTCCTGTTCCGGGAGGAACTGGGTCACCCCAAGGGCGCGCCCCCGGGGAATGATGGTGACCTTGTAGACCGGGTCATGATCCGGGACCAGCCGCCCCACGATGGCGTGCCCCGCCTCGTGGAAGGCCGTGGTGCGCTTTTCCTTTTCGCTCATGACCATGGACTTACGCTCAGCCCCCATCATGATCTTGTCCTTAGCGCGCTCGAACTCCTCCATGCCCACGAGCCGGCGGCTCGCCCGGGCCGCGAAAAGCGCCGCCTCGTTGACGAGGTTGGCAAGGTCCGCGCCGGAGAACCCCGGCGTGCCCCGCGCCAACGCCGAAGGATCGACGTCATCGGCGATGGGCACCTTCCGGCAGTGCACCTTGAGAATCTGCTCCCGGCCCCGGATATCGGGGAGGGGCACCACCACCTGGCGATCGAAGCGACCTGGCCGCAGCAGCGCCGGATCGAGCACGTCCGGGCGGTTCGTGGCAGCAATCACGATAATGCCGTCGTTGGCCTCAAAGCCGTCCATTTCCACAAGCAGCTGGTTTAGGGTCTGCTCGCGCTCATCGTGGCCGCCGCCAAGGCCTGCGCCCCGGTGCCGACCCACGGCGTCGATCTCGTCGATAAAGATGATGCAGGGCGCCTGCTTCTTCGCCTGCTCAAACATATCCCGTACCCGGGAAGCCCCGACGCCGACGAACATCTCGACGAAATCCGAGCCCGAGATGGAGAAGAAGGGAACCTTGGCTTCCCCCGCAATGGCCTTGGCCAGCAAGGTTTTACCGGTCCCCGGAGAGCCCGCCATGAGCACCCCACGAGGGATATGCCCCCCAAGGCGCTGAAACTTCCCCGGGTCACGCAGGAACTCGACCAGCTCCTGGACGTCATCCTTTGCTTCATCCACCCCCGCCACATCGGCAAAGGTGGTTTTGATTTGATCTTCGCTCAGGAGCCGGGCCTTCGACTTACCGAAGCTCATGGGACCGCCTCGGCCTCCCGAGCCCCCCTGCATCTGCCGCATGAAGAACATGAAGACCGCGATGATCACAAGAATGGGGAAGCTGGCGACTAGCAGCTGGCCCCAGAGGGACTGTTGCTCCGGCCTTGCACCCTGCACGGACACGCCGTGGGCGATGAGATCATCCATCAGCTTGGGATCGTCGACCTGGGGACGGACCGTCTCGAAGGCGTCGCCGTCGCGGAACTCGCCGCTGATCACGAGGCCATCAATCACGACTTCGCGCACCCGATCGCGCTGCACAGCCTCCACAAACTGCGAGTACAGCAGCTCCTGGGACGGGGTTTTTGGGCTGAAGTTGTTGAATACGGTCAACAGCACTGCGGCGATGATGAGCCACAGCAGCAAGTTTTTGCCCATATCATTCAAGGGAGCCACCTCGCTTCCGTGCGCTGGGGAGAAACCCCGCGCGATTGTGGGGATATGGGGCCCGCCCTCAGGCTTTGCAAGGGCAGGCCAAGGCCCGATCTGCCACCTTACTCACTGACGGCGCCCTTCGCCAGCGCCGGCCCGCAGCCCTTCGGCGACGGCGTAGACCTCTCGGGACCGGGGCCGGGAGGCCTTAGGCTTACGGACCGTCACCCGGGTGAAGAGTTCCCGGGCCTGGGCCAGCCAGGGATCGAACCCCGAACCCTGGAACAGCTTCACCACCAGCACCCCCGGCGGCGCCAGCACTTCAGCGGCGAGATCGAGGGCGAGTTCGGCGAGGGCGATGGCCCGGTCCTGGTCTGCGGCGTGAATGCCCGACAAGTTCGGCGCCATGTCGGACAGCACCACGTCGGCGCCGGCCTCGGGCAGGGCCGCGCGGAGGGCGGCGTAGCCCTCCTCCGTTTCAAAGTCCACTTCGAGGATGGTGACCCCGTCGATGGGATCCATGGCGAGGCGATCGAGGGCCAGCACCGCCCCCTTCGAGCCAACCTTCTTGGCCGCCACCTGGGACCAGCCCCCCGGGGCTGCCCCCAAATCGAGGACCACCTTACCGGGACGAAGGAAGTGGTGCTTCTCTTCGAGTTCGAGCAGCTTATAGGTGGCCCGAGAACGATAGCCGTCCTGCTGCGCCTTCTGGACGTAGGGGTCGGATAGGTGATCGTGGATCCAGCGTCCGCGTCGGCCCTTTGCCATGGTGTTCTCCTTCGCTGCTGGGCCTAGGGGGCGAGACGGCGTACACTGCGCGCCCATTCAGGAGACCCAGCATGGCCCCCACCGCACCCCTCACTGCCCAGCGGCAACGCCAACTTCGTGCCCTCGGACACCATCTCAATCCCATTATTCTGGTGGGAGACAGCGGCGTCAGCGAGGGGGTGGTCGCCGAAACGGCTCGGGCCCTCGAGGACCATGAACTGATCAAAATCCGCACCCCCGCGGGGGATCGGGAGGCCCGGCACGCCCTCATCGAGGCCCTATGCGAGGCCACCGGTGCGGCCTGCGTTCAGAAGATTGGGCGCGTGGCGCTGCTCTACCGCGCCGCGGAGAAGCCCAACCCGAAAACCTCAAACCTTCTGCGCTTCGCCCACCTCACGCGTTAGCGGTGTAGGACCTCTTCGATTTCGTACTCGATGGCGCCGCTCGGCGCCTGCACCACCACCACGTCCCCCTCTTCCTTGCCAATGAGGGCCCGGGCGATGGGCGAGGATACGGACACCTTGTTCTGCTTCAGGTCCGCTTCGTCGTCCCCGACAATCTTGTAGGTACGGCTTTCGTCCTTCTCAAGATCGATCAGTTTGACCGTGGTGCCGAAGATCACCTTGCCCGTGGGCGCAATCTTCGTGACATCAATCACCTGGGCATTAGACAGCTTGCCCTCGATCTCCTGAATGCGACCTTCGATGAAGCCCTGCTCTTCCTTCGCCGCGTGGTACTCGGCGTTTTCTTTCAAATCGCCGTGCTCCCGGGCCTCCGCGATCGCCTTCACCACCCGAGGCCGCGCCTCGAGCTTCAGGCGTTGCAGCTCTTCCCGGAGGGCCTCGGCCCCCTCCATGGTCATGGGCGTCTTCATGCGTTCAATCCTGCGTGGAGCTCCTGGAGGCGGCGGACCTTCTCGCCGCTCCCGAAGCGCATGGCTTTGCACAGTGCTTCCCCGCCGGTGAGGGTCGTCGAGTAGCACACGCGATTTTGTAATGCGAGGCGACGGATCACCGCCGAATCGGCAATGGACTGGCGACCTTCCGTGGTATTCACGATGAAGTCGACCTTGCCATTCTTCAACATGTCGGCGATATCCGGGCGTCCTTCCGTCACCTTGTTCACGACTTCGGCCTCGATGCCCGCACTTTGCAGGCACTGCCGCGTCCCGCGGGTCGCGATGATGCGGAAGCCCAGCTCCCGGAGCTCCTCGGCGAGCGGCGCCACGAAGGGCTTGTCCGAGTCCTTCACGGACAAAAACACCGTCCCCCCCTCGGGAAGGCGGATCCCCGCCCCCTGGGTGGCTCGGGCGAAGGCTGCTGCGAAGCTGTCCCCGACCCCCATGACTTCCCCGGTGGATTTCATCTCCGGCCCCAGGATGGGATCCACCCCGGGGAACTTGGCGAAGGGGAAGACCGATTCCTTCACGCTGACGTAGTTGGGAATGATCTCTTCCGTAAAGCCCTGATCTACCAGGGATTGGCCCGCCATGCAGCGCGCGGCCACCTTCGCCAGGGACACCCCAATGCACTTCGAGACGAAGGGCACGGTGCGGGACGCCCGAGGATTCACCTCGAGCACGAAGATCTCGCCGTTCTGCACCGCCAGCTGGACGTTCATGAGGCCGATGACCCCCAGCTCCCGGGCCATGGCCCGGACCTGCTCCCGGATCACGTCCTGGAGCTCGGGGGAGAGGCGATAGGGCGGCAGGGCGCAGGCCGAGTCGCCGGAGTGCACCCCGGCCTGCTCGATGTGCTCCATGATGGCGCCAATCACCACGTCCTTGCCGTCGCTGACCGCATCCACGTCCACTTCCACCGCTTGATCGAGGAAGTGGTCCAGCAGCACCGGCGACGCCGCTGAGGCCACCACGGCGGTGCGCAGGTAGCGGATGAGTTCGGAGGGCTGGTAGACGATCTCCATGGCCCGGCCGCCCAGCACGTAGGAGGGCCGCACCACGATGGGGTAGCCAATGCCTTCCGCAGCCGCGAGCCCTTCCGCTTCGCTCATGACCGTCTTATTCGGCGGTTGCTTAAGACCGAGCTGGCGAATGAATGCCTGGAAGCGCTCCCGGTCCTCGGCCCGGTCGATGGCATCCGCGGAGGTTCCGATCACCGGCACCTTCGCATCCTCCAGCGCCTCCACCAGCTTCAGGGGCGTTTGCCCACCGAACTGAACGATCACCCCCGCAGGCTGCTCGAGCGCCACAATTTCCAGCACGTCTTCGAGGGTCACGGGCTCAAAGTAAAGGCGATCGGAGGTGTCGTAGTCCGTAGAAACGGTCTCCGGATTACAGTTCACCATGATGGTTTCGTAGCCGTCTTCGCGCATGGCGAGGGCTGCGTGAACACAGCAGTAGTCGAATTCGATGCCCTGGCCAATGCGGTTCGGGCCGCCCCCCAGCACCATGATCTTCTGCCGATCCGTGGGCGCCGATTCGCAGGCCGTCTCGTAAGTCGAGTAAAGATAGGCCGTGGCGCTAGGGAATTCCGCGGCACAGGTGTCCACGCGCCGATAAACCGGGCGGAGGCCCAGGGCATGGCGATGGCCGCGCAGCGCCTGCTCCTCGACGCCGAGCACCTTGGCCAGGCGCGCATCGGAGAAACCCTTGCGCTTCAGCCGGCGCAGCTGGCTTTCATCTACGGCGGAAAGGGGCACGCCCTTGAGCGCCGCCTCCTCCTGCACCAGATCTTCGATCTCTGCGAGGAACCAAGGATCCACGCGGCTGGCCTCGAAGATTTCCTCCAGGGTCAGCCCTGCGCGGAAGGCATCGGCGAGATACCACATGCGCTCCGGGCCCGGCACGGTAAGCTCGCCCACGAGCCGGCGGCGCAGCTCGGGCTCCGCGGGATCGATCTTTTCGTCGAGGCCCGTGGCGCCCACCTCGAGGCCCCGGAGGGCCTTTTGCAGGGATTCCTGGAAGGTGGTACCGATGGCCATCACCTCCCCCACGGACTTCATCTGCGTCGTGAGGCGCGCGTCGGCCTGCTCGAACTTCTCAAAGGTGAAGCGCGGAATCTTCGTGACCACATAGTCGATGGTGGGCTCGAAGGAGGCCGGGGTGCACCCCGTAATATCGTTCATGAGCTCATCAAGGGTGTAACCCACGGCCAGCTTGGCTGCCACCTTGGCGATGGGGAAGCCGGTAGCCTTCGACGCCAGAGCCGAGGACCGGGACACCCGGGGGTTCATCTCGATCACCACCATGCGCCCCGTTTCTGGGTCGATGCCGAACTGCACGTTCGAACCGCCGGTCTCCACGCCGATCTCCCGCAGCACGGCGAGGGAGGCATTTCGGAGAATCTGATATTCCCGATCCGTGAGGGTTTGGGCCGGGGCGACGGTGATGGAGTCCCCGGTGTGCACGCCCATGGGGTCCACGTTCTCGATGGTGCACACGATGATGCAGTTGTCGTTTCGATCCCGGACCACCTCGAGCTCATACTCCTTCCAGCCGATGAGGGACTCATCGATGAGGAGCTCCTTGGTGGGGGACAGATCGAGCCCGCGCTTACAGATCTCTTCGAATTCTTCCGCGTTGTAGGCGATCCCGCCCCCGGATCCGCCCAGGGTGAAGGAGGGACGGATGATGCAGGGATAGCCCATGGCCGCCTGCACCTGGAAGGCTTCTTCCATGGAATGGGCAATGCCCGAGCGGGGCGTTTCCAGGCCAATGGCTTTCATGGCCTTGTCGAACAGCTCCCGGTCCTCGGCTTTATCAATGGCGTCCTTGCTGGCGCCAATTAGCTCCGTGCCAAAGCGCTCAAGCACCCCTTCCCGGGCCAGATCGAGGGCGCAATTGAGCGCCGTTTGCCCGCCCATGGTGGGCAGGAGCGCGTCGGGGCGCTCCCGTTCGATGACCTTGGCCACCGTCGGCCAGTCCACGGGCTCGATGTAGGTGGCATCGGCCATGGAGGGGTCGGTCATGATGGTGGCCGGATTGGAGTTCACCAGGATGACCCGGTACCCCTCTTCCCGAAGCGCTTTGCAGGCCTGGGCCCCGGAGTAATCGAATTCGCAGGCCTGGCCGATCACGATCGGACCGGCGCCGAGGACTAGGATGCTCTTGATATCAGTACGCTTTGGCATGGCCCTAGGCTCCCTTAACCCGACGCGCTTCGGTCATGAGCGCAGTGAAGCGATCAAACAGCCCTTCCGCATCCTGGGGACCGGGGCTTGCTTCCGGGTGGCCCTGGAAGCCAAAGGCCGGCGCCTCCCGGTGCGCGAGGCCCTGAAGCGTCCCATCAAAGAGGGAAAGATGGGTCGCCTCGAGGTGCGGCGGCAGGGAGTCGAGGTCCACGGCAAAGCCGTGGTTCTGACTGGTAATCATGACCCGCCCCGTTTGCAGATCCTTGACGGGATGATTCGCCCCGTGGTGCCCAAGCTTCATCTTCATCGTCTGCGCGCCGCTCGCCAGGGCGAGCAGCTGGTGGCCCAGGCAGATGCCAAAGAGCGGCTTTTTCACTGCCAAAAATTGGCGAATGGCCTCGATGGCGTAGGTGCAAGGCTCCGGATCTCCGGGGCCATTGGACAGAAAAACGCCGTCGGGGTTCATGGCGAGCACGGCGTCGGCGGGGGTTTGGGCCGGCACCACGGTGACGTCGCAGCCCCGGTCCACCAAGAGGCGCAGGATGTTGCGCTTCACCCCAAAATCGTAGGCCACCACCTTAAAGGGCCGCTCAGCGCCGCTGTGGTCGGCGAGCCCCTGGCCCAGGCGCCAAATGCCTTGGGTCCAGCCTTCCTGGGCCGTCCGGCTCACAACCTTTGCCAGATCGGCGCCCTTGAGCCCGGGGAAGGCCCGAGCCTGGGCAATGGCCGCCTCGCTGTCGCGGGCGCCCTCCCCCGCCACAATCACCCCGGAAAGCGCGCCCTGTTCCCGAATGTGCCGGGTGAGGCGACGGGTATCGACATCGGCGATGGCCACCACCCCCTGACGCACGAGGAAAGCTTCGAGGCTTTCCTCGGCGCGGAAGTTCGACACGCGGCGCGTGCCCTGGCGAATCACCAGCCCCGCCGCCCAGACGCGATCGGATTCGCTGTCCTCGGCGTTGCAGCCCGTGTTGCCGATTTGGGGATAGGTGAGGGTCACAATTTGCTGCGCATAGGAGGGATCGGTGAGGATCTCCTGGTACCCCGTCATGGCGGTGTTGAACACCACTTCTCCGGCGGAGACGCCGTCTGCTCCCAGGGAAATTCCGGGAAAGAGGCTGCCGTCTTCGAGGGCGAGGAGGGCTGGCTGAGTCACATGCGTCCCCTTTTTATGTGTTTCACCCCTGGCGCGCGCGCTCCGTCGCCTCCGCAGCTGCCGTCGGCGTTGCGGTTAGCGCGTCTTACGCTGGGTGAAGAGATTTAGGGTGATGCAGAGACGGCCCGGCGTGAGGTTGAAAAAAAGCGGGGGGAATTGCTTCCGCCCCGCTCTTATCGGGCCCACGCACAGGGTTGGCCGCTTGATCTGGTCATCCCGCAAATAATACCCGCTCGCGCCGCGCTTTGTCCAACGCAAAGCCCTGGGGGGGGGGGGTAGGCCTCAAGACGCCGCCGGCTTTCCCCCGCGGGCCGCCAAAACATCGTCCATGGTGTAGGTCCCGGGGCCCTGGCCCCGAAGGAACATCGCCGCCGCCAGGGCACCCCGGGCAAAGAGGGTTCGATCCTCAGCCTGATGCTGAAGCTCAAAGCGCTCCCCGGGCCCCGCGAAGGTCAAGGTGTGATCCCCGATCACCTCACCGACGCGCTGGGAAACGATGGGCACGCTGCGCCCTGCCCCCTCCAGCGCCTCCGCCAGGGCCCGCGCGGTTCCCGAGGGCGCATCCACCTTGTGGCGGTGATGCACATCCAAGATCGCCCCATCGAAATCCGGCCCCAGGGCCTGCGCGGCCACCTTAGCCAGGCGCTTCAAAAGCGCAATGCCAAGGCTGAAATTCGGCGCCAGGAGCACGGGAATCTGCTCCGCGGCCGCGGCGAGGGCGGCCTCGCAAGCACCATCGAGGCCCGTTACGCCCACCACGAGGGGCCAACCCTCCGCCGCCGCCTGCCGGGCGTGAGCCGGCAGCGCCTCAACCCGGGACAGCTCCAGTACCACCGTCTCCGCCGGCAGGGACGGGGCGAGCGCGTCACGGTAGCTCACGGCGCCCTCGCCCCCCAGGGGGCGCCCCAGCCAATCGCTGCGCGCCGATACCGTCGCCCCGACCACGGAGCAGGCCGGGGACGCCAGAGCGAGCTCCAGTACCGCCGCCCCCAGGCGCCCCGCCGCGCCGTGAATCGCCAGGGGTAGAAGGGAAGCATCACTCATGGGCTGAATCCTCTGCGGCCCGGGAAGGCCAATGGTTATTTCCGCAGGCGGCCACAAGGGTCCGCAACAGATCCGGGGATTGTTGCACGCGGGCGAGCAAAAGGGCGCCCTCCACCACCGCCAGGCAATGCTCCGCCCTCGCCGTGGCCACCGCCGGGGCGTCCCCAGCGTTCCCAAAAAGCTCCGCGAAAACCGCGAGCCAGCTGAGAAAGGCCGCCTGCCCCGCCGCCTGAAGGCGAGGCTCCTCGCTGGCCGTCTCCAACATCACCGTCGCCAGAGGGCAGCCATCGCGGAAGTGAGACCCGGCCATCCAGTCCCCGAGCGCCTCCCCATAGGCCCGAAAGAAGGCCTCCGGCGTGGGGTGGCGCGCGGCCAGGCGAAGCAGGTGGCGACGAACGGCGGCGCCGCTGGCCTCCACCGCTGCCGCGGCCAGGGCCACCTTGCCTTCGGGAAAGTGGTGATAGAGCGAGCCCCGAGGGGCGCCGCTCAGGGCCAGCACGTCCGCCACAGCCATGGCGCGAAAGCCTCGCTGGCGGAGCAGCTCCTGCGCCGCGCGAAGCAAGGCACTCCGGTGCTGTGCTTTTCTGCCCATTTTAATAAACCGACCGGTCTTTTATTAAAGACTATCGTGCTTATGGGCACAAAAAAAGCGGCCCTTCGGCCGCTTTACGGGAAAACTTAGGAGGCCTTCGCCTCCGCGACGGGGGCTAGGACGCCAGGTCGCCAAAGAAATCCTTCACGCTGGCGAACCAGCTTTTCTCCTTCGGCGCGTGCTCGCCGCCCTTTAGCGTGCCCCGGAGCTCTTCCAAAAGCGCCTTTTGCTCGCCGGTGAGCTTCACCGGGGTTTCCACAACCACCCGGCAAAGGAGGTCCCCTACTTCGCCGCCGCGCACGGGCTTCACGCCCTTGCCGCGGAGACGGAAGGCTCGGCCTGTTTGCGTCTCCGGCGGAATCTTGAGCTTCACGCGCCCATCCAGGGTGGGCACCTCCAGCTCTCCCCCCAGGGCTGCATCGGGGAAGCTAATGGGCACTTCGCAGAACAGGTGCCGGCCATCACGCTTAAAGAGCGGGTGCTCCCGGACCATCACCTGCACATAGAGATCGCCCGAGGGCCCACCATTGGGACCGGCCTCTCCTTCTCCGGTCAGGCGGATACGATCCCCGTTATCGACCCCCGGGGGGATCTTCACGGAAAGGGTCTTCGCCTCTTCCTCAACCCCCCGGCCCCCGCAGCGCCGGCAAGGGTCGCTAATCATCTTGCCCGTGCCCCGGCACCGGGGGCAGGTTTGCTGCAGGCTAAAGAAGCCCTGGGCCACGCGAATCTGCCCCGCGCCTTTGCAGTCTGAGCAGGTTTCCGGGCTCGACCCCTTCGCCGCCCCGGAGCCGCTGCAATCGCCGCACTGCACCAGCGTCGGCACCTTAATGGTGACGGAGTCACCGCGCACCGCCTGCTCGAGATCCAGTTCGAGGTTGTATTGAAGGTCCGCGCCGCGATGCACCCGGGCACCGCCCCGGCCACCTCCACCCCCGCCGAAGATGTCCCCGAAGACATCGGCGAAGACATCAGAGAAGCTCGAGGCGCCACCGAAGCCGCCCATGCCCCCCTGACCACCCACGGCGTCGTGGCCAAAGCGGTCGTAGGCCTCACGCTGCTCGCCATCGGAGAGCACTTCGTAGGCTTCGCTGGCCTCCTTGAACTTCTCCTCTGCGGCGTCATCCCCGGGGTTCCGGTCGGGGTGATATTTCATCGCCAGGCGGCGATAGGCCTTCTTAATGTCCGCTTCGGAAGCATCACGGGAGACCCCAAGCACTTCGTAGTAATCACGTTTCGCCACGGGCGATCTCCAGAAAAATCAGAGGCGCCGGCCCCCGGGAGGGGGCGCTGGCGCCAGGGTCTGACCGCTGACCGGAAGGGGTCAGCGTAAGCACTTACTTCTTCTCGTCGTCCTTCACTTCCTCGAATTCGGCGTCAACAGTGTTGTCGTCGTTCTCGGAAGCGCCGTCCCCAGCGTCCCCACCCGGGGCTGCGCCGGCGTCGGCGTAGAGCTTCTGGGCAAGGCCCGCAGAGGCCTCGGAAAGGGCGTTCATCTTCGCCTCGATGGCGTCGCCATCATCGCTCTTAAGGGCCTCATCAAGCGCATCAATCGCACCCTGGACCTTCTGCCGCTCGTCCTCGTCCACCTTATCCCCAGCTTCCGCCAGCGTCTTCTTGGTGGCGTGGAGCAGACCATCGGCTTGGTTACGCAGGTTGACCCGCGCCTCAAACTTCTGGTCCTCCTCGGCGTTGGACTCGGCGTCCCGCACCATGGCTTCCACTTCCTCATCAGACAGCCCGGAGGAGGCCTTGATGACGATGGATTGCTCCTTACCCGTGGCCTTGTCCTTCGCAGACACGTTCAGGATGCCGTTGGCATCGATATCAAAGGCCACCTCGATCTGAGGCATGCCCCGGGGCGCCGGCGGAATGTCGCTCAGGTCGAAGCGCCCAAGGGACTTGTTCTGGGACGCTTGCTTGCGCTCCCCCTGGAGCACGTGAATCGTCACCGCAGTCTGGTTGTCGTCCGCCGTGGAGAAGGTCTGGGTCTTCTTCGTGGGGATCGTGGTGTTCTTCTCGATGAGCGGGCTCATCACGCCGCCCAGGGTTTCGATCCCGAGGGACAGGGGCGTCACGTCCAGAAGGAGCACGTCCTTCACGTCCCCAGCCAGCACCGCGCCCTGAATGGCAGCGCCCAGCGCCACGGCCTCATCGGGGTTCACGTCCCGGCGCGGCTCCTTGCCAAAGAAGGCCTTTACCCGCTCCTGCACGAGGGGCATACGAGTTTGTCCGCCGACGAGGATCACGTCGTCAATTTCAGAGACACCCAGCCCCGCATCGGAAAGGGCCGTCTGGCAGGGGGCGATGGTGCGCTCCACCAGCGTCTCCACCAGGGACTCAAGCTTCGCCCGGGTGATTTTGGTCACCAGGTGCTTCGGCCCCGTGCTGTCCGCGGTGATATAGGGCAGGTTGACCTCCGTCTGCTGGCTCGAGGACAGCTCGATCTTGGCCTTCTCCGCCGCTTCCTTCAGGCGTTGCTTGGCGAGCGGATCCTTGCGCAGATCGATGCCATTCGTGTTCTGGAACTCCTCGGCGAGGTAGTCGATGAGCACGATGTCGAAATCTTCCCCACCGAGGAAGGTATCGCCGTTGGTGGAGAGCACTTCGAACTGGTGCTCGCCGTCCACTTCGGCGATTTCGATGATGGACACGTCGAAGGTGCCGCCCCCAAGGTCGTAAACGGCGATCTTGGAATCTCCGCGCTTCTTATCCATGCCGTAGGCCAGAGCGGCGGCCGTGGGCTCGTTGATGATGCGCTTCACCTCGAGGCCGGCAATGCGGCCTGCGTCCTTCGTGGCCTGACGCTGGGAATCGTCGAAGTAGGCCGGAACGGTGATGACCGCTTCCGTGACCTTTTCCCCGAGGTAATCCTCGGCGGTCTTCTTCATCTTTTTCAGCACTTCTGCCGAAACCTGGGGCGGGGCCATCTTCTGCCCCTTCGCTTCCACCCAGGCGTCGCCGTTATCGGCCTTCACAATGTTGTAGGGCACCATGCCGATATCTTTCTGCACGACGCCATCGTCGAAGCGGCGGCCGATCAAGCGCTTCACCGCAAAGAGGGTATTCGTGGGGTTGGTCACCGCCTGGCGCTTGGCGGACTGACCCACGAGGATCTCGCCGTCCTCCGTGTAGGCGACGATGGAGGGGGTGGTGCGATCCCCTTCTGCGTTTTCAATAACCTTAGGGTTCCCGCCCTCGAGGACGACCACACAGGAATTCGTGGTGCCGAGGTCGATGCCAATAATCTTGCCCATGAGAGCGTCTCCAAGCTGTGGGGGCGGGCCTCCTCGGCCCAGCCGTGTTGTCTGATCCCTATATCGGTACGGCGAGGGCCGCTTTCAAGGGCTAGGCGCCCTTCGCGACCACCACCATGGCGGCCCGGAGGAGCCGGCCATTCAACGCGTAGCCCTTTTGCAGCACGTCCACCACGGAATTGGGCGCAGCATTAGGCGCATCAATCATGGCCATGGCCTGATGCTGCTCCGGATCGAAGGGCGCACCGTGGGGATCGATGGGCGTGATACCCGCCTTGCCGAAGGTGTCAAGGAAAAGGCGATGGCACAGGGAAACCCCCTCGGCCATGGCCTTGGTGTCTTCCCCCTCCGCGAGCGCACCGGCCGCTTCCACGGCCTTCTCGATGCTGTCGAGCACGGGCAAGAGCTCCCCGGCGAACTTCTCCAGGGCAAACTTGTGGGCTTGTTCCACATCCCGCGCCGCCCGGCGACGAATATTCTCCGCCTCCGCCTGGGCCCGCAGCGCCAGATCCCGGAAGCTCGCCGCCTCCTCCTGAGCCTGCTGCAGCGCCGGATCTACCCCGTCGACCGGGTCCACGACCTCTGGCGCTTCCCCCGCTTCGGCGACGCCGTCCTGGGCCGCCTTCGCGATATCTTTGTAGGCCTTTGCCGACGCCTCTGCCCGGCCGTCACCCTGCTCCCGGTCGCCTGCCTCGTTCGTCATGATCGCTGTTCCTTCCCTTCCAATGCGTGAGGACCCCAGGGCACGCGCGGGAGCGCGACGCCGACGGGAAAGGGGCGATATGGGGATGGAAAGGGGCGGCTTCAAGGGCCCGGCAGGCCCCTTAGCTACAGCTGGTGACGAAGCGCTGCGCTGAGCAGCCGAGCCGTTGCGTCGACCACGGGGATCACCCGCTGGTACGCCATGCGGGTGGGGCCAATCACCCCGAGCACCCCCGCGGCCTGACCGTCGACTTCGTAGGGAGCGGTGACCAT
>JAUILI010000130.1 GCA_030433075.1 Gammaproteobacteria bacterium | reverse complement strand
TTCATAAACGTCGCCTCCCGGCTTGCAGCCTCGCCTGAATAGCGTGCCTCAACACCTTTTTTTCATCCGATGACAGGTCCTCCGCCTCGTCTTTGTCATAGAGGGTAAGCAGCCAGACCTGCGCATCTTCAACGAAGTGATAGTAGATAACTCGTAATCCACCTCGCTTCCCCTTACCCCTACGAGCATCACTCCACCGAAGCTTCCGAAGCCCCCCCGCCCCAACCATCAAATCACCAGCGCTAGGGTTCTCAAGTAGCAGGAGCTGAAGTGCTCGATAGTCTCTATCAGCCAATTGGCGTGGCAGTAGCCGGGGGAAAATAGGCGTTTCAATGAAGGGTAGCCTCATAGCGACCATACGTAATCTGCGTATGAAAATGAAGCCCAGGAAAGGGCTTCTCGAAACAAAAGCAGATCGAATCGACCAATGGTTTTTCCGCCTCTTTCTCCTACCGCGCCACGGGCCTAAGGTTGCACGGTCAGATAGGCAAATCGGATCCAAGACGACATGGGCGTTTTCGGTCTCGGCAAAAAGGATGAGAGCGGCCGCCAGGTGCGCATCGAGCACCGGGGTCGCTTCCTTCGCGCAAGCCGCACCGGGGGTGTCTCCCTTAGGGCCCAGGCCAAGGTCGCCGGACTGAACCTGACCGCCAACAGCCAGCATGGGTTTCGCGTCTCCCGCACCGTGGGTAAAAACACCCAGCTCGCCTTCCAGAATGGACGCTTCGTGCTCCGGGGCCGCTACGGGAAGGGCCCCACGAAGCTGAACCTTTCGAAGTCCGGCGTTACCGTTTCCACCCGCACCGGCGTGGGCACCATCAACTGGATCAAGCCCAAGCGGTCCTCAGCGAAGCTTCTGGGGATTCAGGTGCGGGGGCAGAACGCGGTTTACATCAATGCGCTTTGGGCCGCGTTGTCCCTAGCCACCATGCTGCTGACCGCGGCCTTCCACCTGGCCGTGCTCGCTGCGCAGGTGGCCTGGTGGCTGCTGCTCCTGGCTTGGCAAGGGCTTCATCACCTCAGCCAAAGCCTCCGGGGCCTACCCTACGCCCTGACGGTGCTGCGTAGATCGCTGCGCAACGCGCGCCTTACGCGGGCGCTCAAAGGTGCCCCGCCCCTGGCCCCTGCCCTCGGCGCCCCGGACGCCCTACTGGCCGCGCTGGTGCTCAGCTTCGAGGGCTGGGGACGGGGCCAGGATCTTCCGGCGCTAAAGGCCAGCGTAGCGCCAGCCCTCGCGCAGGATGGGCTCCTAAGCCCTGCCCTGCCCCAGCTAGAAGCCGTAGCGACGCTTCTCACGCCCCATCGCCAAGGCCCCACGCCCAGGGCGGAGCTCCTCGCTATGGCGGCCCTTGGAAAACAGGCAGAGGCCAGTTTAGGCGCCCAGGCCCGCCCGGAGATCGCCCTCGCGCTAGACGACCTCATGCTGCAAGCGGGCCCGAAGACGCGGCTACAGGAGCAGATGCTGGAGGTGTTCTGCGATTTCGCAGGCCTGCGCCTGACGGCAAGCACTGCATAGAAACGCCCTAGGCAACGCGCGATACCCGCTTAACGTCAATCTGATCGGCACGCTGGAGCGCACGGGCGAGGTCGTAGGCGGCCTGGAGGCGATACCAAGCTTCGGCGCCCCCGCCAAAGGCCTTGGCCAAACGAATGGCCATTTCAGGAGAAATTCCGGCGTGGCCGTTCACAACATCCGAAAGCTGTTTGCGACTAACGCCAAGAACCCTGGCCCCCTCCGTAACGGACAGCCCCAGGGGCTCGAGGCAATCAAGCCGCACCGATTGCCCCGGATGGGGCGGCAATTTCATGGTCATAAGGGCGCCTCTAATGGTAATCAACGAGGTCTACATTCATCGCATGACCTCCAGAGAAGCGAAAAATCACACGCCAATTGCCTGAAACACTAACCGCCCAATAATCCTTCAAAGCTCCCTGCAGTGGATGCAGTCTAAATCCAGGGAGATCCATGTCTGACGGAACCAATGCGACATCGAGCCGAGCCAAAATCCGCCCTATTTTGGGCTCGAGCACGGGTGGAAGACGACTCCCGTCATTTTGCTCGTAATAGCGTCTAAGGCGCTTGCACTGAAACTTCAGAATTGCCATTGGCAATGTAACCTGTCACCTATCAGATAACAATGCGACGAAGAAAACCCAATTCCTGATCAATGATTACCATGCTCACCCCCAGGAATGAGGACCAGTGACCTGTCTCTTACAGGGCGTGGGGCAAAATTCGGCTGAGAAAAGCCATTCGCCAAAAAACCGTCGCCAACTTCACGAAAGTTCACGGTGTTCTAGGATTCTTAATCCTACAAAATAGGGTTTCCCCTAATAGCCCGCCGCGGGCAGTACGTAGATGATTGTCGGCCGACCAAAAGTACTGGTGAGAAGGACCTCCCGCCTTGGGTCAGCGCAGCGGAAATTTAGATGGTTTTCTTGGGCTCGGCCCCCTAGCCCCCTATCTGGTGGGTTCCGGGGAACGGGCACAGGCCCGGGCTCTCAATGGTCTTCCCCACGCCCAGGCCTTCCTGAACCTTCGCGCCCACGGTACCTCCCAGCCTGCCTTCGCGAGCACCCGGCGGGGCCAGCGCGCCTACGAAACTCTGGGTCCGCGCGCTGGAAACCAAGGCCCTGAGGCGCGCGTCCCCCAGGAGAGCACCCAGGCTCGGGAGCGCGGCTTTCGGAAAACCCTAGGGCTAAACCTCTCGGAACCGCTGACGGAAGCGACGCTGCAGCAGGCCTATCGCCGGGCTTTACAGCGCGCTCACCCCGATACCGGGGGCTCCCCAGAGGCATTCCATGCGGTGCGGGAAGCCTATCAGGGCCTCCGCGCCCGCTAGCGCCCGCGCCCCGCCCCCGCCCCCGCCCCCGCCATGATAGGTTTGGCCTAGGCGACGGAATGGCTTCCATGGACACCCCGGACTTCGATCACTACCCCACGGCGCGGCGAGTACGCGCGACCACCGTGCAGCCCCTGGGCCTCGAGGCGCTCTGGGATGACGGCGCCGTTACCACCCATCACGCCCTTTGGCTCCGGGAAAATGCGCCGGACCCGGAAACCACGCACCCGGACACGCGAGAACAAGCCCTTCAGCTGGTGGACATCCCCGAGGATCTTAGGATCCTCAGCGCCCGCCCCTCCCAAGGCGGGGGGCTGTCCGTGCGCTTTTCCGATGGCGCCGAAGCCCATTACCACCCGGGCTGGCTTCGGGCCTACGCCCCGGAAACGCGGGAGGCCCCCTTTGCCCTGCCCCCGCGGAAGCTTTGGACCGGCGATGGCCTAAGCGCCCTGCCCCGCTTTTCCGCCGAGGCCGTCGATCACGATCCTCAGGCCTTTGAGGCCTACTGCGAGGCGCTCCACTGCCTGGGCTTCGCCATCCTGGAAGGGGTAACGCCAAAGCCCGGGCAAGTGGAAAGGGTCGCCCAGCGCCTAGGCCCCCTGCGGGAGTCGAACTTCGGTCGGCTCTTCGATGTGCGCACGGCCACGGAACAAACCTCCAACGCCTACACCGCCATGGCCCTGCCCGTGCACGCCGACCTGTGCACCCGGGAGCACATGCCCGGGTTGCAGTTTCTCCACTGCCTAGAAAACACCACGGTGGGGGGCGCCACCCGCCTTACGGACGGTTTCCAGCTGGCCGAGACCCTACGGGAGGAAGATCCCCAAGCCTTCGAAACCCTCAGCACCGAGCCCCTACTCTTTGCCAACAAGGCGGAGGATTCGGACTATCGCTGGGAGGCACCCCTAATCGGCCTCGATGCCAAGGGTGCGCTCCAGGAACTGCGCTTTTCCCCCTGGCTTCGGGGGCCGCTGAGCACGGATCTAGAAACCACGGATCGGATCTATCGCGCCCTCCGCGCCCTCTTCCGCCGCGCGGAAGCCCCCGGCGCCTTCGTGCGCTTTACCCTGAAGGCAGGAGACCTCTTGGCCTTTGATAACGCGCGCCTGCTTCACGGGCGGGAAGCCTTTGATGGGAACGTCGGCTCGCGCTGGCTCCAGGGGTGCTATGGCGCCCGGGAGGAGCTCCATTCCCAGCTGCGCATGCAGCGCCGACGGCGCCGTCTCTAGCCGAGCTCCCGGACCTCCGGAAGCAGCTCGGGATGATGCTCAAGAAGGTGCAATAGCTTCACTAAGGCCAAGGGAGGCTGCGCTTTTCCCGTCTCGTAGCGAGAAAAGGCGTTTACCCCGCCCCCAAACACGGCCGCCGCCTCTCGCTGCCCCATCCCAAGCTTCCGCCGGACGCGCCGAATGAAATTTGGGTCGCAAAACTGCTGATTCACCTGCCGCTGGAAGGCCGTCATGGCTTCGAGCAAGCGCCGGGAGGCCTCTTCCTCCAGCACCGCCTCATCACAGATCGAGCAAAAGGCGCCCGCCACTTTAGGCAAACGTAATTCCTGGCCCTTATAGCGGTAGGGCATAGCCTTCCTACCCTTCACAAGCACGCCGGATTCACAGCTTGGACACTGCATGCTCATCGCTCCTTGAAGGAAAGGATTAACACTTCATCGGTGACGGTAAGCTTCACGTAAAGGCCCCCAACTCCAGACTCAGGTCTATAGACGTCCTGCCACAATCGATGATTGTTGTAGGCAGTCATACTTTTGTAGAAGTCCCTCGCTTTAAGCGTCCTCAAAATTTCGAGCATGTTGTCGAAATCAAGGCCTAACGCTGCTGCGCCATTAAGTGCGGACCATGTGGACCGAACCTTTCCTGCAAGCGTTAATTCCTGGATTTTCAATAAGGACACATGGGGCGTTCCCTTTTCCATAAAATAACCTACTTGGTTTTTTGGAAAAACCCTGACTGCCTGCGTAATCGGCAACGAGTCCGGACAGGAAAGGCGCGATGGTCGCCTAAGGGGGAGGTGAACTTTGTGGGCGTTGTTGTTGGAAAGTTGTAGGAAACGTGACTGGAGGGGCGTCCGCTCGTACGCCTGACCCTTAATGCAACGCCCGCGCCGGCAGCACCTGGCTGGCCCGCCAGGCGGGATAGGCCGCAGCGAGCACCGTAGCCACAGCGGCAGAGAGGCTGACCAGCAGGAAGTCGCTGGCTTGGGGATCGGAAGGGAGGGCTTGGAAGTAGGTGCCCCCCAGGAAGGAGAAGGAAAAGAGCTGCTCCGCCAGGGCCAGGAACGCGCCGGCGTTTTCCGCAAGGCCGTAGCCGAGGGCCGCGCCGAGGGCGCTCCCGGCTAAGCCGAGGATGGCGCCCTGGGTCAGGAAAATCTGGGCGATGTGCCGTCGGCTTGCCCCCTGGGTCATGAGCATGGCGATGGCGCCGCGCTTTTCGTCAACGAGGCGCGTCAGGCTCGCGACCAGGTTAAAAAGCGCCACGGCGATGATCAGCCCGACCACGAGCCCCATCATGCGCCGCTCGAGGGCGACGGCGGCAAAAAGGGCGCCATAGCGATCGGTCCAGGGGGTGAGCTGGACTCCGGCCCCAAGCTCCGCGTGCCAGTGCGCCACGAAGGCCGGCGCGCTTTGAGGGTCCTCTAGGGCCAGGCGGTAGCTGGTGGTGAGATCCAGTCCCGCAGCGGCCACGCTGTCCTCGCCGGCGACCAGGAGGGTCTGATCCACCTCGGCGCCAAAGCTGAAATAGCCCGCCACCCGCAGCGGCACGGGGCGGACCTGAAGCCGCGTTCCTA
>JAUILI010000023.1 GCA_030433075.1 Gammaproteobacteria bacterium | reverse complement strand
ACTCACCAATCACGGTGGCTTGCAGCACTGGCTGAGCCACCCCCGGCATAAGGTGGAGAAGGGCTACTGGGCCCTATTAGATCAAGCTCCCGATGCGGCTGCGCTCGGTCGGCTGCAGCGAGGCGTCACCCTAAACGACGGCCCCGCCCGGGCTCTGCGTGTCAGCCTCTGCCCTGCCCCGCCCCTGCCGGACCGAGACCCACCCCCGCGCATCAAAAGCTCGAGCCACCCCTGCTGGGTGGATCTCACCATTGATGAGGGCCGAAACCGGCTGGTCCGTCGCCTTTGTGCCGCCGTGGGAACCCCCGTGCTCCGCCTGATTCGCTATCGCATTGGGGACTACGCCCTCGAGGATCTCGCCCCCGGGGCCTATGCGGAGGCCCCCGTGCCGGCGGCTTTTAGGGGGCCCCTTCCCCAGAAGTCTCCTCCCAGGCGGTCAGGGCCTGGTGGTCCGAGGGGGCGGCCTCGATCCAGACCTTCTCGCCGTCCCGATCCTCAAGCTTCCAGAACACCACCTCGCTCTTAAAGGCGTCCATGATGTACTGGGCGCCCGCGAAGGCGGCATGGCGATGGGCGCTAGAGACCAGCACGAGCACAATCTGATCCCCCGGGCCGAGGGTACCTACGCGGTGAATGGCCTCCACCGCCAGGAGGGGCCAGCGTTTGGCCGCACGTTCGCAGACTGCGAGCATGGAACGCTCGCTCATGCCCGGATAATGTTCCAGGGTCAGGCTGGCCACGGAGCCCGCCTGATCGCGCACGAGGCCCACAAAGGCGACCTCGGCCCCTGCCCCCGGGGCAGCCTGGCGAAGGCGGCGAAAGGCATCCTCCAGGGCAAAATCTTCCGTCTGCACGGCGACGGAGAGCACGGCTGAGGCGCTCATCCGCCGGTCACCGGGGGCAAGAAGGCAATCTCGTCCCCGGGCTTGAGGACGAGGGCGTCGTCTTCGATGAAGGCCTGATTCACCGCGAGGCGAATCCCGGGCGCCGTCAGCTGAGCTCGAGCGCCAGGAATCTCGGCGTCCAACGCGCAAAGAAGCTCCTCCACCGTGAGCTCCGGGGCCTCCAGGGGCAGGCTTAGGCGCTCCTGCCCAAGCGCCTCCCGGAGGCGGGCAAAGAAACGAACCTCAAGCATGGCGCTCAGCCTCCCGAAGCCAGACACCACTCGCGCCTCCGCGCTTTTCCTCCAGCGCGATGGCTTCGATGATCATGCCCCGATCTACGGCCTTACACATATCGTAGACCGTGAGCGCCGCCAGGCTCACCGCGGTGAGCGCCTCCATCTCCACGCCGGTTTGCGCCGTGGTTTTCACCGTTGCGGACACGCGAAGGGTGTCCGGCCCCTCCACCTCGAAGGCCACCTTGACCGAGCTCAGGGGCAGGCTGTGGCAGAGGGGAATGAGTTCGTGGGTGCGCTTGGCCCCCATGATGGCGGCGATGCGCGCCGTGGCCAGCACGTCGCCCTTGCGGTGCGTGCCCGCCTGAAGCTTCTGTAGCGTTTCTGGCGCCATGCGAACGCGCCCAGAGGCCCGCGCCTCCCGAGCGGTGGTGGGTTTTTCACCGACGTCGACCATGTGCGCCTGGCCTTCTGCGTCAAGATGGGTAAATCCGTCAGGATCGGTCACGCGCTGATGTCCTCGTTACTGGTGGCCCCCGGGCCTGCGCCGGTACAATAGCGACCGCATCCACCGCGAGAAACCCCCTGCCCATGGTTCAGGCCGTCCCTCCCCTAGCCCTTGGCCCCGCCCCCCAGCCGGAAGCGGGCGCCCGCGTGGTCGTCGGCCTTTCCGGCGGAGTGGACAGCTCCGTGGCCGCGTTGCGCTTGAAGCGCGCGGGCTTTGAAGTCATCGGCCTCTTCATGAAGAACTGGGAGGAAGACGACGGCACGGAGTACTGCACGGCCCTGGAAGATTTAGCCGATGCCCAAGCCGTCGCTGATCGCCTCGCCATTCCCCTGGAGACAGCGAACTTCGCCGCAGAATACTGGGACGCCGTGTTCGAGCACTTTCTCTCCGAATACCAGGCGGGGCGCACGCCGAACCCGGACGTGCTGTGCAACCGGGAAATTAAGTTCAACGTTTTCCAGGACTACGCCGAGGCGCTGGGGGCGCATTGGGTGGCCACGGGGCACTACGCTGATCTGGCAACGCTAGAAGGCCAGCCGTGCCTGCTCCGGGGCGCCGATCCCAACAAGGACCAAAGCTACTTCCTCCACGCCGTCCCGGGGGCGCGCTTTGCTCAGTGCCTCTTTCCCCTGGGCCCGAGCCCAAAGCCCGAAATCCGCCAGGAGGCGGAAGCCGCGGGGCTCCCGACCCACGCAAAGAAGGACTCCACGGGCATCTGCTTTATCGGTGAGCGGCGCTTTAGTGATTTCCTCGCGCGCTACGTGAAGGGCGAGGAAGGACCCCTCGAAACCGTGGACGGCGAGGTGCTCGGCGTTCACCAGGGCCTGGCCTTCTACACCTTTGGGCAGCGCCAGGGCCTCGGTATCGGCGGCCGGGCGGATAGCGACGGCACGCCCTGGTACGTGGTGGAAAAGGATGCGGCCCGCAATACGCTGATCGTCGCCCAGGGCCACGATCACCCCGCCCTCTTCCACAACGAACTGGTGGCTGAGGGGCTGAACTGGATAGGCCCGACGCCCATCCTACCCCTTCGCTGCACGGCGAAGATTCGCTACCGCCAGCGGGACCAGGCCTGCACCGTGTCCCCAGCGGGACCGGGGCAAGTTCGCGTGGTTTTTGATGAGCCGCAGCGCGCGGTGACGCCCGGACAATGGGTCGTGTTCTACGAGGGGGCTCGGTGCCTGGGCGGCGGCCAGATCATTCAGAGAAGGCGGACATGACAACGCCCCACGAGGTCGCCAAGGCCCTGGCCGCGGTTTTTCAGAGCGCCGCTCTCGTCGAAGATGCGGCCCACGGCCGCAGCCTGGAGCCAACCCAGCTTTGCCCGCTCCTCGAAGCGGTGCTGATCGTCGATGCCCCGAATGTGGACGGCATTTACGGCGCTTCCTTGACCCTTGGCCTTCGGTCGCTGGAAACCCAGCTTTCCCCCGGAGCCCGGCCCACGGGGGAAGTACTGCGCTATGTCTTTGCCATGCTGCGCCTCGCTCATCAGTTTCAGCGCGCTCCCGCGCTACAGCGGGAAATGGACAAGCGTCTGGCGCGCTTACAAGACCAGCGGGCCCACTTTCCTGTGGATCACGAAACGCTCATTGAGGCCTTTGCGGAAACCTACAGCGCTACCCTGGCTACCCTGCCCCGGCGCATCGAAGTTCGCGGCCAGCGAGGCGCCCTAAGCCAACCTCGCACCGCGGCGCTCATTCGTGCCTGCCTTCTTGCGGGCGTTCGGGGCGCGATTTTGTACTTCCAGCTCGGCGGCCGCCGCCGCCACCTCTTCCTTCAACGGCGACGCCTCGTCGGCGCCGCTCAAGCCCTCTGCGAGGAACTGCCGTGACTGACACTGCCCATCCCCTCTTCGCCCTGTCCCCCCTTGACGGGCGCTACCGCAGCCAAGGGGACGGGCTTCGCCCGTTCCTCAGCGAATTCGGGCTTCTGCGCTTTCGCGTGGTCACGGAGGTGGAATGGCTGCTTGCCCTGGCTGCGGAGCCGGCCTTTACGCCCCTGCCCCCCTTCAGCGAGGCAGACCAGGCCTATCTCCGCGGCGTTGCGGAGCAGTTCTCTGCGGCGGACGCAGAGGAGATTAAGGCCACGGAGCGCACCACGAACCATGACGTGAAGGCGGTGGAATATTTCCTGAAGGCGCGTCTTCGGGCCCGCCTCTCCCTCGCGCCCTATGAAGAATTCGTGCACTTCGCCTGCACGAGCGAGGACATCAACAACGTCTCCCATGCGCTCATGCTGAAACACGCTCGAGACGAGGCCGTCCTGCCCGCCATGGATGCGGTGCTCGAGAAGCTCAAAAGCCTGGCCGATAGCCTGGCGGCCGTGCCCATGCTGTCGAGGACCCACGGGCAGCTGGCCTCCCCCACCACCATGGGTAAGGAGCTGGCGAACTTCGTTGCCCGCCTTCGCAGCCAGCGCGACGCCTTCGCTGCCCTGCCCCTGCCGGCCAAGCTGAACGGCGCCGTGGGGAACTTCAACGCCCACCTGGTGGCGGCCCCGGAGGTGTCCTGGCCAGCGCTCAGCACGCGGGTGTTGGAGGGGCTTGGACTAACCATGAATCCCTATACCACGCAAATTGAACCCCACGATGGCATCGCCGCCTATTGCCATGGGCTCCAGCGCTTTGGTCAGGTGCTACTCGATATGAACCGGGATCTTTGGGGCTACATTTCCCTGGGCTACTTCAAGCAGCGTGCCGTGGCCACGGAAACCGGCTCTTCCACCATGCCCCACAAGGTAAACCCCATCGACTTCGAAAACTCCGAGGGCAACCTGGGCCTTGCCCATGCCGTGCTTTCCCACCTGGCAGACAAGCTCCCCGTGTCGCGGTGGCAACGGGACCTCTCCGATTCCACCGTGCTGCGCAACCTTGGGGTCGGCCTGGGCCACCTCATGATTGCCCTCACCGCGGCGCTGAGAGGCCTGGGGAAAATCGAGGCCGATCCCCAGCGCATGGCTCAGGATCTCGATAACAGCTGGGAAGTGCTGGCCGAACCGATCCAGACCATTTTGCGCCAAGAGGGGGTGGATCAACCTTACGAGCGCTTGAAGGAAGCCACCCGGGGTCGGCAACTTGATGCCCAGGCCGTGGCCGAGCTGCTGGAAGCCCTCCCCCTTTCCGCAGAGGGCCGAGCGCGCCTTCAAGCCCTCACCCCGGCCACCTACCTTGGCCTTGCGGAAACGCTCGCGCGCTCCGTCTGATGACCCTACCGCCGCCGCGTCCGCATCTTTTTGCCGCCGCGCCCCTTCCTGAGGGTGCGGCATCCATGGAAGGACAAGAGGCGGCGTTTTTTGAGCATTACTGGGGGCGGAGGCCCGCCGTTCTCCCCGGGGCCCTCCCGGGAGGGCTGCCCCTGGATGGGAATGAGCTCGCGGCCCTCGCCTGCGAGCCCGCGGCGGAAGCCCGGCTTATTGAAGGCGCAGCGCCAAAGCTCAGGCTGCGCCAGGGGCCCTTTGCAGACGAAGATCTTGAAGCCCTGGGCTTCGAGCGCCCCTGGACCCTCCTGGTCAACGCCGTGGATCACTGGCTCCCAGGGCTGGCAACGGTCTTTGAAGCGGTCCCCTTCCTACCGCCCTGGTGCATCGACGATTTAATGGTGAGCTTTGCCACCGCCGGCGGCTCCGTGGGCGCCCACGAGGATCGCTACCACGTGTTCCTTATGCAGCTTGAGGGCGTGCGCCGCTGGGGCCTGGCCCCTGGCCCTGCGCACCCTGAGCACCACGAAACGGTGGATGGGCTGGATTTGTTGAACCCCTTCGAGCCCACCACCACGCTTCAGGCCCACCCCGGGGACGTGCTCTATCTTCCCCCGGGCTGGGGCCATCACGGAGTAGCAGAAGAGCCCTGCCTGACCCTTTCCCTAGGCATCCGCACGCCCACGGCGGCGGAACTTCTTGAAGCGCTTCTTGATCATGCCCTGGAGCGCGGGGCCGATCCCACGCCCCTGCCCCTGCTCCCCACCTTCGGTGCCCTGCCGGGCCATCCTCCGGGGGCATCGGCCCCGCTACGGGAGACCCTCGCGGGCCCCCTCCTCGATGCGCTGTGGGGAGCGGGCCCACCCACTCGAGCCCTCGCGTCGGCCCTCACCCGGCCGCCGCGGCAGGCCCCGGAGCTCGACACCCGTCGAAGCGAGCCCGCCTTCCAAAAAGCTTTCAAGCGCTTCCAAGCCCTACTCCCGGCTCCCGGGCGACGTTGGCAGTGGGTTGAGGAGGCGGGCCAGGGCTGGCTGATCAGTGACCAGGTGGCTTTACCCTGCGCTTTAGATGAAGAAGAGCGCGCGCCCTTTCTTCGCCTAGCCCCCCTGCGCGAAGATGCCCTGGGCACCAAGGCGCAGCGGGCCTTTGCCTGGGCATGCTACGAAGCGGGGCTTTTCCTCTTCCCTGACGAATAAAAAAACCCCCAGGGCCGTGGTGGCCGCGGGGGTTTTTCAAGGGCCCCTTCCCGAAGGGAAGCGGCGCTAGCGTTGATGCTTTAGAGCGGAGGCAGTGCCGAAGGGAAGAACCGAAGGTCCTCGCCTTGCTGAGCTAGCGCGTAGCCCCGGGCCTGCATGCACTGCTCGTAGCCGGCCAGGCTTTGGGCTTTCTCGACGCAGGCTTGATTGTTGCCATCGAAATTGACGGCCGCTGAGCGACTCTCCGCGACCCATTCATGGGTCAGTTGGGATTCCAGTGCGGGGGGGGTGGTTGCACAGCCCGCGGACAGCGCCGCCGCGACAGCCAGACCCACCACTTTCATCGAGATCGCTTTTTTCATTGTTCTACTCCTTTCCCCTTCCCGTCGCTAGGAACAGCGAACCTATGGGTGGAACATTAGTCCTAGGAAAAAGATTCCGCAAGCGGGCAGGCTCACAGCTTTATGACACTTTTATGTCATCAAAATAAAGGGGGTAGCAGATTATCTCCCGGAAGATGACCGTTTAAAGTATTGTTTTTAACGCTTTTATGGAGATTTTTCGGACGCACCCTTGTTGTTACGGGGCGTCATATAAGTGTCATTTAAAGGATTTTCAGCCGACGAACGGTCGATTTTTGGACAAATAAATCCTTGCCAGAAGCTCAAAACACTAAAATGACGGGGAGTGGGGACGCCTAATCGTCGTCGATGAGACGGCCAGTGCGGAATTTATGCTTGAGTGTGTACCAGCTGGGATAGGGAATGCGTCGAGGATCGCTCTTAGCGGTCCAAAACCGCACGACTCGCCCGTCAGATAGGCGCAGAGCCTTAGCCACGTCCTTATTCGAAATGCCGAGCACGTCCATCCAAGCTCGGAGATCTCGGGCTGTGGGGGGCCAAGCGGCCATGGCGCGCTCGGCTCGGCCGTGCTTGTCGAGCTTGTCCTCCTCCGGGGCCTTGGGCGCCGGGTCGTTCAGCTCCAAGGCCCGAGCGAGGGCCTTGGTGGCTTTCTTTCCCTTCTCTGCCATGGCGGATCCGTCAGAGCAACGCTGTCGACGCCGTGATGATGCCATTATCGTCGGCATAAAGGTATGCGCCGGGCACTAAGGTCACGCCGGCGAAGCTTACCGCGACGTCCCTATCCCCTAAGCCACGCTTAACGCTCTTTCGGGGATGGGCGAAAAGCGCCTGAATCCCAAGATCGATCTCGGGAAAGTCCTGGACGTCTCGGACCGCGCCATAGACCACAATACCGGCCCAGCCGTTGTTCGCCGCCTTCCGCGCCAGGTTGTCCCCCAGAAGCGCGCAGCGATCGGAGGCGCCGCCGTCCACCACCAGCACCCGCCCTGCCCCACCTTCCTCGACGGCCTCGGCTACCAGGGAATTATCCTCAAAGCACTTGATCGTGCTGATCGGTCCCCCGAAGGCCCGGCGGGCCCCGAAGTTTCGGAAAATCGGCGCCAACACGGTCACGACATCACCGTGCGCGTCGCACAGATCCGGCAGAATAAGGTCCATCACTGATCCTCGCTTAAGCGCAGGCGGAGCCCCGCCCAATCATCCCGATAGCTTACGGTGCGCATCCGGAGTCCATCCCCGGGCGCCTGCGAGGGCGTTGGGGACAGGCGAGCGCCCGTCTCTAGATCGAAGCAGAATCCATGCTTCGGACACCATAGGCGGCGCCCATCGCAGTCCCCCTTAGCGAGGGCCGCTTCAAGATGAGGGCAGCGGTCCTCCAGACCGAAGGCCCGCCCCCCTTCCACAATCAGTAGCCAGCGCCGCCCCCGATGGCTTCGGGTGATGCGAGCGCCGTCGCGAAGGGCCTGGGCCCGTGCCATGGGCAGGAAGCCATCCTCCTGCAGCCCCGGCACGCCCCAGGCCATGGTCCCCTAGCCTCGCTCGGCGATGGGGGTAACGGCCCGAGGTTCGGCGCCGATGTAGCCCGCGCTCGGGCGGATGATGCGGTTGTTGCTCCG
Source organism: Gammaproteobacteria bacterium (assembly GCA_030433075.1). GTDB lineage: Bacteria > Pseudomonadota > Gammaproteobacteria > Pseudomonadales > Azotimanducaceae > Salivita. The sequence goes on along the minus strand of JAUILI010000023.1, from coordinate 25,202 downwards.
CTGCTCCATCACGTGGGCAGCCCACCCGGTTAGGCGGGAGCAGACGAAGATCGGCGTGAAGAGCTTCGTAGGGATGCCCATGAAGTGGTAGGCCGAAGCGTGGAAGAAGTCCGCATTGGGGAAGAGCTTCTTCTCGTCCCACATGAGCGTTTCCACGGCGCAGGAGACGGGATAGAGCACCGTATCGCCCACGGACTCAGCGAGCTTCTCGGACCACTTCTTGATGATGGCATTCCGCGGATCGGAGGTGCTGTAGATCGCGTGGCCGAAGCCCATGATCTTTTCCTTCCGCTCCAGCATGCCCTTCAGGCCCTCGATGGCGGCATCTACGGAATCGAACTTCTCGATCAGTTCCATGGCAGCCTCGTTGGCGCCGCCGTGGAGCGGACCCCGGAGCGAGCCAATGGCGCCGGTGATGCAGGAGTGCATGTCGGACAGGGTGGACGCGCAAACCCGCGCCGTGAAGGTGGAGGCGTTGAACTCGTGCTCCGCGTAAAGGATCAGGGAGACATTCATCACCGCTTCGTGGAGCTCGCTCGGGGGCTCCCCCAGCAGCGTATGCAGGAAGTGCCCGGCGATGGAGTCATCGTCCGTGGCCTCATCGATGCGCACCCCGTCGTGGGAGAAGCGATACCAGTAGTTGATGATCGACGGGAAGACGGCGAGGAGCCGGTCCGCAGCATCTTCCTGCTGGGAGAAGTCCTGCTCCGTTTCCAGGTTGCCCAGCATGGAACACCCCGTACGCATGACATCCATGGGGTGGGCGCTCGCGGGAATGCGCTCGAGCACTTCCTTCAGCGCCGGAGGGAGGCTCCGAAGGCCTTTGAGCTTGGCGCGGTAGGCGTCGAGTTCGCCCTGGGTCGGAAGCTCCCCTTTCAGAATCAGGTGGGCTACCTCTTCAAAGCAGGTGTTCTCGGCCAGATCGGTGATGTCGTAGCCCCGGTAGGTGAGCCCCGTGCCGGTCTTGCCCACGGTGCAGAGCGCCGTTTCCCCGGCCACCTGGCCCCGGAGGCCGGCCCCGGTCAGTTTCTTTCCTTCAGCCATTAGTTCGACTCCTTAGCGTTGTCCCCGAAGAGGGCGTCAAGCTTCCCTTCGTATTCGTGATAGCCCAAGAAATCATAGAGGTCCATGCGGGTTTGCATGGTCTCGACGACATCCCTTTGATGCCCCTTCTCGCGGATGGAGCGATAAACATTGAGCGCGGCCTGGTTCATGGCCCGGAAGGCCGACAGGGGATAGAGGGCCATGGCGATGCCCACGGATCCGAGCTCTTCACAGCTGTAGAGCGGCGTTTGCCCAAACTCCGTAATGTTGGCCAGCACGGGCACGTCCACCGCGTCGACGACCTCCTTATACATGGAGAGATCGGTCATGGCTTCGGCGAAGATCGCGTCGGCGCCCGCTTCCACAAAGGCCTGGGCCCGCTCCACCACGGCGGAGAAGCCTTCCACCGCAAGCGCATCGGTGCGTGCCATAAGAATGAAGTCGGGATCGGTCTTCGCATCCGCCGCGGCCTTTAGGCGGTCGCACATCTCTTCCGTGGACACGATGGCCTTATTCGGCCGGTGACCGCAGCGCTTCTGCGCCACCTGATCCTCCAGGTGCACCGCGCCCGCCCCCGCGCGGATCATTTCCTTAACCGTGCGAGAAATGTTGAACGCCCCACCCCACCCGGTGTCGATGTCCACCAAAAGAGGCAGCTCCGTGGCCGCGGTGATCCGGCGCACGTCCTCAAGCACGTCGTTCATGGAGGTGATGCCCAGGTCCGGGAGCCCATAGGAGGCGTTGGCCACCCCGCCACCGGATAGATAGATGGCGCGATAGCCCACCCGCTCCGCCATCATGGCAGCGTAGGCGTTGATCGTGCCCATCACCTGAAGGGGGGCTTCTTCCTTCAGCGCCTGCCGAAAGCGGGCCCCTGCTGATTGTTGTTCTGCCATGCCTGCTCCTACTCCTCTCCAGTATCCACCGCACGAAGCTGCGCGGCGTATAGATCCTCGATGTTTCTCCTAGCCTTTGCGATATGGCGGCGCATGAGCTGCTCCGCGAAGGCCCCATCCCGCTCGCGCATCGCATCGACAATGGCTCGGTGCTCTCTAAGTGCCGTCGTAGACCGGCGGCCCTGCGCAACGAAGGTGCGGCGATAAAGCCGCATCAGGTGGTAAAGCTGGTCGCATAAAATGGGAATCAGCGCCGGATTCTCGCTGGCCTGGGCAATGCGAAAGTGGAAGTCCAGATCCCCCTCGTCCTGCACATAGGCGGCCCCGGCGTGCAGGGCAGCGCCCTGTTCATGCTCGTCGAGCAGCGCCGCCAGGGCGCCCAGGGTGGCCTCCGGGGCCCGCTCCGCGGCGAGGCGGCACGCCATACCCTCGAGGGCCTCTCGGGCGTGGTACAGATCAATCAGTTTGGGGAAGGACAGGGTGACGACCCGCGCGCCCTGATGCACCGGTCGTTCAATCAGGTGACGCTCCGCAAGGCGGGCCAGGGCGTCGCGAAGGGGGCCTCGGGAGACCCCAAAACGCGCCGCCAAGGCAGGCTCCAAGATGCGCTCCCCGGGGACCAGATCGCCGGAGACGATGGCTTCCCGAAGGCGCAAGAACACCTGATCCGCGAGGGTGCCCGGAGTGGGTGATAACGAATGGGTGGAAGGTATGGCTCCCATAGCGCCCCCTCAACCTCCTTTTCGTTAACACCTTAAGAGGAGCGGGAGCCTAAACAGCCTGGGTAATAATGTCAATAAACCGACAAAAGTTCTTACAAAACAATTACTAATGTGGATTTATGAGATTTGAACGGAAAAGCTTTCTGCAAGCCCTTCCGCCCAAACTGTTAACACTGGCTAGCCCAGCCGTAGCGAAGCCTCCTCCAGCCGGGTTTTTAGCTCGTCGTAAGTCTCCGCGGCGTCGAACTGGGGAAAGGCATCCTTGACGTTTTGCGGCGCAGAGAAGAAGAAACCCGCATCCGCTTCCTCAAGCATCGCCGTATCGTTAAAGGAGTCCCCGGCGGCGAGCACCGTGTAACGGAGATCGTGGAAAGCTTTTACCGCGGCCCGCTTCGGGTCCGGCTGGCGGAGGCGGTAGCCCGTAATCCGCCCATCATCGGCCACTTCCAGGCGGTGGCAGAGCAAAAAGGGCTGGTCGAGCTTGGCCATGAGCGGCGTCGCGAATTCGTAAAAGGTGTCGGATAGGATCGCCACCTGGAAGGTCTGCCGGGCCCAGCGCATGAATTCCACGGCCCCGGGCAAGGGGTTCATCTCCTGAATCACCGCTTGAACATCGCGCATGGTCAGGCCATGAGCCTCGAGCACGGCGAGACGCCCCTGCATCAGTTCGTCATAGTCGGCGATATCTCGCGTAGTGAGGCGAAGCGCCTCAATGCCGGTGCGGTCCGCGACCCCCAGCCAAATCTCGGGAATGAGCACCCCTTCGAGGTCGAGGCAAAGCAGCTTCATGAGTCCGGCTCCCTAAGATGATGGAAGCGGCCAGTTTAGTGCCCTACCCCATGGCTGGCTATGACAGGACGATGACCGCCGCGTTCGTTAGCGTTCGGGAAGGTGAATGCCTTCGAAGAGCGCCTCCCGGGTCGCCCGGTCCGGAGCGGCTATGGCGGCGTCGACCTGGTCCGCGGAGAGCTGCGGCGCAAAGAGCTCGAGGAACTCGTACATAAAGCGGCGCAGGAAGGTGCCCCGGCGAAAGGCAATGTAGGTCACGGACGGCTCAAAAAGCTGCCGCCCGGGCAAAGCGACGAGATCCTGGTCGAGCTCCGGGTCATAGGCCATCTCCGCAAGGATGCCGATGCCCAGCCCCAGCCGCACATAGGTCTTGATGACATCCGCATCGGTTGCGGTCAGCACAATGCGCGGCGCGAGGCCCGCGTCAGAAAAGGCATCGTCTAGGCGCTTGCGCCCCGTATAGCCCTGCACATAGGTCACGATGGGATAGCTCGCCACGGCCTCGAGGGTGGGCTGGGCCAGCGCTGCTAAAGGATGCCCTTTGGGAACGATAATAGTCCGGTTCCACCGATAGCAGGGCATGACCACCAGTTCGTTAACGGCGCTCAGGGCCTCCGTGGCGATGGCGAAATCCACCGTACCCTCCGCCGCCATGGCGGCAATTTGCGTGGGGCTGCCCTGATTCATGTGCAAGGCAACCTCCGGGTAGCGATCCCGAAAGCGAGCGATGACGGAGGGTAAAGCGTAGCGCGCTTGTGTGTGGGTCGTGGCGATGGTCAGCGCGCCCTTGGCTTCATTGCTGAACTCCTGGGCCACCCGCTTGATGCCATCGGCCCGGCGGAGAATTTCCCCCGCCATTTCGAGGATCACCTTCCCTGCGGGCGTTACGTGGGTCAGATGCTTGCCACTGCGCGCGAAGACCTCAACCCCCAGCTCGTCCTCAAGAAGGCGAATTTGCTTGCTGATCCCCGGCTGGGAGGTGAAGAGCGCCTGCGCCGTGGCGGACACGTTCAAATCGTGGTGTGCGACTTCCCAGATATAGCGAAGCTGCTGAAGTTTCATCGCCGGCCCCTTTTAGATCTATTCGATTTATTGGGCGGCTTTCATATAACCAAGCGCGGCGGCTCGGTGCAAGGGGATGGGGGGGCTAGCCCAAAATTTCGTTGGCGATCCCATGGGGAACGTGGCCCGCGGCGACGTGATCCCGAGCCGACTCACAGTGCAGCGCCTGGTCGTCGAAGAAGATGTCCGCGCCGAAGGCCTTCAGGAAAGCCCCCTTCGACCACCCTCCGAGAAAGAGGCTCTCGTCCAAGCGAATATCCCAGGCTCGTAGCGTGCGAATGACCCGCTCGTGGGCGGGAGCGGAGCGGGCCGTCACCAGGGCCGTGCGGATGGGGCAGGCATCGGCGGAGAACTCTTGCTGGATGCGGTGCACCGCTGCGAGGAAGGCCTTGAAGGGCCCCCCTTGCAGCGGTCGCTTGGCCGCATCGCGTTCCGAAGAGCGAAAGGCCTCAAGACCCTCGCGCTTAAAAACCTGCTCCGCCTCGTCAGAGAACAGGACCGCATCGCCATCGAAGGCAAGGCGAAGTACGTCGTCCACGCCGCTTTGGGCCTTCGAGGGGAGGAGCGTCGCCGCGGCCACCCCCGTGGCCAGCGCATGCCGCACGTCCTCGGCGACGGTGGACAGGAAGAGGTCGCAGCCGAAGGCCTCCATGTAGCGATAGGGACTCTCTCCTCCGCAAAAGGCCGCCCGCTCAATGGAAAGCCCGTGATGCTGAATGGAGTTGAATACGCGAAGTCCCGTATCCGCGGCGTTCCGCGACAGAAGGATCACTTCAATGCGGCCCGGAAGCTGAGCGTTCAAGCGGGAGAGCTTTTGCACCAGGGGGAAGGCCACGCCCGGTTCTAGGGGCTCGTCCTCCCGGGCGATCTGATACTGACGGTAGGCCTCGACCCCCTCTTCCTCGAATACGCGGTTACTTTCGTCGAGGTCAAACAAGGTGCGCGAGGAGAGGGCGACAATGAGAGGCGCTTTACCTTCTGTGTCGGCGGCCATGAGGGCCTCCCTAGGCGTCTAAATCGGGGATGAGTTTGCTCTCGAGGCGGGCGATCATATCCTTGAGGCTCAGCTTGCGCTTTTTCAGCCGTTGGATTTGCATGAGGTCACTGTGGCGATGGGTTTGCAACATGACGATCAGGTCGTCGAGGTCCCGATGCTCCGTCCGGAGCTCGTCCAACCATTGAAGCAGTTGCTCTTGAGTCATAGTGCCCGTTCTCAGCCGCCTCGGGCCCACCGCCGGAGATCCCTTCGCAGTTTAATCCATGACGCTGCTCAGAACACCCACTGCGCCCTTGGGAGGGCTTTCGCCCCATGCTGATCCGCCTGCTCCTGTTGCTACTTCTCAGCCTGTTGCTGGGGGCCCTTGGCCGCCTGCTCTGGCTCCGCCTCAGCCCCCGGGGCCGGCGAAACCTTGGGCTTGGGCTGTTCACGGCCGTGGTACTGATTTTGGTGGGGGCAGCCTTACTTGGGCGCCTCTCCTGGCTCGTTCCAGCCATCACGGCGGCCCTGCCGATACTTCGGCGCCTTCCCCTGCTCTTTCGCGTGGGCCGCGCGGCCCGCGCCTTCCGAGCCATGGGCGCCCCTTCCCTGCGCCCGATCCTTTTAATGGAAGGGCCCCACCTCCTTGATGGGGAGGTGCTGACGGGGCCAGACCGGAGCAAGACCCTTGGTCAGCTCGAACCCGAAGCCCTAGCAAGATTATGGCGAACGCTTCACCGAGACCCCCTCGCCGGCCGGCTTCTCCCGCTGTACCTCGCAGAGCGCTTCGGCGCGCAGTGGTTCGAAAGGTCACCCTTCCCACCGGCGCCAACGCCCGGGGCAACCCTAGGCCCCCTTCGCGACGGGGACGCCCTCGCCCTCTTAGGGCTCAGCGAGGGCGCTGACGCGGCGGCGATTCGGAATGCGCACCGGCGTCTCATGCACCGCGCCCACCCCGACCACGGCGGCAGCGACGCCCTCGCAGCGCTCTTGAACGCTGCGAAGGATCAGCTCCTCAAAGCCTAGGGCTCGAGAATCGTCGCGCCCTGGGTCTTCCCGGACTCGAGCAGGCGGTGAGCCTCCGCTGCCGCCGCCAACGGGAAACGCTGGTGAATTTCTACGGACAGCGCGCCCCGAGCGACGCGCTCGAAGACGGCGCCCGCAAGGCCTTCGAGTTCCTCTCGGGTTTGGGCGTAGCTCGCTAGGGTCGGCCGCGTGAAGTACAGCGAGCCCTTCGCCGCCAGCACCGCCGGGGTGACGTCCGGCGCCGGCCCGGAGGCATTACCAAAGCTCACGAACAGCCCCCGGGGTGCGAGGCTGTCCAGGGAGTCCTGGAAGGTTGCCCGGCCCACGGAGTCGTAGACCACGGGCACGCCCTTCCCATCGGTAAGCTCCCGGACCGTTGGGGCGATGGGGTCACGGCCCCGAAGCAGGATGTGGTCACAACCATAGCGCGCGACGATTTCAGCCTTTTCCTCGCTGCCCACCACGCCGATCACCCGCGCCCCCAGATCCTTGGCCCACTGGAGCATGAGAAGCCCGGTCCCCCCCGCAGCGGCGTGCAGCAGGATGGTGTCGTCGGCGGTCAGCACACGGGTTTGGGTCAGAAGATAGGCCGCGGTCATGCCCTTGAGCATGATGGCCGCTGCGGCTTCATCGGAAACCCCTTCGGGAACGGGAAGGAGCTGCGCCTCCGATCGAAGGGATGCGGAAGCGTAGGCGCCCAGGGCGCCGGAGCCAAAGGCTACCCGATCCCCCACGGCAAAGCGCGTGACGCCCTCCCCCACGGCCTCCACCACCCCGCTCGCCTCCAGGCCCAGACCGCTGGGCAGGGGGACGGGGTAGAGCCCGGAGCGGTGATAGGTATCGATAAAGTTCAAGCCCACGGCCCGATGCCCAACCCGAACTTCGCCGGGCCCGGGGGCGGCAAGCTCGAGGCTTTCGACCTTAAGCACTTCCGGGCCGCCGGTCTCGTAAAAACGAATCACCTGCTCAGTCATCTGCGTTCTCTCCCCTTAGCGAATTGGAGGCACAAAAAAGGCCGCATCAGCGGCCTTTTTACCACGGTGGGCGCACCCTTAGGAGGCGAGCGCAGACCAATCCGTGACCACGATACCGGCCGCCATGATGACGACGGAAAGCCAACCCCAAGCGATGAAGGCCTTCATCACGAGGTTTTGCTCAAAGAAATCTTCCACTAGGGACCAAAAAAGACGCATGGCGTTCTCCTCGCTCTGGGCCACGGCGCGGGACTTCCCCGGCGCGCGGCGCGACTATACCAGGGGCTAGGCACAGCGCCCAGCCCCTAGGCCTTGGGCAGCAAGCGCCCTTCCAGGTCGTGCTCATCGCTGGCCACAATTTCCACCGTGAGCCGATCGCCGGGGCGCGCCTCCACCCCGGGCAGATACACCACTCCGTCGATCTCCGGCGCATCTCCTGGCCCCCGGGCAATCACGCCGTCCTCCCCGATCTCGTCCACCAGGACCTCAAGGGTGCGTCCCACCTTCTCCGCCAGCCGTGCAGCGCTGATCTCTGCCTGCACCGCCATGAAGGCCTCCAGCCGGTCGGCTTTCTCAGCTTCCGAGATGGCTCCGGGGAAGCTGTTGGCCACGGCGCCCTCGACGGGGGAATAGGTAAAGCACCCGACCCGATCCAGCTGAGCGTCCTTGAGGAAGGTCAGCAACTGCTCGAAGTCTTCCTCCGTTTCCCCAGGGAAGCCCACGATAAAGGTACTGCGTAGGGTGAGGTCGGGGCATTGCTCGCGCCACCGGTGGATGCGCTCAAGCTGCCGCTCTGCCGCTGCCGGACGGCGCATGGCCTTCAGCAGGCTCGGCGATGCGTGCTGGAGCGGCATGTCTAGGTAGGGCAGAAGCCGGCCTTCGGCCATGAGGGGGACCAGCTGATCCACATGGGGATAGGGATAGACGTAGTGCAAGCGAACCCAGACCCCCAGGGAAGCCAGCGCCTCGCAGAGGGGGTTCAGACGGCTGGCCACCGGGCGCCCACCCCAGAAGCTCGTCTTGTACTTAAGATCTACACCGTAAGCACTTGTATCTTGTGAGATTACCAGGAGCTCCTGGACCCCCGCGGCCACCAGTCGCTCCGCCTCCTCGAGGATCTCTCCGGCGGGTCGGGAAACCAGATCCCCGCGCATGGAGGGAATGATGCAGAAGGTGCAACGGTGGTTGCAGCCCTCAGAAATCTTCAGATAAGCGTAGTGCCGGGGCGTCAAACGAATGCCCTGGGGGGGCACGAGGGACGCGAAGGGGTCATGCATGGGCGGCGGAAGATGGGTATGCACCGCGTCCACCACGGCCTCATAGGCGTGAGCGCCGGTCACCGCGAGGACTTCCGGAAAGCGGTTCTGAATGCTGGCCGCATCGGCGCCGAGGCACCCGGTGACGATCACCCGCCCCTGCTCCGCAAGGGCCTCGCCGATGGCTTCTAGAGACTCCTCCACGGCGGCATCGATAAAGCCGCAGGTGTTGACGATGACCAGATCCGCGTCAGCGTAGCCGCCTACTAGATCGTAGCCTTCGCCTCGAAGCTGGGTAAGGATTCGCTCCGAATCCACCAGGGCCTTCGGGCAGCCAAGGCTGACCATGCCAATTCGGCCGCCACCAACGGCTGCCGCGCCTACTCCACCCATGGGTCTGCTCTCCTCAAACGCGCCCCGGGTAGGGGCCTCCCGAGCGGGGGCCTAATAGTAAGCGTTTTCCTTCACCGTGTGGTCCGTGGAGTCGCGCACGCCCTTCAACTCCGGCAGCTGAGACAGGAGCGTCTTCTCTACGCCCTGCTTAAGGGTCATATCCACCGCGGCACAGCCCTGGCAGCCACCGCCAAACTGCAGCACCGCTTCCCCCTCAACGATCTCCACAAGGGACACCATGCCCCCGTGGGCCGCTAGGGACGGATTGATTTCGTTGTAGAGGATGTAATTGACCCGATCTTCGAGGGGGCTGTTTTCGTCGACCTTCGGGACCCGGGCATTCGGCGCCTTGATGGTGAGCTGCCCCCCAAGCTTGTCCTCCTGGAAATCGACGACGGCCTCGGCGAGGAACGGCTCGCTGCGCTTCTCAAACCAAGCGGTAAACCCCGTGAAAGCCACCGGGATGTCATCTTCCTGCGCTTCCCCGGGGCGACAATAGGCAATGCAGGTTTCCGCAGAGGGCGTACCGGGGTTGGCCACGAAGACACGAATGCCCGTGCCTTCAACCTCCTGCTTCTCCAAGAGAGTCCGTAGATAGCCCTGCGCTGCCTCGGAGATCTCAATCATGGCCGTGCCCCTCGAATATCCAATCAATTAACTCGGGTATTCTACGCCCTTCCCTGTCGCGAGGCGAGGCCCTCGACGAATCATGAGCCCCCTTCAAGTCCGGGGGAGCGCCCCTCAAACCCCAAGGAAAGGGCCCTGGTACCATCGCGTCCTCGCGAATTTTGAGAGGTGGTTATGACCCGAGCGGACCGCATCAGCGCCCTACACAACGCCCTCGCAGAGCGCATCTTAATTCTAGATGGCGCCACGGGGACTATGTATCAGCGCTATGGGCTCGGGGAAGCGGACTACCGGGGAGATGCCTTCGCGCACCACGGGCAGGATCTGGCCGGAGACAACGAGCTCCTCACCCTGACCCAGCCCACCATCGTGCGGGAAGTCCACGACGCCTTTATCCGCGCGGGCGCAGACATCATCGAAACCAATACCTTTGGGGCGACCCGCATCGCACAAGCTGACTACGGTTTGGAGGATGAGGTACCGCGCCTGAATTTTGAGGCAGCGCGCATTGCTCGGGAGGCCGCCGACGCCGCAGGACGCCCGTGCTGGGTGGCCGGCGCCCTGGGCCCCACCAATCGCACCGCGAGCCTATCGCCGGACGTCAACGATCCGGGCTTTCGAAACATCAACTTCGACCAGCTGGTGGAAGCCTACGAGGAGGCCGCCCTTGCCCTGATCGAGGGCGGCGTGGATCTCATCCTCATCGAAACGATTTTCGATACGCTGAACGCCAAGGCGGCGATCTTCGCCGTGGAAAACGCCTTCGAGAAAAGCGGCGTCACCCTCCCCTTGATCTTGTCCGGGACCATTACGGACGCTTCCGGGCGCACCCTATCCGGGCAGACCACGGAAGCCTTCTGGGCCGCCCTGCGCCACGCCAAGCCCCTGGCCATTGGTCTGAACTGCGCCCTCGGCGCGGAGGAACTGCGGCAGTACGTAGCCATTCTGAGCCAGATCGCCGATGTCGCCGTCAGCGCTTACCCCAATGCAGGGCTCCCCAACGAATTCGGGGAGTATGACCAAAGCCCCGAAGCCATGGCCAAGGTGGTGGCGGAGTTTGCCCAAAGCGGCCTCGTCAACCTGCTCGGCGGCTGCTGCGGAACGACCCCCGAGCACATCCGGGCCATCGCCGAGGCCGTCCAGGGGCTTCCCCCCCGGGCCATTCCTAAGCGCCCCCCGGCCCTGCGCCTTGCGGGCCTCGAGCCCTTCACCGTGGATGGGGAATCGCTCTTCATCAACGTCGGGGAGCGCACCAACGTCACCGGCTCCCGGCGCTTCGCCCGCCTGATTCGCGAGGAGCGCTACGACGAAGCCCTGGCCGTGGCCCGGCAGCAGGTCGAAAACGGCGCCCAGATCATCGATATCAACATGGACGAGGGCATGCTCGACTCGGAAGCCGCCATGGTGCGCTTCCTGAATCTTCTGGCGGCGGAACCGGACATCGCCCGGGTGCCCCTCATGCTCGACTCCTCGAAGTGGAGCGTCCTCGAGGCCGGCCTCAAGTGCACCCAGGGCAAGCCCATCGTCAATTCCATCAGCTTGAAGGAAGGCCCCGAACCCTTCCTCGAACAGGCCCGGCTGGCCCGGCGCTACGGCGCCGCGGTCATCGTCATGGCCTTCGATGAACAGGGGCAGGCGGACACCTTGGCGCGGAAAACGGAGATCTGCGCCCGCTCCTACGCATTGCTGACGGAAACGGCGGGCTTCCCGGCAGAAGACATCATCTTCGACCCCAACATCTTCGCCATCGGCACGGGGATCGAAGAGCACAATAACTACGCCGTGGACTTAATCGACGCCTGCCGCTGGATCAAGGACACCCTCCCCCACGCCCTCACCTCCGGTGGCGTATCCAACGTGTCCTTCTCCTTTCGGGGCAACGATCCGGTGCGGGAAGCGATTCATGCCGTGTTCCTCTACCACGCCGTCAAGGCGGGGCTGCGCATGGGCATCGTGAACGCGGGGCAGCTCGCCATCTACGAGGACATCCCCCCGGCGCTCCGAGAGCGCGCCGAGGATCTGGTGCTGAATCGCCGCCCCGATGCCACGGAGCGGCTCCTTGAGGTCGCGGACCAGTTTTCGGGCCAGGGGGGCAAGGGCCGGGAAGAGGACTTGAGCTGGCGCGAGGCGCCGGTCGCCGAGCGGCTCCGCCATGCGCTGGTGAAAGGCCTAAACCAGTACATCGTGGAGGATACGGAAGAAGCGCGCCTCACCGTCGATCACCCCCTCTCGGTCATCGAGGGGCCCCTCATGGACGGCATGAACGTCGTGGGGGACCTTTTCGGGGAAGGGAAGATGTTCCTGCCCCAGGTGGTCAAGAGCGCTCGGGTGATGAAGCAGGCCGTCGCCCACCTCATTCCCTTTATTGAGGCCGCCCAGGATGGGAAGAAGGAAAGCAAGGGCACCATGGTCATCGCCACGGTTAAAGGCGATGTGCACGACATTGGGAAAAATATCGTGGCCGTGGTGCTCCAGTGCAACAACTTCGAGGTGATCGACCTCGGCGTAATGGTGCCCACGGCGAAGATTCTGGAAAAGGCGAAGGAAGTGAACGCCGACCTCATCGGCCTCTCTGGGCTGATCACGCCGTCCCTCGACGAGATGGTGAATGTGGCCGCGGAGATGCAGCGCCTGGGCTTCAAGACCCCCCTTTTGATCGGGGGCGCCACCACCTCTAAGGCGCATACGGCGGTAAAAATCGCCCCCGTCTATGACGGCCCCGTGGTCTACGTCACCGATGCCTCGCGCAGCGTCGGCGTGGCCAGCGCGCTGCTGAGCGAGCAGCAGCGCCCCACCTTCCTTGCGAGCCTGGATGAGGAGTACACCCAGGTTCGGGCGCGCCAGGCGGGACGGCGCCCCAACCAGCGCTGGCACGATTTCGACGCCCTAAAGGCCCTGCCGGCGCCCCTCGCAGCGGCACCGGCGCCCCCCCCGCGCCAGCCCGGGGTGCAGGTGCTTGCCCCCTACCCCCTGGAAGATCTGGTCGACTACATCGACTGGACGCCCTTCTTTATGACCTGGGAGCTCGCGGGCAAATTCCCCGCCATCCTCACCGATGAGGTGGTCGGCGAGGCTGCCACCCAGCTCTTCGCCGATGCCCAGGCCATGCTGAAGCGCATCGTCGAGGAGCGGTGGGTGGAAGCGCGGGCGATTTTTGGCTTCTGGCCCGCTGCCCGGGCCGGGCGCGACGATGTGAACCTGTATGGGAACGAAAGCCGCACGGAAACGCTGGCCACGCTCCATTTCCTTCGCCAACAAACCATCAAACCCGACGGCAGCGCCAACCTGAGCCTCGCCGACTACGTCGCCCCCGAGGGGGATTGGGTGGGCGGCTTCGCCGTAACCGCGGGGCTTGGGGCCCAGGCGCGCCTCGACGCCTTCGAAGCGGACCACGACGATTACCAGAGTATCCTCTTCAAGGCGCTCATGGATCGGCTCGCGGAAGCCCTCGCGGAGCGGCTCCATGAGCGAGTCCGCACGGAATTCTGGGGCTACGCCCCGGAGGAGCAGTTGGAGAAAGAGGCCCTCATTCGAGAGGCCTATCGAGGCATCCGTCCGGCGCCGGGCTACCCCGCCTGCCCGGACCACACGGAAAAGGCCACGCTGTTCGCCTTACTGGATGCGGAAGCCCAGGGCCTCGCCCTGACGGAAAGCTTCGCCATGGCCCCCGCGGCCAGCGTCTCGGGCTGGTATTTTGCTCACCCGGAAGCGCGCTATTTCGGCGTCGGCAAGATTCAAAGGGATCAGGTGGCTGACTACGCAGCGCGTAAAGGCTGGACCCTCGAAGCAGCAGAGCAGTGGCTCGCCCCGAACCTAGGCTATGATCCCCGAAATCGAGATGTCGCTTAGCAGGCAGGGGGAAAACCGCATGATGGACGCAAAGCCCGAAGAGGGCCCGAAGGACCCGCAGGACGATCAGGAGCCGGGATCCCTGACGTTTCTTACCGTGGTCATGAGCACCCTAGCTGCGGCCATAGGGGTGCAGTCGAAGGCGAACAAGGAGCGGGACTTCAAGCACGGGTCAGCGGGGCCCTTTATTGTGGCGGGCCTCATTTTCACCGCCCTCTTTGTGGGGACGCTGGTGATGATTGTCCGCTTCGTGCTGAGCGCCGCTGGAGCCTGAGCTCCGGGGCGCTCTCGCGGAGGCTTTCGGCGCAGGGCCTAGCCGTTAACAACGAACCACAGCACACCGGCGGTGAGGGCTAGGAAAACCACCAAGGCACCGACCGTGTCAGCTTTACTGTCCGGCCAGAAACCACTGTTCTGCTGATCTGCCCCGTCGCTCATGATGCTCTCCTCTGGTTAAGCGCGGGCGAATTTTAGTGCCAACGGCGCCAACTTGCTACGCTGGGCGGGCATAAAGGCACTTTTCTTGGGGCCGGGCCATGGATCACCAGCTTCTGTCAGCGTTCTTCTGGATCTTCTCTGGCGCCGCAGCCTTGGCCACGGCCGCCCTGTTCACCCGCCAACCGATGATCGTCGCCTACCTGGCCCTCGGTGCGCTGCTCGGTCCCTACGGCTTGGGCTGGGTGACCGACGGAGCGCAGCTCCGCGCCATCGGAGAGATCGGCATCATCTTTCTGCTGTTTTTGCTCGGCCTTGAGATGCAGCCCCGGAAGCTCCTGGTGGTGCTTCGGGAATCGCTTTGGGTGGGCCTTCTGAGCTCCGCCCTCTTTCTCGCCCTGGGAATCGCCCTCGCCCTGGCCTTCGCTTTCTCCCTCCAGGATGCCCTGCTCATGGGCCTGGCGATCAGCTTCTCTTCCACCATTATCGGCATAAAGCTCCTCCCCACCACGGCCCTGCACCACCGCCACATTGGGGAACTGGTGGTGAGCTTGCTCCTCCTTCAGGACTGCCTGGCCATTCTGGCCCTGGTGGGCCTCGCCCATTTCGCCCCCGGGATCGGCGAGACGAAGCCCCTTTGGGTAACGGTGATCGCGCTGCCGGCGCTCCTTGCGGCAGCTGCAGCGGGGGTTCGCTTTATCCTGCTGCCACTAATCGCCCGCTTTGACGTGATTCAGGAATACGTCTTCCTGCTTGCCGTCGGCTGGTGCCTAGGCCTTGCGCAAATGGCTGAGGTCCTGGGCCTTTCCCTAGAGCTTGGCGCCTTCGTGGCTGGGGTTACCCTCGCCACCAGCCCCATTGCCCTCTTCCTCGCGGAGGCTCTAAGGCCACTCCGGGACTTCTTCCTCGTGTTGTTTTTCTTCACCGTGGGGGCAGGCCTGAACCTCGCCCTCGTTCCCTCTATTCTCTTGCCCGCTCTGGCCTTCTCGGCGCTCGTGCTTCTTGCCAAGCCCGTCATCTATCGCGTGCTTCTAGATCAATTTAAGGAGCAAGGATCGCTCGCCTGGGAAGTGGGCTTTCGCCTGGGGCAGATCAGCGAATTCTCTTTGCTGCTGGTGCTATTGGCGGGGCAGGCATCGTTGCTGTCGGAAGGGGCCATCACCACCATCCAAACGGTGGCGGTGCTGACTTTTATTCTCTCGTCCTACGTGGTGGTGCTGCGCTACCCGACGCCCATCGCCCTCGATGAGCGCCTCCGGCGACGCTAGCGCCTCCCCCCAGCGCCCGGGGCCTAGGCTGCGGCGCTGTGGATCAGGAGGCCCCGACCCACCATGTCCCCGGCCAGGATGCGGTCTAGCGCATCGGACAGGCTTTCAAGGCTCAGGGGCTCCACAAGCGTTTCCAGCGCCGGGAGCTGCCACTCCTTCGCCAGCCGCCCCCAAAGGCGCGTCTTTTCCGCCAGGGGCCACTGCACCGAATCGATGCCGAGAAGATTCACGTGGCGCAGGATAAAGGGCAGCACGGTGGCGGGAATGGCCGGGGACGCCACAAGGCCGCAGGCGGCAAGGGAACCGCCATAGCGCAGGGACTTCACCGCATTGAAGAGCAGCTCTCCCCCCACCGTATCCACGGCGCCGGCGTAGCGCTCCGCCAGAAGCGGCTTTCCTGCGCCTTCCGCCAGGGCTTCCCGGCTCAGCACCTCGGAGGCCCCGAGCCCTTTTAACCACTCGGTCTTGTCGGCCTTCCCGGTCACCGCCACCACCTCGTAGCCGAGCTGGGACAGGAGCATGACCGCCACGGAGCCGACGCCCCCCGTGGCCCCCGTGACCAGCACGGGACCCTGCGCGGGATTAAGCCCGCCCATGCGTTCGAGCTTGTCTACGCACTCCGCTGCGGTGAAGCCCGCCGTCCCCAGGGCCATGGAGGCCCGCAGCGACAGGCCTTCCGGGCGTGGCACCACCCAGCCGGCGGGCACCCGGATGCGCTCTCCGAAGCCCCCAGCGGTACCCATACCTAGGTCGAAGCCGATGACGATGACCTCATCCCCGGGGGAGAATTCGGGAACAGCGCTCTCGAGAACCACCCCCGCCGCGTCGATGCCCGGGGTGTGGGGGAAGGCGCGGGTGACACCGGGGTTGCCCGTGGCGGACAGGCCGTCCTTGTAGTTAAGCGAAGAGTAGTGAACTTCGATAAGGACCTCGCCCGCAGGCAAATCGTCCGAATTGAGCGTTTCTAGGCGGCGCACCAGCGCGTCCCCTTCCCGATGCACCACCATTGCGCGGTAGGTCCCCATAGCACTCTCTCCTTGTAAAGCGATTAGCGAAGCCAGCTGCTGCGGTTCAGCACCCGGCTCAAGGCGCCGTCCACGGCGCGATTCACGGTGCCTTGAGCCCCCTGCAGTAAGCGATCGAGGGGACTTTGGGGCACGGACCAGCGCACCTCGAACAGCTCCGCGTCGTCAGCGCGGCGCAGCAGATAGCTATCGCTGGTCTCAAGCTGATCACAGAGGCCCCGGGCCAGCGCATCGGTGCCGAACCAGCTTTCTCCCGTGGCGACGGCCTCGACGCTGAGGCTTGGCCGGGCAGCCTGC
This sequence comes from Gammaproteobacteria bacterium, assembly GCA_030433075.1. Taxonomy (GTDB): domain Bacteria; phylum Pseudomonadota; class Gammaproteobacteria; order Pseudomonadales; family Azotimanducaceae; genus Salivita. Next base: position 8,563 of record JAUILI010000023.1, on the reverse strand, counting down.
ACGGAGGCCTTAAAGAGCCGATGCACATCCTCAAGCTCCTCAAGGAACTTTTTCCGCCCCTGCTCCGTGTTCTCCCCGAGCACGGTGAGGGTGCGTTTGTATTCCCCCGCCGTGAGCACTTCCACGTCCACGTCATTCTTCTTAAGCAGCCGATGCACGTTGGGCACCTGCGCGACCACCCCAATGCTCCCCAAAATGGCAAAGGGGGCCGCAAGAATTTGATGCCCCAGAGCGGCCATGAGATAGCCCCCGCTCGCGGCGACGCGATCCACGCAGACCGTCACCGTTAGCCCTTCCTTGGCTCGGAGCCGCTCCACCTGGGAGGCCGCGAGACCATAGCTATGAACCATACCCCCAGGGGACTCGAGGCGAAGCACCACCTCATCCCCCTTTCGCGCCTCGAGGAGCACGGCGCTGACCTCTTCCCGCAGTGCTTCCACCGCCGAGGCCTCCAGGTCACCGAGAAAATCGAGCACAAACAGGCGCGGCCGTTCCCGGTCGTCCCCGGCGCCTTTTTTATCCCGAGCCTTGCGCGCCTTCTTTTCGGCTTTTTGCTGTTTCTTAAAGCTGGCGTCATCGAGCACGGCGCTTTGCACGGAAAGGCGAAGGTCATCGAAGCGATCGTTCAAGCGCTTCACCTCGATAGCCCCTTCCTGCGTCCCCCGGCGATTGCGGAGGGCAAGGCCGGCCATGGCCGATAGCAGCACCAAAGCCACCAGCAAAAAGGTCAGGCTTTTCGCCAAAAACAGTCCGTACTCCGACAAAAACTCTGCCACCAAAGGCTCCTTTCCCTAGAACTCAGGCCCACGCCGCGGGGGAACGCCCCGCAGCCGGATCAGCCGCGGGAATGTACCCCTCCCTCCCCGGGGCGTCCAGGGACGTTCCCCCGGCGCCCGTCTCCGGGGTAGCATCGCTCCCGACGTCCTTGGAGCCCCCCATGCTTGATCTCACCCTTGAAGCCCTTGAGGCCCGGCTGCGCCCCCATTTTCGCAGCGAGGCCAGCGCCGAGATGCATCGCCTCTACCAGGTGGTCATTGCCGAAAACCCAGCCTTTTATCTGGCGGTGGAACGGGGCGCCCTGACCCTTGGCCTTGGAGAAGCCCCGGATTTTGGCTGCCCCCGCGTGCGCTTCTACTACCCCTCCCTCGAGCTCGCCTTCGCCATTTTGGAGGGCAAGGCCAATCCCATGGAGGCCTTCATGGCCGGGGAAGTGCGAAGCGATGGGCACCTCATCATGGCCCTCCAGCTGGGTCTTCTTTTTCCACCAAAACCCCGCAGTTAATTCCTTTAAGCGCAACGGGAAATCAGGTAGGGTCCAAGGCGTTTTGCGCAGCCCCCCCTTTGATTTGTTTTAGGAGTCAGCGTGACGCAAGCCCTCTGGCGGAATTTCCTCGGGAGCGCCCCCGACTGGTACAAGCAAACCTTGCTGGCGTTTTTGGTCCTGAACCCCGTGGCCTTTTTTGTCGCGGGCCCCTTCGTCACGGGCTGGATTTTGGTGGTGGAGTTCATCTTCACCCTGGCCATGGCCCTGCGCTGCTATCCCCTACAGCCCGGCGGGCTCCTCGCGCTGGAAGCGGTCCTGATTGGCATGACCAATACGGAGAGCATCCGCACGGAAGTCTTTGCCAACTTCCCGGTCATCCTGCTGCTTATGTTTATGGTGGCGGGCATCTACTTTATGCGCGAACTGCTGCTCTTCCTTTTTACGAAGATCCTCCTTGGCATTCGCTCGAAGATGCTCCTGTCCTTCATGTTCTCCATTTCCGCGGCGTTCCTCTCCGCCTTCCTCGACGCCCTCACGGTTACCGCGGTGGTGATCTCCGTTGCCGTGGGGTTCTACTCGATCTATCACAAGGTCGCGTCGGGGAAGGGCTTTCATCACGACCACGATTACGGCTCGGACCATGAAGTGGGGGAAATGCATCGGGAGGATCTCGACGATTTCCGCAGCTTCCTTCGCTCGCTCATGATGCACGCGGCCGTCGGCACGGCCCTCGGCGGGGTTTGCACCACCGTGGGCGAGCCGCAAAACTTACTCATTGCGGGGAAGGCCGGCTGGGAATTCGTGGAGTTCTTCGTGCGCATGGCGCCGGTCACCATGCCCGTGCTCGCGGTGGGGCTCGTGACCTGCCTCGCTCTCGAGCTAACCGGCGCCTTCGGCTATGGCGCGAAGCTCCCGGCGCCGGTGCGGAAGATCCTCGAGGACTACGACGCCGAGGAAACGAAGCGCCGCACCCCTTCGCAGGTTGCTCGGCTCTTCATCCAAGGCGCGGCGGCCATCATCCTCATCGTTGCACTGGCCATGCACTGGGCCGAAGTGGGCCTCATTGGCCTCATGGTGATTGTGATTCAGACCGCCTTTAACGGCGTGATCGAGGAGCACCAGCTGGGCAAAGCCTTCGAGGAAGCCCTGCCCTTCACGGCGCTTCTCGTGGTGTTTTTCAGCGTGGTCGCCGTCATCCATGACCAGCACCTCTTCTCTCCCGTGATCAGCTGGGTGCTTGCCCAGAAGGAAAGCCTCCAGCCGGGGCTCTTCTTTATCGCCAACGGCTTGCTCTCTGCCATTAGCGACAACGTCTTTGTCGCCACGGTCTACATCAATGAGGTGAAGCAGGCGCTGGATGCCGGCACGATCGGGCGGGAGCACTTCGATAAGCTCACCGTGGCCATTAACACGGGAACGAACATTCCCTCCGTGGCCACGCCCAACGGGCAGGCGGCGTTTCTGTTCTTGCTGACTTCCTCGATCGCCCCGCTGATTCGCCTGTCCTACGTGCGCATGGTGGTGATGGCTCTGCCCTACACCATCAGCATGGGGATTACGGGCTTCCTTGCCGTACAGTACCTGCTCTAGGCGGGATCTCGAAGCCACAGGGGCGGCGCACCCGCCGCCTTCTCCAGAGCTTCTAGATAGGCGTGGTGCGCCGCCTCCGCTTCGGGGGAAAGGGCTGCTCGAGGCGTCTTCGGCCATTGCTTTGGCGCCGCGAGGGTCACCTCCCGCGTACTCCCTGCCCCTTCCCCATCCTCTGCCCCAAGGCCGAGCGCGGTCTGCCCCCCGGTCATGGCTAGGAATACGTCCGCTAGAAGCTCCGCATCGAGGAGTGCGCCGTGGAGCGTCCGCTCCGTGTTATCGATGTCATAGCGGCGGCACAGCGCATCAAGGCTGTTTTTCTGCCCGGGATGGAGACGCCGAGCGAGAGTGAGGGAGTCGGTAATCTCGCAGAGAGAAGCAGTGTTCTCCGGTCCCTGGGAAAGGCGCCGCCACTCCGCATCCAAGAAGCCCACGTCGAAGGGGGCATTGTGGATGATCACCTCGGCGCCGCTGAGAAATGCCTGGAGCGGCTCGGCGATATCGGCAAAGCGGGGCTTGTCTGCCAAAAACTCCGCCGTCAGCCCGTGCACCGCCTGGGCGCCCTCGTCGATGGCCCGATCAGGGTTCAAATACTGATGGAAGTGGCGCCCCGTGAGGCGCCGCCCCACGATCTCCACCGCCCCGATTTCAATAATGCGATGGCCCGCCTCGGGCTCAAGCCCCGTTGTTTCCGTATCAAGAACCACCTGCCTCATGCGCTCACCACCGCTTCGTCCTGTCCCGTTTGCCCAAGGAGGGCGAAGGCGTCCACCCCCCGATTGGCCAGCGCGTCTGCCAACTCGTTGCCAGGATCGCCGCTGTGTCCCTTCACCCATACCCATTCAATGCGATGGGGCTCCGCCGCAACCACCAAGGCTTGCCATAAATCCACGTTCAGCACGGGCTTCTTAGCGGCCGTGCGCCAGCCTCGCTTTTCCCACCCCGCCACCCATTCAGTCATGCCCTTCAGCACGTAGACCGAATCGGTGTGAAGGCGAACGGCGACGGGACGCTGAAGCGCCCGCAAGCCCTCGAGGGCGCCGGTCAGCTCCATGCGATTGTTGGTCGTATCCGGGGCACCCCCCCAGAGGTGCTTTTCCCGGCCACCATAGCGCAGCACCGCGCCCCAGCCCCCGGGGCCTGGGTTTCCCCGGCAGGCGCCGTCGGTCCAAAGCTCAACGGGCGCGGTCATCGTTTTCCGGAAAGCGCAGGATGGAACCCGATTGTCGAGCGGCGCTGGGCGTTCCCGCCACGGCTCGCCGGCCCCGCCGCAGGAGGCGCGCTTCGGGGAGGGCTAGGGCCGGCGCATGCCGCGCCTTCAGCACCCAGGCCGCCCCCAGAGGCGGCTGAAGCCAAGCCTTAAGACCCTTGAGCTTCGGGTGTTCCCAGCCCCCCCAGCCCCAGGGCTCGGGGAGGCGATAATGGACATAGCTGAGATCGCCCAGGGTGAAATCGAGCACCGACAACCAGTCCCCAATGCGCCGTGCGCCGAGGAAGTGATTGTTCCAGGGGGCTTGCCGCGGCGTCAGGAATCGACGTAAGCCCCAGCTACTCCAGGGGTTGAAGCCGGTCATGAGGAGCCGCCCCCCCGGGGCGAGCACCCGGCTGAGCTCGCGAAGGGCCTGCTGGGGCCGATCGGCGAGGTCCAGCCCGTGAACGGCCACCACCACGTCAAAGGCGTCGGTCTCAAAGGGAAGGTTCGCGGGATCGGCCACCGTAATAGCCCCGCTGCTGATCGCACGGCGGCGGGCGGGAAGCACATCCTCCGCAGCGCTTAAGCGAACGATGTGGCGCCGCGCCACGGGCAACGCGTCCGCAAGGCGCTCATCCACGCCGGCGGTGAGCACCAGGGCGCGGGCGCCGGCGCAGCCCGACAGGCGCTCCCGAAGCGCTGCAAGCTCCGCTTTTTCTAACCGTTGCCCCATGGGGGAGGCAAAAAAACGGGCCGTTTGACTGGCTCGGGGGGCATCGAAGGCCGTTTCAAAGCGAAGGGCGCACATGTCAGCCTCGTGAATTGCGTCTAGAGTCCCTGGTCAAGCTTCCCTATCATACGGGGTTTTCCGCGCCCGACAGGGGGTTTCCATGGACGTTTTAGCCGTCCCGGCATTTCAGGACAACTATCTGTGGCTACTCCACGACGATGCGCGCCGGGCCTGGGTCGTTGATCCCGGGGATCCTGCCCCCATAGAAGCGGCCCTCGAGGTCCGTGAGCTGACCCTTTCCGGGGTGCTCATCACCCATCACCACTTTGATCATACCGGGGGGGCGCTCCAGCTGGCGGAAGGGTACGGCTGTCCCATCTACGGCCCTGCCCACAGCCCCTTCGAGGGCATCACCGATCCCTTGGAGGATGGCGCCACCCTAACGCTCGGAAGCACTTCCTTTACCGTATTGACCGTTCCGGGCCATACCCTGGACCACATTGCCTATTACAGCGCCGAGGCTGGGCTGCTCTTTTGCGGCGACACGCTTTTCGCCGGGGGCTGCGGAAGAATGTTTGAAGGAACGGCACCCCAAATGCATGGGAGTCTGGCTCGACTAGCCGCGCTTCCCGGGGACACCGCGGTCTACTGCGCCCACGAATACACCCTGGCTAACCTCCGCTTTGCCAAGGCCGTGGAACCGGACAACGCTGCCCTCCTCGCCCGCATAGATGAGGCCGAGGCGCTGCGCGCAGCGGGAACGCCGACCGTCCCCACAACCATCGCCCTTGAGCGGGCCACCAACCCCTTCCTGCGGACGGAAGCGCCTGGGGTACGTCAGGCCCTGGCGGCGCAGGATGCGCATCTTGAAACCGCTGAGCCGAGTGCGTGCTTCGCGGCCCTGCGCAGCTGGAAGGACCGCTTCTAAATGCGCGCCGCCGGCCTGGGCCTTGGCGCCCTCCTAACCCTGGGGGGGTGCAGCACCCTACCCCCGGAAAGCGACACCCCCCAGCTTCAGCTGGCGCCGACCCTTTCTCCAAGCCTCAGCTATGAGCTGGTGCCCTACGCCCCCGAGCCCCTACCGCCGGCGGATCTATGGGAACGTCTCCGGCGGGGCTATGCCCTCCCGGAACTTCACCATCCGCGAATCACCACTGAGCTGAACTGGTTCGCGCGCCACCCCGATTACCTAGAGCGAACCTTTACCCGCGCCGAGCCCTATCTGCATTTCGCCGTCACCGAGGCCGAGCACCGGGGTCTTCCCTTGGAACTGGCGCTTCTTCCCGTGGTGGAAAGCGCCTTTGATCCCTTCGCCTTCTCCCCCGCCCGGGCCTCCGGGCTGTGGCAGTTCATGCCGGCCACGGGCCGCCTCTACGGCCTCCAGCAAGATTGGTGGCACGATGAGCGCCGGGACGTATTGAAGGCTACGGAGGCCGCCTACACCTTCCTTGAGGATATGCACGGACTGTTCGAAGGGGATTGGCTGCTGGCGCTGGCCGCCTACAACTCGGGTTCCGGCAATGTCCGCAAGGCCCAGCGGCGCAACCAGCGCCGCGGCAAACCCCTCGATTTCTTCTCCCTGGACCTCCCCCGGGAAACGGAAGCCTACGTCCCCAAACTGCTAGCGATTGCCCGGCTAGTGCGGAATCCGGAGGCCTATGAGCTCGCCCTTCATCCCCTCCCCAATGCGCCGCAGTTCGCCGTGGTGGAGACCGGGGGCCAGCTCGACCTTGCCCGCGCCGCAGACCTCGCGGGCATGGACATGGAAACGCTCTACCGCTTAAACCCCGCGCTCAATCGCTGGTCCACCCATCCCGATGGCCCTCACCGACTGCTCCTTCCCCAGGACAAGGCTGAGGCCTTCCGTACGGGTCTTGCTTCCCTTGATCCCTCTGAGCGCGTGGCCTGGGTGCGGCATATCATCCGGGAAGGAGAGTCCCTTTCCGTCATCGCAGCCCGCTATCACAGCAGCGTGGAAGCCCTCCGCCGGGCCAACCAGCTTCGAGGCAACATCATTCGCGCCGGAGATGCGCTTCTCGTGCCCCGGGCCAGCGCGACGGAAGAGCGCTACGCCCTGAGCGCCGATCAACGCGAGCAGCGCACAGCCCCCGCCGTAGGGCGCGGCACGCGCTTTGAGGTCACCGTTCGCCCCGGGGATAGCCTCTGGACGCTGGCCCGAGCCTACGGCACCAGCACGGCCAATTTGGCCCGATGGAATGGCATGCGGGAGCGGGATGTGCTCCGCGTGGGCCGATCGCTCGTGGTGTACCAGGAAGGCCCCGCTCCCACGGCCTTGGAAGCCCTGCCGCCGAAGCGCAGCGCCGTATCCCGCCGGGTCGCCTATCGCGTTCGAGAGGGGGACTCCCTTGCGCGGATTGCTAAGCGCTATCGAGTGACCGTGGCCGACATCGTTGGCTGGAATGCCTTGGACCCGAAAGCGTATCTGCAACCGGGGCAACCGCTGACCCTCTTCGTCGCGGTCACCGCGGTCAACTAAGCACGCCGCGCCCCACCTGGGGCGCGGGGATCCCGTTCTAGGGCAACTCCGTCATATTCGATCGGCTTCGCTTGATGGGAAAGTCCCGGGCGAGGGCCGCACGGAAGGCCGTGAAGTCCACGCCCTGGCTTCGCTGCGCCAGCTGCGCGCGCAGCGACGTTTTCTGCTCTTCGCTCAGGGCGTCGTAGTTCCCGGGCCGCACATCGGTAAGGATCAGCACCAGCTGCTCTCCGCTGGGAAGGCTCACCCTATCCAAGCGGCGGAGCTCCTCCGCCGTGGGCGGCGCGAGGCGGAAGGCCGCATCCCGGAGCGCCGGAGGAAGTTCCGTGTTTGTGCGCAGCAGCCCTTCTTCCCGAACCCACTCCCGACCCTCGGCCTGGGTCACCTCAAAGATTGAGGTCCCGGCTTCAAGTTCGTCCAGCACCGCCTGGGCCGCGTCCTCAGCCAAGCGCGCGGAAGCCTCCGCGATGAACGCCTGGGTCACGTCTTCACGGACTTCCTCCAGCGTTTGATCGCGGGCTGGAATCTCTTCGATGACCCGAAGGACGACGGCCAGGCCCTCCCGAGGTTCGAGCACCTCGCTGTTGTAGCCCTCTTCCCGCACCTCGGCGGAAAAGGCCGCTTCTCGCACGGCGGCGGTGGCGAAAATGCCCTCGCCACCCTCCCGAGAAAAGGGCTCAGGGCGCTCCAGGGTGAGCCCCAGGGCTTCCGCGGGCTCGGTGAGATCCGGAGCCTCGTAGGCCAGCACCTCGAGCTTAGCCTTGGCTTCGGCGAAGGCGGCTTCCGCCGCTTCGGTCCGGAGCCGTTCCCGAAGGGAGAAGGCCAGCTCATCGAAGCTCGGAAGCTCCGTGGTAAAGACGTTATCAAGCCGGAGGATGTGAACGCCGAACTCCGTTTCCACGGGGCCTCGAAGCTCGCCGGGAACCATGGAAAAGAGCGCCTCCTCGAAGGGCCCCACAAAGGTCCCTCGAGCCGCCGCTCCGAGCCGACCCCCATCGCTCGCAGAGCCCGGGTCATCGGAAAATTCTTCGGCCAGCGCCGCGAAGTCCTCCCCGGCCTCAAGGCGCGCCAGAAGCGTTTCCGCCAAGGCCCGTGCCGCAGCCAAGTCCCGATCGTCCGTCTCCGCGAGAAGAATATGGGCCGCTTCCCGTTGCTCCTGCCCCTCGAAGGCGGCCTTCTCGCGTTCGTAAGCCGCGAGCACCGCCTCTTCGGAAATATCTTGCTCCGCCTCGAAATCGAAGCGATCCAGGCGAAGGGCCTCTACCCGGACCCGGGTCGGCGCGCGATAGGCGC
>JAUILI010000129.1 GCA_030433075.1 Gammaproteobacteria bacterium | reverse complement strand
TACGCACCTTTATGAGGTCGCCACGGCCTTCACGGCCTTCTACGAGCACTGCCCGGTGCTCAGCGCGCCCGAGGAAAGCCTCCGAGACCAGCGCCTAGCGCTCGCGCATTGCTGCGGCGAAACGCTACGCCAGGGACTCGAGCTCCTGGGCATTCCCGTGGTTCAGCGGATGTAGTGAGGATATGGGGGCGCCCGCTAGGGGCGCCCACCAGAACTCGCGCGCCCTAGGCGGCGCGCGGTAGGGCGTAGGACTTGAACTCGTCGGCGAAGTCCCGAAGGGCGGCAATGCCGGACGCTTCGGCCCGGGCGACCCAGTCCTTCAGCGCATCGAGCATGGCCTCCTTCGATTCCCCCCGGCGCTGCCAAACCTGCTGCAGCGCAAGGCGCATCTCGTAGACCGTCTTGAGCGTCGGGTGCTGAGCCAACAGCGCCTCGAGCCGTGCCTGTTCTTCCGTGGAAACGAGGGAGGTCTCCCGGACCATGAGGCGCCGAAGCGCTTTCCCGGCGCTGCCCCCTTCCGAGGCCACCGTGGGGCTTACCACTTGCTTCGCGAAGCGCTCCATGACCCGGAAGCGGTCGTGGACAAGGGCCCGGGCTGCGTCGAAGTCCAGGGCCGCCTTGGCCGGATCGCGGACCGTTTGCGGCCCCGTGCTCCGGGGCTTGGCCAGACCAAAGACCTGGAACAGGCGAATCCAGAACCACCCCATATCGAACTCGTACCACTTCTGGGACAGCTTCGCGGAATTCGGATAGGTGTGGTGGTTGTTATGCAGCTCTTCCCCACCGATCAAAATGCCCCAGGGCACGATGTTGGTGGCCGCATCGCCGCACTCGTAGTTCCGATAGCCGTAGTAATGGCCAATGCCGTTGATCACGCCGGCGGCGAGCACGGGAATCCAAAGCATTTGCACGGCCCAGATGGTGATCCCGTAAACCCCAAAGAGGAGCAGGTCGGCGAATAGCATGAGGACGATGCCGTAGGTGTTGTGGCGATAAACGTTGCGCTCGATCCAATCGTCGGGGCAGCCCCGGCCGTAGCGCTCAATGGTTTCCGGCGTTTTGCCGTATTTGTAGAGCTCGGCACCCTCGAGCAGCACCTTCTTCAACCCCAGCACCTGCGGGCTGTGCGGATCGTCTTCCGTCTCACAGAGGGCGTGGTGCTTCCGGTGGATCGCCGTCCACTCCCGCGTCCCCATGCCCGTGGTCAGCCAGAGCCAGAAGCGGAAGAAGTGCTGAAGCACGGGGCTCAGCTCTAGGGCCCGGTGGGCAGAAAAGCGGTGCAGATACACCGTCACGGAAACAATGGTGATGTGGGTAAGCACCAAGGTTGCGACAACCATTTGCCAAAGGCTGAGGTGCAATAGACCGTCCAGTCCCATAGTTCGCTTTACTCCTGCGTAGTAACACGTGACCCGGCCTTCATTTTGGCACCCTCGGCCCCGCGGCGCTACCGCGGGCCCTGGCCATGAGCGCCTCCCTTTTCTTGCCAGCGCCCCCGGCCCGAGGCCATGCTTGCGCCCTATTTCTGCCAGTGAGTCGCCCCATGCAGACCCTTCGTGAGCCCCTCATCACCGCCGCCGAAGCCCTCGAAGGGGCGCAAGGCCTGTGCTTCGTCGACTGTCGCTTCCGCTTGGACGATCCCGCCGCAGGGCGTCGCGCTTACGCCGACCACCGCCTACCCGGGGCTCGCTTTCTAGACCTTGAGGTCGATCTCTCCGGCCCCATTGATTTGACCCGCACCGGACGCCACCCCTTTCCCTCCCTTGCTCGGCTTCGAGAGGCCTTCGCCGCCGCGGGGATCCCTCAGGACGGCGCGCTGGTCTTCTACGACGACGCCGGCGGCGCCTTCGCTGCCCGGGCCTGGTGGAGTGCTGCGGCCCTCGGACACAAGCAAGCCCGGGTGCTAGACGGAGGCCTCCCGGCCTGGGAAAGCGCCGGCGGTGTCCTCGAGAGCGGGCCCGCCCCTGCCCCTAACCCCGCATCCCCTTGGCATCCGGAACCCTCCCTAGCCCCCATCGCAACGCTGTCCACGGTGCAGGCCCGGGTCCAGGACGCCGGGGGCGCGGGCCTCATTGACGCCCGGGCCCTTCCGCGCTTTCGGGGCGAGGTGGAACCCATTGATCCCGTGGCCGGCCACATCCCCGGGGCCGCCTGCTTCCCCCATAGCGAAAACCTGACGACGGAGGGGCGTTTTAAGGATCCGGCGGCCCTTCGGGCGCGTTGGGAGACGGTTTTCAACGGCCCCGAGGCGCCCATCGCCTATTGCGGGTCCGGCGTCACCGCGGCCCACAACCTTCTGGCCATGGCCGCCGCCGGTCTTTGCAGTGACGCCCTGCCCGCCCTCTACGTCGGTTCCTTCAGCGAATGGATCCGGGATCCGGCCCGCCCCGTGGCCCGCAGCGACGCATGACGCCCCACCCCCGGGGCCTGGCGGCCCCCACCCTCCGCTGGGACGACGGGATTCCCACCGATACAGCGAGCGGCGACATCTACTTCAATCGCCAGGATCCCCTCGGGGAAAGTCGCAGCGTATTTCTGGCTGGAAACGCGCTACCGGCCCGCCTCGGCCCCCACGGGGCACCGGTGCATCGGGTGGGGGAAACGGGCTTTGGCACGGGGCTCAATTTTTTGCTCCTCTGGGAGGCCTGGCGCGAGGCCGGGGCCCCCCGCCCCCTGAGCTACGTGAGCTTTGAGCAGGCGCCCCTTAACCCCGCCGACCGCCAGCGCTTTCTTGCGAGCCTCCGGGCCCGAGGCGCCCTTGGGCTCGCGGCGCTGGGGGAGACCCTCGACGCCGCCCTTCCTGAACCGCTAGCGGGGTGGCATCTCATCCCCCTTGAGGGGGGGCGGTTGCGTCTGCACCTTTACCTCGGGGATGCGCAGACCGGTCTGGAGGATTGGCTAGCCCAGCGCGAGGCGCCGGCGGTGGATGCCTGGTTCCTCGATGGCTTTGCCCCGAAGGTCGGTCCCGCGCTCTGGCAACCCGAGCTCCTTTCGCTACTGGCCACGGCCAGCGCGCCGGGGGCGACCCTCGGCACCTTCACCGTCGCCCGCGCCGTGCGGGAGGGCCTGGCCGCCGCCGGCTTCCAGCCCCAGAAAGTTCCAGGACCTCAAAGCGCCGAGGGCGGGCCGCAGAAACGCGAGGTTTTGGTGGCCCGCCTAGCCCCGGGGCTAGGGCGCCGTCCCGCACCGCCGCCCTCCCAGGTCACCATCGTCGGCGCCGGGCTCGCGGGCACCGCCGTCGCCCTGGCCCTCGCCGAGCAAGGCGTGTCCTCCCAGGTGCTTGAAGCTGGGGCTACGCCGGGCGGAGGTGCCTCGGCGAACCCCTGGGCCCTGCTTCATCCACGCCTGCCCATTGATGAGGGGCCCCGGGGCCCCTTCCTCTGGATGGCCTACCGCTTAGCGCTCCACCGCGTCCAGGCCCAGGCCGGCTTCGTGCCTGCCCCCTTGCGGCAATACGGAGAGCTTCGGCGCCCGGAGCGCCTAGGCAAAACCGCCGCGCGCTACCCCATGCTTGCGCCGCGCCTTTCCCTGGCGGAGGACGCCCAGGGTCCCTACCTCGCCCTTGCGGAGAGCGGCCACGCCCACCTGCCCCGGCTGCTTTCCGCCCTATGGCCTTCCAGCGCAAAGCTTGAGGGCGGGGTAAGGCTTAGCGCCCTGGAAGGCACGGGGCAGGCGTGGCGCCTTCGAGATCCGACGGGCACGGCCTGGGCGGAAGGTGACCTCGAGACACCGCTGGTGCTTGCTGCGGGCGCTCCGCTGAAATCCCTGCTGGCCCTGCCCACGGGAATCGTTGGCGGCCAGCTCGACCGCTTTTCCGGTTCCGCCGAGGTTGGGGCGCCCCTGCTTACGGGGCGAGGCCACGCTTTCTTTGACGGTAAGGGATGGGTGGTAGGCTCAAGCTATCGCCACGGCACGATGGATGCGTCAGAGCAGCTGGACGATCGCCAAGGCAATGAGGGGCGGCTCCGCGCGTGGACGGCGCTCCTCGGCTGGCCCCGAGATCTCGGCGCGCACCAAACCCACTTCGCGGGGCTACGCGCCAACACCCCGGATCGCGCCCCGCTCCTTGGTGCCCTGGGCTCCGGTTTCTGGGTCTCCACGGGCCATGCCTCCTCCGGGCTGACCACGGCCTTTCTCGGAGGAGAGATCATCGCGAGCGCCCTCACAAGCGCCCCCCCGGTGGTGGACCGGGAAATGCTCCAGGCCCTAAATCCCGAACGCTTTTGACCCGAATCAACAACTGAGCACTTAGGCCTCGCCCAAGGAACGCAACCCCCTAACATGGAGCTCCACCCCCTGACGGAGCGCCCCATGCTTGCCCGAAACGCCCTCACCCTTTGCTGCACCCTCCTGCTTGCCGCCTGCTCCGGGGGCGGAAGTGGCGGCCTAACGGAAGCTCCCGTGATTCCCGCGGACCCCATCATCACCGTTGCGGAAGACGGCAACACGCAAATCACCGCTGACACGCTAAGCACGCAGCTGGAGGCGCTTCCCCTCGGCACCCTTTCCGATGCGGAAACGGCCGGCCTACTACTCATGCGGGAGGAGGAAAAGCTGGCCCGGGATGTCTATCGCGCCCTTTTTGACGTTCACGGCACGCCGATTTTCAACAACATCGCCGACAGTGAGCAGACCCACACGGATGCCGTAAAGGCGCTGCTTGATCGCTACAGCCTCGTCGACCCCATTGGGGAAGACGTCCCCGGCACCTTCGAGAACGCGGAGCTCCAGAGTCTCTACACCTTCCTGGTCGGCCTGGGTCAGGCAACCGTTCTTGATGCGCTTTACGTCGGAGCGCAGGTGGAGGAGCTGGACATTCGGGACATCGAATCCCTAAAGGCCGAGGTGGTGGATAACGACGACATCATTCTCGTTTACGACAATCTGCTTCGCGGCTCACGGAATCACCTCCGCGCGTTCCATCGCCAAATTGAAGCCGCCGGTGGCGTTTACCTTCCCCAATATCTGACCGACGAGGCCTATAACGCCATTGTCACCACGGGGATTGAGCGAGGCTAGCGCCCCTCTTACCCGGCGAGGCCGGGCGCGCCTTAGCGCCGGTCCTCGCCGAAGTGGTAAACCTTCAAGACCCCGTCCACCTGCCGGAGCGCTTCGAGCACGGCGTCCGTCACCGTGCCTTCTACGTCAATGAGGTTGTAGGCCACCGCATCGCGGCTTTTGTTCAGCATGTCGATCACGTTGAGGTTGTGTTCCGCTAACACGGACAGGGCGGGACCCAGGCGGTTGGGGCGATTTTCGTTAATCACGGCCAGCCGCGTGCCCGCCGCGTGCTCGAGCACCACGGACGGGAAATTCACGCTGTTCCGAATGTTGCCGTGCTCCAGAAAATCGATCAGCTGATTGGCGGCCATGACCGCGCAATTGGTTTCCGCTTCCTCCGTGCTCGCCCCCAGGTGCGGCAGTAGAAGGGCCCCGGGAAGGCCCAGCAGGGAGGTTTCAGGGAAGTCTGCCACGTAGCGAGCCAGGTGCCCGGCCTTCAGCGCCTCCGCAATGGCCACCGGATCCACGATGGGGCCCCGGGCGAAGTTCAGCAGCACGGCCCCGGGACGGAGCTGGGCGAGGGCTTCACGGTTAATCAGCCCCTTCGTTTCCGGCAGCGCCGGAACATGCAGGGTGACGAAATCAGAGCGCGCCAAGAGGGAGGCCAGATTTTCCTGCCGCTGCACTTCCCGGGGCAGGCGCCAGGCG